>DUOS01000044.1 GCA_012838745.1 Treponema sp. | reverse complement strand
TTGAACAGGCCCCAAAAGGGCAGTATGACCTTCTCGTATTCAGAGCGTTCCGGCCACTCGATGCAAAAATGTATCGAGCCTTAGATGGGCTCCTTTCATCAGGCGGAAACATTGCTGCATGGAAGGGAAAACGAGAAAAGATTGACGAAGAAATGGCGATTATAAGCAGTATCGCTGGTTCTTGGGATGCGTTGCCGGTACTGGTTCCCTTTCTAGAAGATACAGAGCGCCATCTGGTTGTTATACATACGAGCTAAAATCAGCGTTTTCGCAGAGGTGTACCAGTATCAACCGAATGTAAAATCTTGTTGAGCCTATCTTTATCGTACATGTCTATGGGGCGCCCTTCGGTAAAGCGGCGAGATTCTTCGGAAAATACACCTGCAGACAAACAAATGCCCTTACCAGCTTTTAGATCCTTAATTCGAGCATGCAAATCGCGCATAAGCAATTCGCCTACAGTTCCTTGTGATCGGAAAAATCGGAAAATTACGACGTCTGACCATTTTGGTGTATCAATTTCTGCAAGAATATCTGAATAGTCGGCAAAGACTGAAATATCGCTAATTTTTACCTTTGCACCTGGGAAAAACTGTACAACAATCTTGCGGCATAGAGAAATAAATTCGCTTTGAACCGCTAGTAAATATACTTGCAGGTTTTTGTTCTGGTTTAATTCCTGATATCGCACAATAAGCGTTGGGGTATCTCTGAATCCCGGAGTTATTTGTTGGAGTTCTTTAAGGATGGTGAGTGCTTTTGAAATTTCTTGAGCTTTGATAAGAGTAACAGCAAGTTTGTAGCGCAGTTCATTAGCGATATCCACCGAAATTTTTTCATGCTTAAGGCCAATCTCAAAATCAATAACAGCTTTTTCGTGCTGGTTTGTTTGGGAATGAATCATGCCAGCGTATAGGGCTGATTGAGGGCCTAAAGAGGGATCAGGGCGCAAGTGCATAAATACTTTTAAGGCACGGTCTACTGAACCAGATTCATACAGGCATTCTGCCATGGCAAATAAGGCTTCTTTATCATCGGGTTGAATGTCTAACGCTTTTTTGAGGTAGGCAAGTGCCTCACGGTAGCGGTGCGCTTTGTGGAGGCTAAATCCCATATACCGCTGGGCGAGCACATTGTCCTGCTCAACTAGGAGTGACTGTCGTAAATAGGGAACGGCTTTTTCATAATCCTTTTGCAAATAGCAAATATACCCGAGGTTGTAGTTTACTTCGAAATGATTAGGCTGGATTTGCCGAGCTTGTATAAAACTTTTTATGGCTTCATTCATTCGATTTGTTTTTACCGCAGAAATGCCAAGCCTGAGCGCGGATTCGAACTCATCAATTTTAGGATGTGTTGGAGCAAGATTTATTAATATTTCATACACTGCATAGGCCTTTTCCCAATTGTGTTCGTGGTAGTGAAGGTTACCCATAGCTAGCAAGCCTTCAGGATCGCGGGGGTTTTGTGAAAGGCGTTTGGTTGCATCGCGAATTATAGCTGCACGATCTTTTGTTTTTTTCTTTCGTGGCTTTTTTTTGTCGTTTTTTTTTCCTACAAAGGATAGGAGTAACAGAACAAGAGCTACGGTAATAATGACGGAAACCACTGTTATACTTGTATTCATAGTTACTCATTATGATGCCAGTGGCGCCAGCTGTCAATAATCGCGTTGACAAGATTAGCGCAAGCATACTACAGTTATATTGAATCTTTCGTTTAAGAGGTGTAAACATGAATGCGGCTTGGATAGGTATTAAACTCGCTGATAACAAGTTTTTCCCCATTATAGAAGAGGGGTCCCCCGTTAGTAAGGAACTAGAACTAACGACGGTGCGAGAAAATCAGACAAGTGTTCAGATAAATCTGTTTCGAAGCGAAGATTCTTCAATCGACACTGCCACCTATGTTGGCACTCTTATAATAGAAGATGTAGCAGAGCGTAACGCTGGCGAACCAACTATTGAATTAACCCTAATATTAGATGAAGAAAATGAGCTTTCTGCCGAGGCCGTAGATCTGGATTCCGGATCTCGCCAGATGCTTTCCGTTTCTCTTGAGACGCTTAGCTCAGAAGATCAATATAGTTTGCCAGATTTTGATCTTACACCAATAGATACAACAGTTCACTTGGGTGATGATCCCCATCATCAAAATGTGGCTTTAGATGCCATTGTACCGGGAAACGCACCGGAAGGATTATACGAAATGGATGGAGAAGAACGGAAAAACGGAGTGTTTTTACCAGCGTGGCTTTGTGTTCTTATTTTGTTCGTTGGCGTTGTTGCCCTTGGCCTTGCCCTGCTAGTTTCTGCACGGGTAATGATGCTTAATCGCTCGTTAAGCGAGGTGGCACGAACTACCCTTACCGAGGTGTCTGCGGTTCCCGCAACCGAAAGTGAGCCAGTACGAGAACCTGCTCAAGAACCTGAAACACCTCCACCTGCGGTGACCCATGAAGAACCGGTGGTTACTCTTGTGGAAGAAGAAATAGTGGCGCCCGCAGAACCCGAACCGGTTGAAGCAAAATCTGTCCGGTACGATATCGTATGGGGCGACACATTATGGGACATTGCCGATGCATATTACCGCGATCCTTGGCTGTACCCGCGCATTGCCGCGCACAACAAGGTCAGAAATCCAAACCTCATTATTGCAGGAACACAAATCGAAATTCCGCCTAAATAATGTACTAGTAGTTCTTATTTTTCTCATTTTTTTCCCCATTATGCTTATTTCCTGTAAAGAAGCAGCGTGGGGATTTTCACGTGAGGAGATTTTAACCTTACTCGCAGCCGGAGACACCGCCTTTCTAGCAGATGTTGCCCCCGATGCAGCTAGTCAGGCGCTTAAAATTGGGCTCGAAGCACCCTGGTTTTTAGCCCAACACGCTCGTGCAGAAGGAAATCTGCCATTAATGCTTGCTCTTCTTGAAACAGGTATAAAGCATAGTAGCGAACCTTTTAGCATTCTGTGTGTACGAGACCTTGTACGGGTTGGTACTTCAGAACAAGGTTTAGATGCTTTAAAGCGTCTCTCCTTGCCTGATCCTATTTTTCCCACCTTCTCCTTAGAAGCACCTACGTTAAAAGCTGCTATACTCGCCGATGAAGGGCGCTTCGATGAAATTCCAGATGGCGTTGAAGACTTTTTTTATCGGACACCTCTTTCTGAATCTCTTATTTCTATTGGTACAAAAATATCATTTCCTAATTCTATTTTTTCTCGTATCTTTACTCTTAGGCAGATGGTGTATTTGCGGGCCTACGGCCCTGCTTGGGAGGTAGGGAAGGAACTCCTTAACGAAGATAATCCAGAATTGTTTCACCGCAGCATACTTTCTGATTTAGGCCGAGCCGCCCTTTACAGTGCAAATGATCTCGATGAAGCGCTTCTCTTATTTACAAGCCTTTTTGAGAAAACTGCTGCAGGTACAAAAATACCCGCACAGTATGCGGAGGAATCAGTTGGTTATATGCTTTCATTTTATCGAGGCCGACTTCTGGCACGCCAAGGATCCCACCGATACGAAGATGCTCGTTCTGTTTTTGAGATAGCATATACTCATGCAGGAAATCCCTTTGATCGCGATGTAGCTCTATGGTATTTGTTAGATTTATCTTCCGATAATCCACAACGATTATTTAAAGACCTCATACACTATGCACCTTTATGGGATGATCCTGCTTTTTTTTCTGGGATAATCGACCGACTGATTGTGGGCTTTGTTCAAGATCGAGATTGGAAAGCGCTACGCTCTTTGTACGTCAGTTTACATGATTGGCTTGATCGGGAAACACTTGCTCGCCTTGCGTATATAACGGCGAAAACTGGTGGGCTTAATCCCCAAGAAGAGCAAGAGGGCTATCGTATTGCCTTTGAAGAAGATCACGGTTCTCTCTATTACCGAGTCCTTGCTCGTGAGGCTTTGCAAATTGATCCTGGCACAGTTGCAGATATTATTTCTTTTTCCCCCTCTTTACATGACCCAAATGAAATAGACGCTGGAGGCCGAAAGGCCGCCTTAGAAACCGTGCTCCGTGGGTTTATAACATATTCTTTGCCACAGCGAGTATATTCCTTTGCGCGAGAACATTATCCTGATATTTCCCCTGAACTCGCTACCGACCTCGCTGATGGGCTCTCTAGGGCAGGCGAATACTCTGCAGCACTTCGGTTAACAGTTCTCTCTGTGCGGGCGGCTCGTGGGCCGGTTACTGAGCAGCAACTTGCTTATTTGTATCCTCGCCCTTGGTTAGAAGAGGTTTCTGTAGCGGCGAAACGCTTTGATCTTCCTGAGTATTTGATCTATGCTCTGATTAGAAGTGAGAGCTTCTTTGAAGCATCCGTGGTTTCTCATGCCGGTGCCATAGGATTAACTCAGCTTATGAAACCGACGGCTGGGGATATAGCGCGTAAACTTAAGGTTTCTGATTATGACCTAATTGATCCAGAAACGAATATAACCTTTGGTTCGTTCTATCTTGCTGAATTGATTAGACGGCTTGATGGCGATACCATGGCGGCTCTTTTTTCCTACAACGCAGGTATTACCCGTGTGCGTTCTTGGCAGCGAAAGGCAACCGGACTTGATCCCGTACTCTTCCTTGAAAGTTTACCTTTTAGCGAAACGAGAGAATACGGGCGCAAGGTGCTTGCGGCCGCAGTTGTTTACGGGTATCTTTATTATCAAAAATCACCTGGACAGATTGTTCGGGAGTTATTCTGACGGAGTATTCAATATGACAGTTTTTCACGCCGTAGTGCTTGGTGCTATTCAGGGGCTTGCCGAATTCTTGCCTATTTCAAGTTCGGGGCATCTCGCTATTGCTTCTCGCTTGATGAATAATCAGGCCTCGCCGCTTCTTTTCGACATTCTTCTTCATGTAGCCACCCTCGCTGCAGTAGTCTTGGTGTTTCGTCAGCGAATTGCCGAGTTGTTTATGGTGGCTGTTAGAGTTGTAATAAGAAAATCACCTGAATCTGAAGCGGGTGAACGCTCTGTTATCTTGGCTCTTATTGTAGCGACGGCGGTAACTGGTGTTATCGGTTTGTTTCTTAAGAATTATGTTGAAGGTTTTTCGCCTTTTTTAATAGCATGTAGTTTTGTAATAACTGGTGTTATTCTCTTTGTTTCAGGTCGCTATACAGCAAAAAATACCACGACCACACCAGGAATACTCCAAGGCCTTTTTATTGGATTAGCCCAAGGTATTGGCGTGATCCCCGGGATTTCCCGTTCGGGTACCACTATTTCAGCTTCGCTTTTTGCAGGTCTTGATCGAAAAACAGCAGGTGAGTTTTCTTTCTTGTTGTCTATCCCAGCTATTCTCGCAGCATTTATCCTTGAGCTGAATTCAGCCGATACTTTAAGTGTACACATATCAGCCGTAGCTCTAGCCGCCGGCATGCTAACAGCCTTTATCGTGGGGTATTTTTCGTTAAAAGTACTTCTTGGGTTGATTCGTCGCGGAAAACTCGGTTGGTTTGCTGTATATCTTATTCCGGTGGGAATTGCACTGGCGTTCTATTTCTATAGTGCGTAAGGAATCCGGCATACAGAAATCTTCTCTGGAGTCTACATGATGCATGATCACACTAACCAGCGATGGGTTGTTCTCGCTTCTTTAGTTGGCGGAATTATCCTACTCGTTGGTGCTGCTTTATTGGCAGTTTCAATACTTCTCGCAATTTTTCCGTTATACGGTACGGTCCCTTTTATTGCTATTCCCGGGCTTATGTTGTTTTCCGTGTATGGCTTTTCTTCATTTTTAATTCCGCTATTCTTTTTGTTTGCAGCGATTATCCTCGCTATTCCTGGTTGGAGCCCACGATCTAGTGCGATGCTTCTTGGATCATTCGTACCATTTTTTACTGTAGTAGGTGCAGAAAAACTTTACCGCATGCTTGGTTTTTCTGGTAATGCCAGCTACTTAGCCCCAGTTATTGGTGCTGGTATAGTAGGGACAACGTTGCTTGCAGTAGTGTTAGAATATTTGTTTTTTCTCTACATTGCAGATAAATACTTTCACCTCAGTCGTTCCCCAAACTTTTCTAAGAAGACAGCCGTTTTTTTTAAAAATCGATTAAAAAAAATTAAAAATATATCAACTTTTTTTGAAAAATCACAGGAAGATATAGAGGCTGAATATACAACCATAGACGCAAATTATTTCGATAATCCGGCAGACTCAGCAGAATCGAGCGACCAAACTCACCTGGTCGAAAGTGAATCCCTATCGGAATCATCTGAGCCGATTGCTACTACAGATGAGGACGATGATTTGCAAGATATCGAAATGTTGAAAGATGACGACGACGATTTAGACGACATTGAAATGTTGAAAGATGACGACGACGATTTAGACGATATCGAAATGTTGGACGTTGATCTCGATGATATGGA
>DUOS01000043.1 GCA_012838745.1 Treponema sp. | reverse complement strand
GATGAGCTCGGCGAAGTTGAAGAGCTCGAAGAGCTGGATGAGCTCGGCGAAGTTGAAGAGCTCGAAGAGCTGGATGAGCTCGGCGAAGTTGAAGAGCTCGAAGAGCTGGATGAGCTCGGCGAACTCGAAGAACTTATTGATTACGCAAATATCACCGACCTCAAAGAAATTATTACAGATCCTGTTGAGCCCACCGAAGTTGAATATCTCGATGGTGAATGGGAACCCGAACTTCTCGAAGTCGCCACAGAAGAAGAGCTTAAAGAATATATACAGGAAACCTTCCCAGACGCAGTGCTTGTCTATAACTTTGAGGAAACTCCTGCATTAGACACGTTTGAACGGCCCGTACTCAACGAAAATGAATGCCTGCTAGACGATTCGTACACCGTGGGAGGCCTCGATTTTTCCATACTTGATGCGAACGAACAAGAAGACGCGGAAGAAGTTGAATATTTAGATCCATATCCCTCAGGAATACCACAACGAATTGAAACGAGGTATAACGAACGAGCAGTGTTTGAGTTTTTAGAAGTTATAGGAGAAGCTGAACCTTTCGAACTATTAGGCTTAGATGAAATACCAGAAGATCACGACCAAATAGTTAATCGAGATGGTATTTTTGTAATAGCTAACAAAAAGCTAAAAAAAACTGGCGCAAACTCAGACGAAACGTTTCAGGAGTTAGTAGATTCTGTATTACGAGAGTCCTGACGGATTTTCTCAATGATTGCTTCATCAGCTGGGGCAAATAAAAAGTCATCCATTTCATGGATAGAAACCCACCTAATTTCGTCATGATACCGTAAATGCAAATTTCCATCCAAAAGAATCGCTCGAACAGCAATTAAATTAACAACCTTATCCCCGTAGTCATACACCGTTTCGGCTATAATATCTCCCGTATCAATACGTACATTCATTTCTTCGCGTAATTCACGAACAGCGCACTCAGCAGGGGTTTCGCCGTCTTCAATCTTTCCCCCAGGAAATTCCCAATAACCTCCAAGAGAAATATCAGCCTTCCTTCGCGCAATGAGTATCCTTCCATTTCTGTTCTCAATAACAGCGGCAGCTACTTTGATCATACGCTAATTGTACTACCCATACGGGGCGATTGTCAAAAAAGCGTTCACGGTATAATCTATAGGTATGAAAACTGTAGCCACCTTGACTGTTAGAAGCTATGAGCTGGATGCGTATAACCATGTAAACAACGCAATTTATCTACAATACTTGGAATACGGAAGAATGGAGTTCCTAAAGGAAATCAATTTTGACTACATTGGGCTAACCAAAGCAGGCTATGCATTGTTTATAACCCGAGTCGATATTCATTACCGAAAACCTGCATATCTCTTCGATGAATTAAGTATTGAGGTCGAACCCACTAAACTTGGGAATGTCTCTGGTATATTCTCCCAACGTATACTTAATCAGCACGGCGAAGTATGCACAGAAGCAGAAGTTACTTGGTGTTGCACCAACGCTGATGGTAAACCAACCAAAATCCCCCAAGAGTTTTATGTTCCAGGCCTCAAACCTGATACATTACTGTTAGAAGGAGATACTCCATGAACAAAAAAGATATTGGAAAAAAGCAATATGATGCACGAGAAATTGCAGGTAACATTCTTTTTATCACATTAATTTTATCAATAGTGTATGCAATCGTGAAGATCATTTATGCACCAAATACAATCGATACATTAGACTCTCATGCACGGCTAAAAAGCGATTATGTGTTAATGCTCATCCAATGCATCATGGGCGTTATTGTTATGATGCTACCAACCATAATCGAGCGGAAGTGGTCCCTTACCCTCCCCAACTATATGTCCATCATATTTTTTGTATTTCTATTTTGCGCAATATATCTCGGGGAAGTTCGAAACTTTTATTATTTAATTCCTCATTGGGATACCATACTTCACGCCTTTAGCGCCGCGATGCTCGCCGCTCTTGGATTCAGCTTAGTAAGTGTCCTTAATGATATTAAAAAGATACAGCTAAAACTCAGCCCAATATTCATAGCATTATTCGCATTTTGTTTTGCATTAGCAGTTGGTGCACTATGGGAAATTTACGAATACTTTTTTGACGGCCTATTATCCTTAAACATGCAAAAAGCTTTTACTGCGGACGGCACCCCGTTAATCGGTCGTGCCGCACTTGCTGACACGATGAAAGACCTTATAGCAGATGCTATAAGCGCCTTTGCAATTTCCGCTCTTGGCTTTTTCACTATTAAAAAAGACCGCTTATCAAATAAGTTTAAGCAAGATCACTAATAAAAGAATCTATTCTTTACTCTTGTTTAGGTGCCGTATTTCAACCAACAACCAAATACCGGTAAATATAAAAGCACCTAAATCTGAGTAGGGTCCCGAAAGCCACACTCCATCAAGCCCTTTAAAATAGGGGAGAATAAATAACAATGGTATAAAGATAAACACTTGCCGAGATAAACCTAATAGCGTTGCCTGAGTTGGTTTTCCCACCGCCTGGAAATAACTTGAACTAATCATCTGCATAGCAACTAACGGCAGAAACCTAAAAAAAACACCCATAGCATACGAGCCCATCTCGATTAATTCAGGGCTTTCGGTAAATAAGCCAATTATCCACCGCGGCCATATTTTCGAAACAACAAAGCCAATCGCAACAATCCCAGTCGCCGAAATAATTGAGAGCACCAGAGTATGTTTTACCCGCCTAATTTTATTAGCGCCAAAATTGTACCCAATAATAGGCTGCGCTCCCTGGCTAATCCCCATCGCAGGCATTACGAGAAACATAACGACACTCATAATTATACCAATAACAGCCAAAGCCGCATCACCACCATAATAGGCAAGGCTTCGATTAAGAATTAACTGCTGAATACTCCCCGTTACCTGTAAAACAAAGGTTGGAAAACCAATAATTACTATTCCCTTAACTATCAATCTATTGAGTTTAAGATTCTTGCGCCTAATTTTAAGTTTACTTTTCCCTCTAAGGAAGTGGTAAAGAACCCACGTGCTTGTTACACTGTAAGAAATAACTGTAGCCGCAGCGGCGCCCTTAATACCCCACTTAAATATAAAAATAAATACATAGTCCAGTATGATATTGGTAACAGTACCAATTAACATAGTGTTCATAGCGATTCTCGGATTGCCTTCTGCACGAATAAAATTATTCATACCGCCACCGATTGCCATAAACACAGTTCCCAATAAAATTATTCGCATGTAATCGGTTGCATAGGGCAAAACATCTGGGCTGGCTCCAAAAAAGAGCAAAATCGGCTTGAGAAAAATCAACCCAAAAACAGTTAAACTCAACCCAAGAACAACCAACAAGACAAACGCATTACCAATAATTTTTTCAGCATCTTCACCACGTTTTTGCCCCAGACGAAGCGATATCAACGCAGTCGCCCCCATACCAATTAACATAGTAACAGCCATAAATCCCATCACGATTGGAAAACTTACCGTAACACCAGCAAGACCAAGATCACCAACGCCCCGCCCAACAAATATACTATCCACGATGTTATATAACGCATTTACTAATAGCCCAACAATTGCCGGCAGAGAAAACTGAAGCAGCAGACGGGGAATCTTCCCTGTTTCCATGTGATTAGATTCACTCATACAAAAATCCTTTACAAATAAATATGAAAATTAATTGAGAAAAATTAAAAAGTTTTGAAAAATGTTCTTACGTGGCGTATCCTAATCTGGGCGATTTTGAGCCCGAACTTGCGAACTATAAAAAGTTTCTACGTGTGATTTTTATTGCTTGCTTACAATGTACACATATTTTTGCTCTTCGTATAGACTGAGGCACACTACGGGCTAATGGGCGGCGAGCCACGCTCGGAGCCCCCTCGCAGAAAATCAAAACGTGGGCGAAATATTTTGTTTCCAACCCGGTAATCCTCTAGACACAAAAAATAGATGCATTAAATCGAGGGGGTTTCTTTGCGAAATTACCACCATTTACCGCGGCACCCTTTGATATAAATGTACTAAATAAACGCACCTTTTCTAAATTGCTACAACGTCCTTAAAAATTCTAAGATGGACACCGAGGAATCGAGAAGTTCGTCAAACTTAATTTCTTGCTCAACTCGATCAGTTGTTTTTACTGTGTCAATTATTTCCTGTACAAGGCGATGAAGTCGTTGGTGGCTTTCTTGCATCTTGTGAAATGCATCACTGTTCTTTATTGAATCGGGGGCATCTCTTTCAAGCCACTTTCCTAGTTCACATGAATTATGATCAACAAGGGTACTTCTATCTATATCCATTTTCCCATCAATAACACCTCGTGATCGTATAATCCACAAAAGATGCTTTACCATAATTGGAATAGCATAAAACTGATCCGAGCTCCCTGCAAACTCGGCATGAGCTTTTCTCGTTTCGATAAGAGTTGAATCGTAATTAAGAAAGTTTTCAGAAATATCCTGGAAAAGCATATTAAGACTCTGGGTAACCGAAGCAATTCGTGTCGTCTCGTTTGCAGTAGAACTCCCCTTTTCTACGATTTCTTGGATATTGTTTCTAAGATCAATTGCACTCGTTTCAATTTCTCCCGAACCCTGCTTGATAAGTGCCGAAATATCTTGGAGTGTTTGAGTAGCGTTTACAATTTCTCCGCTTCCTTCTTCAAGCTCTTCCGTTGCAGCATGTATTTCAGAAAATGCGTTTGCGATTTCGTTAGACTCGTTCACAATATCACTATAAATGTCCAAGTTGCGAGCACTGTGCTCCATAACATTTTTAATGTTAGCGATAATAGTTTTCAAGGAGCCGGCAATTAGGCGGGAGTTCTCCGTTGTTGATTCGGAAAGATTTCGAATTTCTTCTGCCACCACTGCAAACCCACGGCCTGCATCGCCAGCATGTGCAGCTTCAATTGCCGCATTCATTGAAAGGAGTCCTGTTTGTGCCGCTATATTGTTAATGACGCCGGTGATTTGATGGATGGTATCGATACTGTCATTTACTTCTTGGACAATATGCCCCATTTCTTCCATCTGCGTTTTTCCTTCGACCGTTCGTGTAACAAGGGATGTAATGGATTCACGTTTTTTTCCAGTTATAGAGCGAACACTTTTTATGGAAGCATCCATTTCCTCAATTGCGGCCGATGTCTGCATAACAGAACTAGACTGTGTCGTAATTTGTTGCCCAAAAGATTCTATTGTTCGAGTTATCTCTTCAACAGCGGCCATGCTGCTTAAAATATCCTCTTCAAGCTTTTCAATTTGTTCATGAATAGTGAGAACACTTCCATTTATTCTAGTGGCAGTATAGACAGAATCCCGTAACACAAAGGTAAAATCTATTGCATGATCCTTAGCAGTATCCATCAGGCCCGCCGTTTTTTCTCGTACGATTCGGCAAGTTTCAAGATAAGAAGAAACAGTGGAATACAAATCTTTCCAGTTTTCAGTTGCTGTATTTTCTAAAACACCCGAACTCTGTGCAAGTTGGATTAATGCACCTTGCTTTTGTTTTTCATTCCTTCTGAGGAAAATCATTAGCGTTAAGTCCGTAAGTAATGTTAGGAAAAGAAAAACTAAAAGTAGCTTCGAGTTAATTCCGATATATACAAGACCAGCTATCACGAGCTTGGAGATAATAATTTCTAAGAAAAACCAAAAGTGCAAAGATTTTTTCGCAGATGCCATGGGTACTCCCTTTGAGATACAAGTATTTTATTGGAAACTTTTATTAAAATCTCACTATTATAGAAGAAAGTTTAACTCCTACCACGTTTGCGGTCAAGAGATTAAGAATATAAAATAAATAAACCCTCATATTTCAGAATCTAAGATAATTACTATTTTAGCTATGTTGATGCTGAAAGTTTGTGAGAACGAAAATTAGCTTATTTCTGTTTTATCACTTGCTCGCACAAAAGGTAAAACTTCGGCAGGGTCCTGAACAGAAACACCAATTTCCTTCGCGAAAGCCCGGGCTCCGTGCGCCAATGTTAAAACATCTTCTGGACGATGCGCGTCAGAATTACAAATAATGGTAGCACCGGCATCTGCAGCCATTTCCCAAAACTCTCGAACTGGATACGGCGCTCGCGGGCCGGAATCACCAATAAGAGGTGTACGAGTAAGCCCTAAGCCGTTAATTTCCATAGGAAGATTTGCATCAACCGCGGCATAAATAATATCACGACAAGCAGAACGAATTGTATCAGTTAATTTCGGATATCCGGCGAGAAAAATATCAGGATGTGCAATAAAGTCGTATAAACCACTTTGTATCCCGCGGACCGTCATTTCTGTATATCGGATAAGCCTCTGAGCTCCAGGATACTCAGGTATGTACCAGAACTCACCATTTTCTTCGACCCAATGAGATCCATACACGAGATATTCCGCACCCATTTCTGCGCGTAGAAAATCCCTATACCACGATTCATAGGCGGGATGCCATTCACATTCGAAACCCCAAAAAAGTGGAAAGGATGCCTTTTCTTGGGCTGCAGTAACCAAGTTGAGATATTCGGGGAGTTGAGAGAGCTCCATCCGGCTTCCAGACCAAGTGGGGTCTGGATAGGGACAGTGATCGGAAATACCAAGTGCGGAACAACCATCAAGAGCTGCTTGTGCTACATAATCTTCTGGCTTTCCAGAAGCATGTTTGCACAACCATGTATGGGTATGAAAACTACTTATATTCATCAATACTAGTATAACAGAAAGAAGAAAAAATGAAAACTGCGCTTATTCGCCCTTGAGATAAAGTTGCATTAACATAACAAATGCATAAATTTTCTTGTACACTTCTACGACCCATTCTTTGATTGGGCGATCAGCATGCATCTCGAGTTCTTTCCAGTTAGTAAGCAGGGCATGAGGGGATTTCTCAAAGTCTTCAAGAATACCTTTGAGATTACGAGCTATTACAATAAAGTGCTGGGTTCCATCAGTAAGAAGTTTTAACGCCATGTCGTTTACTTCCTTTAGTTGTGGGCGTAATTGTTTAATTACTTCCTTATCTCGATCAGCACGCGTAAGCAAAACTCGAAGTTTAGTACCAAGCTCGTCATCTTCTGCGAGGCTATCATCGAAAGAGGTAATTTTATCAGAAATTTCCAAAAGCTCATGAAAGCTCTGGGAATACGCAACCGTAAGACTCGCAGCAGACCACTTGCCCCGCACTAAGAAAAGATCGGTGATAGCACGGATATCCCGCTTAAAATAGTCGATTAGAAAAGCTTTAAGATAGTTGAGTTCTTCAACATACAAGTAACCACCAAGCATCTTCTTTTCAAAGGCCGCATTATTACGTTCTGCGTAGTTTTTTAGTCGTACAACAGCTTCTGTTCCAAAGATACTTTTTAAAAGCTCAGAAGCTTTAGTGTTTTTCTTTTCCTGTTTAATTTGAAACACACACATTTCCGTCTGTGTTTTCATCTTTTGCAAATAATTATCTACAATACGGATAGTTACAGTTTCAGGTTTAACTATATAGTCAGGATTTTTATCAAGGTGACAAATAATCTGTTCGATTATCTCGGAACGGCGCACTTCCCCAAGAATATTCATGAGTTTATTCCAGTGCCCGATTGATACCGCATCAACTTCCCGGTACGCCTTTACAACGGCGAAAATTTTTGCCCAATCTGCATCGAGTGGGAGGGAATACATAACAGCGGCAAAATCCTTAAGATCTTCCAGCACATATTCACCACGAATATGCTCAAACTTAGGAGTGTACGTAAAAGTCCTCTCTGGAATACGAGAATCAAATTTCTTTAAGAGAAAGTAATAATCAAAAGAAACAAAATTAACCATCAGTTCTAGTTGCGAATACAAGGCGTCAATTTTGTTTATCTTTTCTGAATCAAAACCACCCATAAAGGTAGAAATTTCGTTGTTAACTAGTTCAGCAAGTTCACGGATAGGCGTTGATTTGGCGCGTTCCTTAATAGCTTCTTCCGTCAATCTTTCTTTGAGTTCTTTTTGCTTGGGAGAAAGAGTCATTTCAACCAAAACATTCTTCAAAACCATAGAAGTATTTGCATTTGCGAGAACTATCTGGGCTGAACCCACAACCTTGTATACTTCATAAAAAAACTTTCCCATTGCAACGAGGGCTTCCTCAGAACCAGGGCGATACCATTTGTACCGATTCTTAGAGAGAGCCTTTGCAAGAACCTTAAGCTGACGGCGCTTTTCTGCCTCGGGGTCATTAGAGGAAAAAAAGAGTCCTAGAATGCGAGAAAAGAAACTTCCTGTTTGATCGGCCATACACATACTATGTGCCAAAACCGCTCAGATGTCAATAAAACCATGGTTGTGAAATATTTCTCAGATAAAACATAGATTTACTTGACATAATTATAACGACTTGGTATATTGACTGTGAATTATTTCACAGGAGGCCGTTTTGGCAATTTCAAAGCCTACAGCAGAACGACTTTCTCGTCTTGCGCTTTTGCTTGAACAGCAATCGGAAGAAAATACGCCCATCACGTCGGCAGAAATTGAAGTTCTAACCGGATGGGCAAGCCATACTATCCGTAAGGATATTTCCTCGCTGACTAAAACAAGTGGCATCGCAACTAATACGGGGTATCTTCCCTGTGAACTCGCAAAAGCGATCCGAGAAACCCTTGGTTTTGCAGGTACGGAGCAAAATTGTTGTATCGTGGGACTAGGCCGCATAGGTTCGGCGTTTTTGGATTATAAAGGGTTTGCAGAAAGCCCTTTCACTATTCGAGCTGGCTTCGATTCCAATGTAAATAGAGTTGAGATTCTTAAGGCAGATTTTCCTCTCTATCCAACCTTCAAAATGAAGGAAATAATTCCAAGGTTAGGCATTAGTTATGCAATCCTTACCGTACCAGCTGAACAGGCTGCCCTGGCTGCCGAAAGACTCATTGATTGCGGAATAACTGGAATTGTCAATTTTACCCCAGTTCTTCTTCCCGCCCCACCAGGGGTAGAGATTGAACAGGTATCAATATTAGATGCGCTTGGGGCGATTGCCGCTCGACGCTCAATTAACACAAAGGAGTAAACAAATGAACAGAGTTTACAATTTCTCAGCAGGACCTTCCATGCTTCCCGAAGCCGTTCTCGAAAAAGCAGCGGCAGAGCTTCTTAATTACCAAGGCACCGGACAATCCGTCATGGAAATGAGCCATCGTTCAAAAGCGTACAAACCCATCATTGAAAAGGCAGAAGCCTTAGTACGAGAACTCATGAACGTTCCGGAAAATTACTCTGTGCTTTTTTTGCAAGGCGGAGCCAGCTTGCAATTCGCCATGGTTCCAATGAACCTCGCAAAGAAAGGCAAGGCCGCCTTTGTTGATACCGGAGTATGGTCTGGAAAGGCAATTCAAGAAGCTAAAAAATACCTCACCGTAGATGTAATAGCTTCGTCCAAAGCCGATGGATACAACAGAATCCCTAAGGTTGAGAAAATTTCCGGAGATTATGATTACGCCCACATTACACTCAATAATACTATAGTAGGAACGGCGTGGAAAACCCTTCCAAATACCGGAGATATTCCCCTCATCTGCGATGCTTCGTCGTGCATCCTTTCGGAACCCCTCGACGTATCAAAGTTTGGTATTATTTACGCCGGAGCACAAAAAAACCTCGCACCTGCAGGTGTCACTTTAGTAATTATCCGGAACGACCTAATCCGTAACGCAGACTCCCCTCTTGGCGATTTGCCTGAGTCTGTTCCTACAATGCTTCGCTACGATACTCATGCAAAACAAGGATCCATGTACAACACTCCTCCGTGCTATTCCATCTATATAATGAAGCTAGTACTTGATTGGATTAAGGAACTAGGCGGAACCGAGGCTATTGGTAAAATTAACCGCGAAAAAGCAGGTATGTTTTATGACTATCTCGAACAAAGTGCTTTTTTCAAACCCACGGTAGAACAAGACAGTCGTTCTTTGATGAACATTCCTTTTCTTACAGTTATTAAAGACGAGGAAAAAGCCGCTGAAATAAACAAGAAGTTTGTAGTTGAAGCTGAGGCAGTAGGGTTAGTTAACCTTGCCGGCCACCGTTTAGTAGGAGGTATGCGTGCCTCTGTTTACAATGCAATGCCAATCGAAGGGGTTAAAGCCCTTATCGAATTTATGAAGAACTTCGAAAAAAACAACGCGTAAGGAGTACTTAATGTACAAAATACAGACCTTGAATAAAATTTCACATGATGGTCTCGCCCTCTTCCCCCGCGAAGAATACGAAATTGCAAGTGAAATACTAAACCCCCATGCAATTCTCGTGCGTTCTGCGGTAATGCATGATATGGAAATTCCCCCTTCTGTTGCGGCAATTGCCCGTGCGGGAGCCGGTGTTAACAATATTCCCATTCCAAAACTTACCGATCGCGGTGTAGTAGTATTTAATACGCCGGGCGCTAACGCTAATGCAGTTAAAGAACTAGTTCTCGCAGCCCTGCTTTTTTCCAGCCGCCCCGTACACAAGGCATTTCTTTGGGCAAAAAATCTCGCAGGTAAGGGAGACGAAATTCCTGATCTTGCAGAAAAAGGGAAAAGTCAGTTTGTAGGGCCAGAACTCAAGGGAAAAACCCTCGGTGTAGTTGGCCTTGGCGCCATCGGTGTTATGGTTGCAAACGATGCACATGCACTTGGAATGAATGTTGTAGGGTACGACCCATTTATCTCTGTTGATTCGGCCTGGTCGCTTTCACGAGGAGTACACAAAGCTGAGAGTCTCGATATTCTCCTCGCACAGTCTGACTATATTACTATCCATGTACCACAGACTGATGAGACCAAGGGTTTCATAAATGCAGAAAAAATAAAGATCATGAAGAAAGGCGTGAGAATACTCAACTTCGCTCGCGGCGGTTTAGTAAACAATGCAGACATGATTAAGGCAGTAACCGATGGGAAAGTTGCCTGCTTTGTTAGTGACTTTACCGACGAAGAACTCCTCAAGGTCGAAAACATTATTTGCCTCCCCCATTTAGGTGCCTCAACACCACAAGCAGAAGATAATTGCGCGAGCATGGCAGTTAGTCAACTTATCGATTTTTTGGAAAATGGAAATATAGTTAATTCAGTAAACTTTCCAAAATGTCGGATCGACGGCCCTATTCCCGCAAAAGGAATACGCCTGTGCATTGCAAACAAAAACGTACCCAATATGATTGGGCAAATTACGGGAGTTCTTGCCGCAGAACACCTAAATATCGAATCAATGACCAATAAAAACCGAGCCGATGTAGCATACAATCTTATTGATGTGCACACCGAAGTAGACCCCTCGGTAATTGAAAAAATAAAAACCATTGATGGAATAATTACCGTCCGTGCTATCGCTGGCCGTGATTATACTCCAACCATTTCTGACGAATACTGAGTTACGTTAATTCAGCAAAAAGGGCGAAAACCGCGTGTTTTTCGCCCTTTTTTTTAAATAAACAGTGTTTTTCTGCCTTTTTTGCGACTTAAGGGTTGATTAAGAAGCCAACCCTTAGTATATTTCTGCCGTAATCGTTAGAAAACAGTGGAGTATTTCGCATATGATGCAATCAGTTACAAAACAAGCAATGTATCCTAAGAAGATATTATTGTCAGTATTTATTTTCGCACTCGTTATCCTAGCGGGAAAAGTTTTATACACCCAGTTCGACTCCATGGAAGCAAGCTTTGCCCAGGAAGATACCGAAGTACAACTCGCAGCAGCTGTTCCGATGGAACACCTACAGAAATCTTTTACAGAAACCCGAAATCTCGCAGATCCAGCACTACTTTTGTACCGCGAAGAGATTTCCCGCGAAGACGTTCTTCAATTTTACACCCATATTACCGGGGATGAAAACACCAGTAGAATAATCTTAGAAAATGCCTGCAAGAACAACATTTCGCCAGCCTTAGCGTTTGCTCTCGCATGGCAAGAAAGCCGGTACCAAATTCGAGCAGTAAACAAAAATGCAACCTCTACCGACCGCGGGCTCTTTCAGCTTAATAACCGAGCCTTCCCCAAGCTTGTGGATAAGGATTTCTTTGATCCCGAAACAAACGCGCATTATGGGCTTTCGCATCTGAGCTATTGTCTTGATCTTTCTGGCCATGAGGTTACCGCTCTTGCTATGTATAATGCAGGAACCACAAAGGTTAGAAATAACAACACACCAAAACAGACATTAGATTACGCTTCCCGAATACTGCATTACCGCCAAGGTCTAGAAAAACTTTTTGCTCAACAAGTTGCATCTAAATATTCTATTGACTCCGAAGGTACAGCCCGAACGATCCGATAAATTACTCAGCTACGAGGAGCAATCTGAATACGCATTGCTCCCGAGCTTGTTGTTTTAACCAATACCCGTTGATCTTCAATAGACGTTTCCACAGTACTTTCCGTGGGAATAATTTTAATATGCCAACCCTCAGGGTACCAGTGCGACGGGACATAGAGTTCTGTCGTCCCTGGTTCCGCTTCCCAACTAAAAATAAAAACCCGAGTCCCTGAATCAAAATGCATTTCAATCGGTGTACCTGAAATAGCCAAAGCGTATGGGCGGCTAAATCCGCGCACTGCTCGCCCCGAATTAGTATCGCTACAATAAATTGATAAGTCTTCAGTATTCCAAAAATCCCCTTCTTTATTCGTATTAGACGCTGAATAATTCCAGATAGTTGAATGTAAGAACGCAGCGTCTATTCCGTCATAAAAGATTCCTAGTGCTTCTTCCTGCTTGCTATAATCGCCCGTGGAAAAGGATTTTTTGTTCCCAATGTCAAAGGGGATACCAAACTCGCCTAAAAATGCTGGAGTTCCTTCGGAACGAGGGCGACCGGCAAGCCGTGCAATCTGCTCCCTGATACTCTTTTTTACCCTTGAAACTCCAAAAACCGGTTTGTTTGTTTCAGAATCGGCACAAAGCCAAGCCCTCCATTGCTTAGTAAGCAGGGTTAAACCTTCATACCAGTGCGACGCATCTACGATATTGAGAGGTTTTCCATCGGGCCGAATGCGATCTTCGGCACTCCAAGAAATTCGCTCTCCCATAGGCACCCCTTCTGCAAAAAAAATATAGTGTGAGTGCTTTTTGGATAGAGCGTGCATAAATCTTTTTTGGAACGGCTTTAAGAAATGGTCGGTAAATGAAACAGGAGTGCCTTCTCCGGTTTGTCCCGATGGAATCGCCGTAAAATAGGTAGGCTTTTTTATAACTGGTTTACCGTTGATTACATCCCAAACTCCGGCGCCCTTCCAAGGGCATGAATGCCCCTCTAGGAACAGTGATACTCCATTAGGATTGAAAACCTCAGCACCAAAACTGGGAAGAATTCCCACGAGGGTAAAGCGCCCTACACGTTGGGTAAATCCAGAAGCGGAAGCCATTGCCTGAAATGCCGAAGGCGCAGCACCAGATGGCGCAGTTATTCGACCATGGCCGTTAACGTGGGGTAAACCAATAAACCCGTAATGAGGCTCATTAAAAATTCCAAATCCGATGACTGAAGCACAGTCTTTAATCCTCCGAGCAGTATGGCGCATTGCATCTATAAAATGATCTTGAAGCCAGTCTTGTATCGGAACCCCCTGCACAAACAAACCGGGAGCAAAGGTATTACCTGCAAAAAAAAGAGTGTTCATGGTTGCCGCAGCATAACGGAGATAGTTTAGTCCCCAGCTCATGGGCTTATAGGCGTCTCCCTGCCCTTCCATGGTGTATGCAGCCCCAGTTTCATCCATACGATCAGGATCCATTCCTACTGCCTCGAGGGTCCAACGGGGAGCGCCATCACCACCGGTCCATCTGCTCCACACGTCTTGGTGCGGATCAATAAAAACAGAAAAACCATGAGCCTCGGCCTTTTTTAAAATATCCCGAAGATAGGAAAGATATCCTTCGTCATATATACCTGGCCCCTCATGTTCCACTGCCTCCCAGGTAATAACGAAGCGAAGAAGGGTAAATCCCCAGCCGGCTAGCCGGGAAAAATGAGTATCTGCTTCATCTAGGGGAAACGGACGGCCTACAAAAGAAACGTTGCTATTGAGAGAATTACCAGGAGGACTGCTTGGAATCTTGCTATCACCACCGAGGTTACAGCCTCTGAATAAAACGATTCGCCCATCTTGGTCACGTATATACACGCCATCTAGGGTAAACTGCGATTTTATTTTCATACAAACCTCCAGAATATTCGGGATAAAAGAAAAAAAAAGGACCCAACAGGGTCCTTTCTCTATGCTTAAGTATTTACTCGTGAAATACTTACTAGTACTATTCAGTCAAAATCCGAATAACCTCGGACTTATCGGTTGCTTTAAGAATTTCCTGACGCTTTTCTGCACTCTTGAACAACAAGCTTACCTCTGCAAGAAATTGCAGGTGAGGGCCAGTCTTATCAACGGGAGAAAGTGTCATAATAAAAATACGACAGGGCTCTTGGTCAAGAGAATCAAAGTCCACAGGAGAATCCGATATACCCAAGCAAGCGACGAGGTCGTCTACTGAATCGGTCTTACCATGAGGAATAGCGATGCCATGCTTCATACCGGTAGACATCTTGCGTTCTCGGTCAAGTACGCAGGCACGTGCGGCATTTTTATCTTTTACTTTGCCAGCACTTACAAGAATATCAAGCAATTCATCAATGATTGCTTCCTTCGTTGTACCTTTAAGGTGCAAATCTACTGTATCTGTGGTTAACACTGTTTTCAAGTTCATGTTAATAGTTTACGGTCCTTCATAGGAAAAGTCAAGGATTTTCAGTATAATTACACCATGACTAACCTCGATAAATTTTATTCTGACGCCGAGAGAACAACCGCCCGTTTTATAAGAGACGGCAAAGAACAGGCGTTAAGCGCTGAACTCCAACGGAGTTTTCTTGAATGGAACCGTTCATCGGAAATCCTTGCAAAAGCTTTAGCAGGTTTTTGGCACCAAAATTTTGGGCTAAACCTTACCACCGATGATAAGCGAGCAATAGCTCTCCAAAGTCTTTTAGCTCTTATGGCACTGATTAATGGGGAGTTCGACGACACCATGGACTTTCCAGACAAGGCTTGGGAAGAAATCCGAGAAATTGTTTCGGCAGAAGCAGAATCTCTGGATATGGAAACGCTTACCGAAATTATGACCGTCATTGTTTCGCGGGGCAAAGTGTAAACATACCAAATGCTTGAAGAATTCTCACGTTTACCCTTGACTTCCCTTATGCGGGACACGACACTTAATTTAGGAGCGAATAAGAATTGCGAATGAGGACAGTGCTTGTACAGCACTCGTCTCTTTCTTTCGAATATATGGAGGTTTACTATGGGTGATCCGCCTTACGTTTCAGGCCGGTTAGAGTCCGGCGATTTGACTTAATTATTTCACCCACATCTTTAAAGGTGTGGGGGGTACTAATCAGGCCAAGTCCATGTTAGGACACCTCCGGGAACGGAGAAAAAGCCTCAAAAGCCGGTGTTAGACCGGCTTTTTTATTTTAAATGACCCTGCTATACTCAAAAAACTATGGAACTAGCCTATGAACAGTGCATGCTCTGTCCCCGAAATTGTAAAGTAAACAGAAACGCGGGAGAAACTGGATTTTGCGGAGAAACCGCTAATCTTCGCCTTGCTTGGGCTGGCCTCCACTTTGGCGAAGAACCTCCCATTACTGGAACAGGTGGCTCAGGGGCAATATTCGTTACGGGATGTAATCTCGGCTGCTCTTTTTGCCAAAACTACCAAATTTCGCGCGATGCAATGGGGACCATTGTTTCGGACACAGAATTTCTTACAATATGCACAGCACTTCAAGAAGCAGGGGCTGAAAATATAAATATTGTTACTGGCAGCCACGCAATTCCTGCAATTGCTCGCATGATGCGCACTGCACGCAATAAAGGTTTTTCTCTCCCTTTTTTATGGAATTCTTCGAGCTATGAAACCGTTGATGCACTTAGGCTCCTTGACGGCTTAGTAGATTGCTGGCTTCCAGACCTAAAAACACTAAATCCAGAGATAGCAAATCGCTTTTTTCGCGCTCCTGATTATCCTGAAACGGCTAAAAACGCCCTTCTTTTTATGGCAGAACACACAAAAAACAGCTTAATGGAACCGGCAATGATAGTACGCCACCTCGTCCTTCCCGAAAACCTCGAAGATACAAAAACAGTGCTAAACTGGTTTTCCAAACATCTAAAAGATCGCGCACTTCTTTCACTTATGACTCAATATACTCCAGTAGAAAAAGGGCAGACGCACTCAACCTTAGATCAACCAAAAAATCGCTTTGTCTCACAAAAAGAACACACGACCCTCACCCGATTGCTTGAGTTTTATGACATTGACGATGGTTTTTTACAAGAATTACTAGAAAGTTCTGACTGGCTCCCCGATTTTACCCACACCCAACCCTTTCCTTCATCCTTAGCTCAGCCCATTTGGTATTGGAAATCCGGTTTTATACGATAACCATCAAAAAATTTGCCAACAAAACTGATGCTTCATCGTCGTTTGACTTTGCTTCCTTTTTTACACTTTTTGTCTTATACTTTAAGATCCAATGGAGGAAGCATGCAGTTCCCAAACTATAATCATCCAATTACCGGTATAACTATTCCGGTTGGTGCCTTAAAGTCTTCTAGCAGTTGTGGAATCGGTGAATACCGTGATCTCAAACTGCTTGCAGATTTCTGTAAAAAAACAGGATTAGATGTAATCCAACTCTTGCCAGTAAACGACACCGGCACAGAAAGCTCACCATACAGCGCACTTTCTGCCTTTGCGCTGCACCCTGTATACATCAGCCTTGATGCACTCCCTGAAGCAAGGGATTACTCAACGAAAATTCGTGAACTCTGTTTCAAATATGAAGACGAGCAACGATTTCCCTATCGTGCCTTATATGATGCAAAGATGGATATTCTTCGTCAAATTTATGCCTCAAATGAAAAATCAATCCAAACCGCTCCAGCTCTTACAAAGTGGATTAAGAATAATCCGTGGATTTCTGAATATGCCGTATTCATGAACTTAAAACATCGGAACTCTGGTGCATCTTGGAAGCATTGGCACTCCTATCAAACTCCAACACACGCAGAAATTAAAAAGCGGTGGGAAAGTTCAATTCGCAAATCGGACCATCTTTTTTATGCTTGGTTACAAATGCGCCTAGACGAGCAATTTGAGGCTGCATGCGCTTATTGCCAAAAAAAAGGGATAGCAGTTAAGGGTGATATTCCTATACTGATGAATGAAGACTCATGCGACGCCTGGGCTAATCCTGAATTTTTCAGAGTCGATTTACGGGCAGGAAATCCACCCGACGACTTAAACCCTCTTGGGCAAAACTGGGGTTTTCCCATCTATAATTGGGATAACTTACGGGTAACTGGTTTTGACTGGTGGAAAAAGAGAATCGCCAACTGCGACCGTTACTATAACGCGTACCGAATAGATCATATACTTGGATTCTTTAGAATATGGTCTATCCCGCAAGGAAATGAATCTGGTTACCTCGGCTGGACAACACCGCTTGCCCCCATTACCACGGCAGAATTATTTGCCATGGGCTTTTCAGGCGAGCGACTGCGATGGATTACCGAACCACATGTACCAACCAAGCTTGTGGAAGAAGTTAATAACTATGATTATTTAGGCACCCACGGCTTATTACAAAAATTAATGACCCGTGTTGGCAATGAAGAACTTTGGATTTTTAAGCCGGAGCTACACAACGAACAGGATATTCGAGCAGTAAATATCCCCGAACCAGTTCAAGACATATTGGTTCGCTGTTGGCGAGACCGCCTGTTACAAGAGTGCGGGCGCGATGATCAAGGGCGACCTTTATATGCACCTGTATGGAATTATCATGACAGCACTGCATGGAAGACCTTCTCCGGAGAAGAGCGTGCTCTTATGGAAGAACTCTTGTTGGACAAAAACAAAAAGAACGAAATGCTTTGGGGGAAACAGGGACTCGAAATTTTGTCGGCAATTACAAAGTCTACAAAAATGCTTGCCTGCGCAGAAGATTTAGGGAGCATCCCTGAGTGTGTGCCATCAGTTCTTGAAAAACTCAACATTTTAAGCCTCAAAGTACTGCGATGGGAGCGGGAATGGGAAAAAGACGGGCAACCTCTTCGTCCCCTCGAATCCTATATACAACGATCAGTTACCACTACATCAGTACACGATTCGTCCACACTTCGGGGTTGGTGGGAACAAGAAAATGGTGCAGGCCTTTTCGAAGAAACTGGTATCACTATCCCTAAAGGTTCAAAAAAATACACACCGGAAATAGCTGCCCAGGTTCTTGCTAAAGTAGCCCAAACACCATCGGCGTTTCTTCTTATTCCGGCTCAAGACTTCCTAGATCTAGATGCTAAATATTATCCAGAGAATCCTGAAGATAGCAGAATCAATATTCCTGGAACAGTTACAGAATTCAACTGGACATGGCGAATGCCAGATACCCTTGAAAACTTAATAAAAAATAATTCACTCGTTTCTGCTATTTCAACTATTGTAAAACAAAGACAGACAACAACAAGGACTCAAGGAGCGGAAAAATGACTCAAAAACCCTACACCACAGCAATTCCGATCGGCAAAGAACGATGCCGTGATCAACAAGAAATGGAATTTCACATACATAGTGCTCTCCGAAAAAAATGCGACTTTGATGAGTCGCTTTTTTCGTCTTCAGGCAATATAATTTTTGCAAATCTTTCTGCTGTACAGCTTTTTGCTCAAAAATACAATGAACAAGTTGACGGGGAAAATCATCCTGAACGCTACCTAACCACAGGACAGCTTAATGCTATGGGGTTGCTGGATGAAATATTTCATTATGTTTGCCGCCTCTATCGCCAAAATGTAAAAGAAACTTTCTTTTCAGAAGCCCTACAAACACTGGAAGAAGTACTCGGAAAAGAAGCTCTTGACCGTATTCTTTTGTTGTTTGTACAAGAGTTCCCGCCCAAGGCCGTGTACAAAAAAAATGCTACTGCTGTGGCATGGCTTGCCAGCGATGGCAGCGGAGGAGTTTCCCACCGCACTATGGCCCTAGAAGAACTTGTTCTTCTTCGTCTTGCAAATGAAAACCCTGCTTTTGAACCGTTTTTTCCACTTTTTTCAGATAAAGCCTTAAAGAAAGATCCCGCATACCAAAGTTTTTGGAGTGCCTTCCGTTCTTGGTCTGCTGAAAACCCTCCTTTTGGTCCAGAAAATCTTGATTTAGTATCAATGCTCAAGGCTCCGGTTGATTACTCTCCATACGATTTAAAAGGCCAGCTTGAGTATATTCGTACTCATTGGGTAAACATTCTGGGCGAATGGCTTTCCCGCTTACTTGCCGGCCTTGATTTGATTGCAGAAGAAGAGAAAGCTGGTTGGGGAGGCGGCCCAGGGCCTGATGGTTTTGATACAACAGTATATGAGTTTGACGATATAAGCAAAGAATATGAACGCTTTAGCCCTGATAAAGATTGGATGCCAAATGTAGTAATGATTGCTAAGAGCACTCTCGTTTGGCTAGATCAATTAACTAAAAAATATAACCGACCCATAACTCGCCTAGATCAAGTTCCCGATGAGGAGCTTGATGCACTTGAGAAAGCTGGATTTAACGGTTTGTGGCTCATTGGCGTATGGGAACGCTCCCCTGCTAGTGCGCGTATAAAACAAATAAACGGTAATCCTGAAGCAGCGGCAAGCGCATACAGCCTAAATGATTATGAAATTGCGGGCGAGCTCGGTGGATGGTCGGGCTTGGAAAACCTTCGTACGCGTGCTTGGTCTCGTGGTATACGAATGGCCTCGGATATGGTTCCAAACCATACAGGAATGGATTCTGACTGGGTTGTTAACAAACCAGATTACTTTATCCAAACCAAAGATTCACCGTTTCCAGGATATGATTTTTCAGGGGAAAATCTTTCTCATGATGATCGTGTAGGCATCTATCTTGAAAACCATTATTACACAAAATCTGATTGTGCCGTAGTATTTAAACGAGTCGATCACCATACCGGAGACACCCGATATATTTATCATGGAAATGACGGCACTGGTTTACCCTGGAACGACACAGCCCAAGTTGACTTTTTAAACCCGGAAGCGCGGGAAGAAGTAATCCAAAAAATACTCCATGTGGCTGCAAACTTTCCTATTATTAGGTTTGATGCTGCAATGGTTCTAGCCAAAAAACATATTCAACGACTTTGGTATCCGGAACCAGGCAAGGGTGGTGATATTGCATCCCGCTCTCGTTTTGCAGTTTCAAGAGAAGAATTCGAACGAAGAATTCCTGAAGAATTTTGGCGTGAGGTCGTAGATCGCTGCGCTAAGGAAATACCTGATACACTCTTACTTGCAGAAGCATTTTGGATGATGGAAGGCTACTTTGTACGCACACTCGGTATGCATCGGGTATACAATTCAGCTTTTATGAATATGCTCAAGCGAGAAGAAAATGAAAAATATCGGAGCACTATAAAAAACACTATAGAATTCGATCCTGAAATTCTTAAACGATATGTAAACTTCATGAACAACCCCGATGAAGATACTGCAGTAGCTCAATTCGGTAAGGACGATAAATATTTTGGAGTATGCACCATGATGGTCGCTATGCCCGGCCTTCCGATGTTCGGTCATGGTCAAATTGAAGGCTTTGAAGAAAAGTACGGTATGGAATATCGACGAGCCTATTACGATGAAGAACCAGATCAAAACCTTATTGCTCGCCATCGCCATGAAATTTTTCCGCTTATAAAGAAGCGATATCTCTTTGCCGGTGTTGAACACTTCTTCCTCTATGATTTTTGGGAAAACGGGAACGTAAACGAAAATGTTTTTGCTTGGTCAAACCGTGCTGGAGCTGAAAGATCCTTGATTTTCTATAATAATGTGTATCAAAAAACATCAGGATGGATACAACAGTCCGCCGCCTATGCACAGAAACTAGATGACGGAACCAAATTTCTTGTGCAAAAAAACCTCGCTGAAGGTCTTGGCTTAACAGATAGAGAAAACAGATTTTGTCTTTTCAAAGAACAGCGTTCGGGATTATGGTTCCTCCGTACTGTGCGAGAAATAGTAACCAATGGTTTTTTTGCAGCACTCGACGGTTTCCAAACTCAAGTTTTTGTAAACATTCAAGAAGTTGACGACAACGAGGAAGGCCACTACAGAACTTTATACGAATCTCTCGGTGGTGCAGGCATTCCCGATGTCCATATGGGGATACAAAATATCGTTCTTAAAGATCTATACACCGCATTAGAAAAACTCATGGCTCCCGCATTCTTCAAAAGTGTTGAAGAAATAATGAATCCTGAAACTAAAAAGGTTGAGCAAAAGAAAAAAGACTTCTTTACAAAAATTCTTGCACCAGCATCTGATTTCTTTAAAGAGGTCTCTCTTTTACCAGGATTTTCCACCCTAGCCCCAGAAACAACATCAACAAAAAAATCTAAACCAACGGAAAAACCTAAAGTTGACGCAGCATTTTTACGCTACAAACTCTACATGGAAAGAATCTTCTCTTTAGAAAAAGATCCAGTTGCTTTTAAGACCGCTTTTTCTAGTCTTCCCGAAGATTTGAAAAACGTACCAGAATTACTAGCTGCAACGGCGATTCTTTTTGCTGTTCGCCATGTAACCCTGCCGATTATTTCGGGAGAGATCTGTAGTAAACTTATTAAGCGATATGACATTGATCGAAAACTTGGAGATTTACTAAAAGATTTAGATATCGTAACCAACCCACATCAATTTTTTACTGACATGGGAGATTTTCTTTCTCAGCGAGATATATTCGACGAACAAACTTCCGCAACACGATGGGTAGAATTTTTTAGTACCGACGGGATTCAACGGCAAATGAATGTTCATCCTTGGAATCAGGTTCTCTGGTTCGGTAAAGATGAAGCGGATAAAGTGCTGGATTTACTTCGTCTTTCCATGCTTTTATTCAGCGACTGCGATGAATATGCTAAGCAGCAAGGACCTAAAAAAATTAACAGCTCGTTAAATCAACTTGCTTCCGCTTTTGAGGATTCTGAATATCAATTTGAGAATCTAATTGCTGCATTTACTGAAAAAGAAGCAGGGAAAAAACG
This sequence comes from Treponema sp., assembly GCA_012838745.1. GTDB lineage: Bacteria > Spirochaetota > Spirochaetia > Treponematales > Treponemataceae > Teretinema. The sequence continues at coordinate 31,760 of DUOS01000043.1, read as the reverse complement.
TTCTAAAGAAAAAAAGACAGATACTACTAATAAGAAATTAAAACCTAAGAAGCTGTCGTAAAAAAAACGCGCGACCGTATGCACGGCCGCGCGCTTTTTTATGTTTAAACGTCAAAAAGCATTAAGTCTTTTCGGCGTTATCCTCTACATACTTTTTAAACTCATCTTCCGACATTTTATCGGAATACAAGGGATACAATGCTTCAACAAGCTCTTCAATCGTTTCAAATTTAGCACCGTCAAGTTTAACCGCCATAACACCCCCTCAATCTACACACACTAAGTATACTGGGTTTCAAGGCACAAGGCAAGAACTGACGCCCTTATTTGCTAGAGATTGTATCCAATATCGAACGCAAGAAATCTCCCTGAGCCGGGATAACTTTTATCCCGGGAACAACCTCTTTTTTTAGTTTTAAAAAGTCCGGAATTGTGGGCGCCGCACCGCATGCTTTTTTAATATACGCGGCTTCGAAGGCTGGATGATCCTTCGAAACCAAAATAACCGAGCCTTCGTCTGCATCAATGCGCTCACCAATCTGTTCGATTGCCCCGTAGGCCAAGGCAGCATCAGAACCGAGAAATATTCCATATTTCCGATATGCATCAAGCATCAAATCTGGTATGCGCTCATGTGAAACTTCCGCTGGAAATACGAGCCCCCGCAACATTCTCGGATTTAACGAAAAAATTTGTTCAAGGCGTTCTAAATTAGAAGGACTCGCGGGATCAGCAGAGTTACGCTCGCTGAGATCAACGAGAGAATCCATAATCAAACAGTCGCCTCGAGCGTCGCAGGAAAGATTCGGAGTAGAGTCTGTAATAAATCCGTTTACCGGTAATGAAAACTTCCATGCATACAATCCAGCAACAAGATTTCCATAATTACCAGAAGGGACAGAATAAAAAATGTCACCTTGTACTTTTTTTCGTATACGAGTAAAGGCATACATATAAAAGAAAACCTGCGGCAAAAGACGCCCAATATTAGTAGTGTTAGCAAGAGTTAAATTGTGCCGTTCCACCAGATCACGGTCGCTATATACAGCTCGAACTAATTTCTCTGCAGCGGACAAGTCTCCGTCGACTTCTACTGGCCATATATTACCGCCATTCCAAACAAAAGTTTCAGGCTCAAGTGCCCAAGCACTCCCCTTTGGATATACAAGAACGAGAGATAAACGCTTTTTACCTGCCATAGCAGATGCAAGGCTCCTACCGGTAATACCATCAACAGCAGCCATCACCGTAGCAGTTTTATTCTCCATAATCAGTATATGTTCTAAAGCAGAAGCAAACCAAAGAAACCCATAATCCTTATGGCACCCAGTTGGGCCTGTGTACAGCTCAAGAGAAAAAACATGGTCGTCCAGCTGCTTCAAAGCCGGCGAGTACCCGGTAAAGGCAGAGCCTGCAATACGTTCACAAACAACAGGACTAAACTCTTCTTGTAGCAATGCAGACGTTAAGGTTCCTGCAATTGATGAAAAAGACGTATTCTCATCCATATACATAATCCATCGACGTAAATCTTCTTCCTTTGCAGGAACGTATAAACCACCATCGCTTGGAATGCAGTCCAGTACCGCTTGGCGAAAACTGACAATGTGGGATGGGTCACGGGTACTGATTAATTCCATAGTAAACCTCCATATAGGCTCATGTAACAATATAACAGAAATTTGGAATTTAAAGTAATTTCTAGCGTATTACGGTTTTTTTGGTTCAATCCGGTATTTTTCAACAAATGCACAAGGGCGATAGGTCATTTTTGCCTGACGAAGGCCTTCGTCACCTAAATCTTGTTCACGATTTATGAGAGTAACAGTTTCTGGTAGTTTTTGAGCAAAAACATAGTTTAGCCACTGGTAAACGCCACGATATTCGGTACGAGCTTTTTCAAAATGGACGGCAGCCATAGTTCCATCAGATACCATTTCTGCAAGAGTCCAAGCAACCGGCTTTTTTTCTACATATAAAACAATACCAAACATTTCGAACTGATCAAGAAGTTCTAATGCTTCTCGTGCTGCCGCGTAATCTGTCTTTTCGGGATTTTTTATATGAGAAGCCCAAGCGTCAAGAACCGTAAGTGCATCTATCCGAGTGTTCATATTGAGAGGCTCAATATGATGATCAGGATAGGTGTTTTCAAAAGCATTAACATGATTTTTCTTTTTGTGAAATCTTTTACCAGAAAGGGTTGCCAAATCAGTTCGACTATAGACGTAGTCATGATTATTACGATCTTCAAGGATTTCATAGCCAGCAGCTTCAATTTCCTTACGATTTTCTTGCAAAAAGGCGGGAGAAATTAGTTTCCAGTAATCATGAGTTTTAAAAAGCTCAACAATAACATTCATACTTGTCTTACAACAAGGCGTAATAAAAAAAGTCTTTCCATCCAGCTCACCCGAAATAATTAACAAATCCTTATACAAGGAAGCACGATAATTATACCAGTGCCGAAAAAGATAAAATCCTGCGAAGCTATATTCCGAAATTCCATCAGGAAGACGAACAAGCTGGGGAGATATTTCGCGAGCCATCTCTAAAGAAAGCGGAGCAAATTCCGGATACAACGGCAGTATTTTCATAGAGCTAAAGGTAACCGTTTACGACACAAACGGCAAGTTGCCGCAATTGACGGCATGAATAAAATATCGTATTCTAGGCTTAATGAATGAATCGTTTCTTCGTCAACACGTACTTGACCGTTTTTTACGCTACATAGCAATTGATACCCAAAGCTCCCATGAACGCGCCGATGCCGGGATTCAACCTTCTACCGAAGGCCAAATAGAACTCGGTAATCTATTAGTTACGGAACTCATACAGATGGGCCTTACCAATACAAAAATCGATGAAAACGGATATGTTCTTGCTCATCTTCCCGCTTCAACTGGCTTGGAAAACAAACCTTCTTTTGGTTTATGCTCTCATCTCGATACAGCAGCGGAAGCCTCGGGTAAGAACGTAAAAGCTCAAATCGTGGATAAGTATGATGGGTCTGTAATCCATCTCTCAGAGGGCCATAGTATCGATCCTGCTACAGATAGCGCCCTCGCCGCATGTGTCGGAGAGACAATTATAACCTCAGACGGTACAACCCTCCTCGGAGCGGATAATAAGGCAGGGATTGCGGGAATAATGACGCTCGTGCACTACCTTACCGAGAATCCCGAAATACAACACGGCCCCATCGAAATTGTATTTAGCCCCGATGAAGAAACTGGCCATGGAATGGATCGTATCCCACTTGAAAAAATAACATCAAAGGCTTTTTACACCGTCGATGGCGGGCAAGTTGGAGAAATAGAAACAGAATGTTTTAACGCATGGAAATGCGATGTAGTCTTTACGGGCATCGCGGCTCATCTTGGTACCGCTCGAGGAAAAATGGTTAACGCAGTTTCTATGGCTGCATCTTTTGTTTCCGCCCTCCCTGCCCGCGAAAGCCCAGAAACAACTTCAGGATATGAAGGCTATTTTTGCCCGCTTGAAATTAACGGATCAGGTGAAACGGCTTCGGTTACCGTATATTTGCGCGACTTTGATTTATCAGAGATGGAAAAAAAACTCGATAGAGTGGATGTTTTTGCCACAGCTATAGAGGCGCAGTTCCCTGGCGGGAAAGTTAGCGTTACTCGCACTAAACAGTATCTTAACATGAAAGAAAAACTCGACCGCGCGCCCCATGTTTTAGAATTACTCAAACGCGCCGCGAAAAATGCCGGCGTTGCAACAAGCATGTCACCCATTAGGGGTGGTACCGATGGATCCCGTCTTACAGAGATGGGTATACCAACACCAAATATTTTTACCGGCGGGCATAATTTTCATTCTCGTATTGAATGGGCTTCGCTCGAACAAATGACCGCTATGGTCAAAACACTTATTGAATTAGCAAAGGTATGGGGAGAATAATCATGTACGAATATCACATCGAAGGCGGATTCCCAATAAAAGGAACGGTTAAAGCAAGTGGAAACAAAAATGCCGCACTGCCTTGTATTGCGGCAGCCCTCTTAACTGATCAACCAGTAACCCTTCGTAACTTACCAGAAATCGAAGACATGCACGTAATGCTCGAAATATTCACCGCTCTCGGTGGCTCGGTGGAAACACTTGGCCCCAATGAATACCGACTCCAAATGAAAAACGCACCACAAACCGTCATTCCTCTCGAGCTTTCCCAAAAAATCCGAGCTTCTATTCTTTTTGCAGGCCCCCTACTTGCGCGAGCAGGAAAAGCAGTACTCCCGCCTCCTGGAGGCGATATAATAGGCCGCCGTAGACTGGACACTCACTTTCTTGCCCTTACCGATCTGGGTGCTCGAGTTGATATAGACGGCCAGTTTACCTTTACGGCAAATAAACTCAAAGGACAAGATATATTTCTTGACGAAACATCGGTAACCGCAACCGAAAATGCTGTTATGGCCGCGGCCCTAGCCGAAGGAACTACGGTTATAACTAACGCAGCAAGCGAACCTCACGTACAAAACCTCTGTAGTATGCTTAACGCTATGGGCGCAGATATCAGTGGAATCGGTTCTAATATTCTAACCATAAAAGGGAAAAAGTCACTCAAAGGAACAGACTTCCGCATTGGGCCCGATTACATGGAAATTGGATCCTTTATTGGCCTTGCCGCCGTTACTCACGGGAGCATAACTATTACTGATATTGTACCACGCGAAATGCTTCCGCTTCGTGTTGCGTTTGGAAAACTTGGAATCCGCTGGGAAATAGAGGGCACCACACTAACCGTTCCCACTCAGCAAACCTTACAGGTTAATTGTGATCTTGGAGGAATGATCCCCAAGATTGACGATGCTCCTTGGCCGGGCTTCCCACCCGATCTCACGAGCATTATGACTGTTATTGCAACACAAGTTGAAGGAACTGTTTTAATTCACGAGAAAATGTTTGAATCGCGGATGTTCTTTGTAGATAAACTCATTGCCATGGGGGCCCGTATTACACTCTGCGATCCTCACCGCGCAGTAGTATCAGGGCCAAGCGTACTCCACGGTTCAGAACTTATTTCCCCCGATGTTCGAGCAGGTATGGCAATGGTCATTGCAGCTCTGTGTGCACGAGGGGAAAGTGTCATACGTAATGTGTATCAAATTGAGCGCGGATATGAGGATCTTACTAACCGACTTCAAAATCTGGGCGCACGCATAACGCGTAAATCGCTAGAATGTTAAGTCTTTAATCAGAACGCTGTGCGAAAAAATAAAGGGATGCCCCGGTAAAACATACCGCAAGAAATAATAGGGTAAAAACCATAGCAAGTTCCGGCACAGTGATAACAAAGTATGCTATACATAGCCCAGCAAGATACCGAACGCTTTGTATAATAAACATTGCTACGATTGGAAAAAGAGGAACAACCAGGACCCACCACGCCTTAAACAAGACATTCTTTCCCAACCGATACTTCCAGCCAGCAATAAGGGCAAGAACAGAAATTATGAGTAATAGAAAAGGTTCTGAAAGACGAGCAATTGCTTCGCGTAAATACACTCGTTGATCAAACCCATAATTTTCTGCATGATCGTAAAAACGCAATAATTCTACCATATTCATAGAATCAGGCCCGCGATTTGCCGAAACAATAAGGTTAAAATCTCGGTACGGCATATCCAGTAACAGTACACTAATATCCTGCTCGGCCGGATTCCCGGCAAGTACAGCGGGAACCTGTTTTTTTCGTTCTCCCGTACGATCAACAGACTGAAGCATGAGTTCAGCTCGGGGATTCTTACCGTCGGGAGTGTAGGCAAACATTTTCACATTTGGAACACGTATATGATACTCAAGTTGATTAAATTGGTTATGTCGCAACAGTTCAAAGTCACGTATATATACCACATCTTTTCCACCATTTCGTGTATACACTACCCCCCGAGCATATACCGCATCTAAGCCGCCATCCTGTCGCTTGATAACAAAAAATACATCTCGTGCGGATTCAAATGGGCGAAGAACAGCAGTTTCATCCAAGAAAAAAAAACTTTCCAGAACTCCTTTACGAGATACTTCCAAGAAACGCTCAAGATCAGGATCCCTCTTACCGTCTTGCCGAGAAGAATCTTCAGTATAAAGCTCTAGAAATTCGTAGTAAGCAGTTAAGTAGTCTCCCTGCTGAATAGCATTATAGCCTGTGCGCTTGGCATCATAGAGGCGTGCATCATCCCGAGAACGTAAAAAATCGGTTCCTGTTGTTATATGATTCCAGGCATCGGCGGCCATACGCAAAGAGAGTTCCCTGTTTGGGTCGTTTGGGCGAGACAAACGAAAAGCGAGCATTGCGTAATAATGAGCATTGTAATAATCCAGCTCTCGAGCAGCTCCCTCGGAAGAATCAATCGCATCGAGAACGGTAAGCGCCCCGATTTCTTTGGGGACTAAGGGATCGGGTACTGGAACATGTGCTGTTGACTCGGGGGAACCATATAAGTCAGCAATAGAATAGTGGCAGTCATCAAGAAGCTTTTGTGCAGCAGCGCTTTCTTTCCAAATCTCAAGCGCCGAAAGAACTTGTTTTTCTGCAGAACGAGGTTGCCCTTTCCGCAGCATATCATTTGCAAGACGCAAGTACTCTCTATAATCATCGGAACGAGCTAAGGCAGAGGAGGTCTTAGTATGCATTATCGGGGCTACCCCCTCGGTTAATACAACGTAAGCTGCAATTACTATGACCATAATCACAAAAGATGATTTGAGTACGCCTAAAAGCTGTGAAGACCAACGTCCTACATTAATGTCTGCAATTTTACTAAAGGCAATAGTAAAACCAATCAACAAGCTACTTATATACAGCGAAGGTAACGCATGTATAAACACTAACACCGTTGATCGTATCCGGTACGAAAGAATAAAAGACTCAAGCAGTGTACCGGGCAAGGGCTGATTGAAGGTATAGATGAGAGCAAGAAGAAAGCCAACTATAAAATGAGCTGCTATTGCAGGTATCACACGCCCGGTATCACTCATATCTCGTCCCTCCGCCCACCGAGCCGAATCAACCTTCGAGTAAAAACGATAGCACCAATGATGGCAAAAAGAACCGCTTGCGTGGCATAAAACAGCGATGGAATCATTTCAGAAGGAAATCGCGAAGGAAGAATGCGAAGGGCAAAAAGCACAAGGCTTCCATGAGAAAAAAGCGGATATACTGCATACAGGTAAAAAAGAGCAGCAAAGGTAAGCAATATATTCAAAAGGCGCCATCCGGTTGCGTTGCATAATAACCACAACAAAGTAACAGAGCCAAAAAAGACGAGTGAGAATAGTGCATATGAATAAAAACCTCGACTAACTGCAGTTAAAAAAGCGTCCATCACCACATCTACTCGATTAGCCACTAAGGCTACAACTTGAGGCGGTGAAAAAACATTGGAAAAAAGAGGATCTTCTCCGCCGGCTTGCTTTACGACAACCGTTCCATCAGCTACTAGATTCCGTGTTGCTAAATCGTAAGTTGCTTCAGGATAAACAACGAGGGCAGAATTGGTTTCACTTGTCCGAGCAACAACAAGTCTACGAACTATTTTGCCCGATTCATGGACAGAAAGCCAAACCATTCGCGATCCATCTATATCTGGTCTTAAAACACCGGGAGAATATACTTGCCTGGAAGAACTAGTAAGAACAGAACGGTTTTGAAGAAAAGCCCAAGAGTTCTTTTCTATGAGTCGGTAAGAAACAGGCATTATAAGGAAGATTGTTACAATAAGAGATATAAGAAGAAGTAAAACAGTAATCCAATAAATAGTTCGGTGGCGCATTAAAAAGAAAAACACCGTAACAAGAGCAAGGGATAAACAAACTGGTAAATAATAGACAACTCGATATAAGCATTCTAAAAAAAAGACACCAGTTGACCCAATCGCAAGGGACATAATGCCATTATATGAGGAAAACACCGAGAAAAATGAAACAGCAAGTATCCACAACGTGAAGTTTAAAAAAAACACGAGTGGAACCATCAGTGTGTTTTTCATATAAAAAATAGTATCACGCACTCACTAGTATCTGCAAGAGCTTTTCTTTACAGCGCAACGAATTCCATATAACTAATAACAAGTTATCCACAGGTTATCCCATATTAAAATCTTCAGTATTCTGCATTTCTTTACAAGGCAAGCAAATCTGAATAAGAAGAAATTAAAAATCGTGTCAAGCCCTGTTTTCATCAATTATTTGCGTAGTAAGGAATTAAAACGTTTCTCCACTAACTGTCCATATTTATTTAAAAATTTAATTGTTTATGGTGGAGAAAGTTAATAAAATTTAGTTAATCTTAGAAAATCTTTGCACAAGTTATGCACAAACAAAAAAAGGCGGGAAAAACCCGCCTTAATTCGTCACTATCTTGATATTATCCAAGAAAAACTTGGCCATTGTTGTCTATAGCTAGTATAGTTTTACACTCAGAACAGCGGAATCTACCCGACTTAGTAGCTTTCAATTTCTTAGAACAAATAGGACAGGCAAATATTTTTGGAAAAACTTCTGTTTTTATTTCTATGCCACTTGATTTGAAAAAAGCGATGGATTCACCAAGAGAATCCTTTATATTAAAAAATTGAGAAAAACCCAGCAACTGGAATACTTCGTATACCTTTGGCTGTATTTCTAACAAAACTACGTCTCCACCCTTAGGCTTAACGGTTTTCAAAAATGCTGTAAAAGAACCAATTCCAGTAGATGAAACATAGTTCAACGCCCCACAATTAAAAATAAGACGAATAAAGCCACTTTCTACTATTTTGGACACGCGCTTCTGGAAAAAGCTGGAATTGTAAGTATCAATATAACCGTTGAGAAATAAAATGATACACCCTTCTACGTCATCAACTTTTTCCAAACGGATTTTTAGACTATCATCTTTCTCGTCATCAAATCCTGGAATAATGCTGTTGTTATTCATATAGCTCCTACCGTCTACAATATCGGCCCTTCCAGTAATAACATTACTATAAACACAATAAATTAAATTGTCAAACAAAGGAGGGGGCCCATCCGCGATCAATGCGGAGGACTGTACCGTTTATTGCGGCCGATTTTATTAGAAAAAGCGCTGTTTCGGTTACTTCCCTTACACTAATCAAAGTTGCACCCGGACTTTTCTGTTGTAATCGGATCCGTTCCGTTGAGTCCAACAAAGGAGAGTCAACAAAACCAGGACACAGAGCATTGCAGGTTATTCCTTCTTTGGCATACTCTTCAGCAACAGAAAGCACCAGAGATGAAAGACCTGTTTTAGCAGCTGCATATGCAGCATTAGTCCGAAATCCTCTAATTCTATCTGTTCGAGTGCCGCCAAACAACAAAATCCTACCCCAGTGATTTGACCGCATGGAAGGTAGCGCTGCCGATACAAGCTGTCCAGGAAATACTAAGTTGGAAAAAACAAGCGATTCCCAAGCTTCCGGTGTTGTTTCATCAAGAGTGGCCTGCATAAAAGGCCCCCGTGCAACAACTAGGATATCACAGACCCCAGCCATTTCAAGTACTTTTACACAATTTTGAGAAAGATTAAGATCAAGCAAAGAAACATCCATACCAGAAACTGCCGTGCGCCCAACAATACTCACTAGGGCCCCTTCACGTTCGAGTTCACGGGCAATACTGAGGCCAATCCCGCTAGTACCACCAACAATAAGAGCTTTTTTTCCTGAAAACAGAACGTCCATGTCATTATAATACCCTATGAATATTGACATAACAAGTGCGTTACCGGACAATCCCCTTGTGAAACCTCTACCCTACACCATTGTATTGTGCCGCCCCGAAGGAAGCTGGAATATCGGCTCGGTCTGTCGAGCAATGAAAAACATGAACTGTCTCGACCTTCGTATTGTGGGAAATAAAAATGATTATCAAGAAGATCATATTCGCACGTTAGCCATACATGCATTTGATGTATGGGAACAAGCCCGTTTTTTTGAACCAACCACAAAGGGTTTCCAAGAAGCTGTAAGCGACTGCACCCTCGTTGCCGGAACAACCCGTCGCATGGGACAAAAAAGAAAGTCGTGGGGAATGGCTCCCAGCCAACTTGCAGAGTTTGCACTTAAGAATTCACGATCATTTACAGCAGTAGTTTTTGGCAACGAACGAACAGGGTTGACCGAAGAAGAAATTGATTGTTGCTCCGTTGCAGTTAACATTCCGTCTAATTCTGCCTTTCCATCGCTCAATCTTTCTCATGCCGTCCAAATAATCACTTACAGCCTTTACACACATGAAATCGAAAAACAACGAGGATACATTCCTATACCTCAAAAACGTATACAAAAGATGGTTGCTTCTATTGGTGAAAACACCGACAAGCTTGGTCTTTTTCAGCTTTCAGGACGTTCTAAACATGATCAGTTTTTGGAGTCAGTTTTTGCTAGAGCAAGTTTATCGGAAGGTGAAGCTAAACGCATTGAAAAACTCTTTCACTGCATGGCTTTTATTAAAAGTCGATGTGATCCGGATGAATAACCCCTGATGAAGCTTCGCCGGCTGCTCGGTCAAGACAATGAAACAACTGACGAACATTGCCGGGCCAATGATACGCGTGCAAGCGTTTAAGCGCAGGAAAAGAAAGCTTTTTTTGCTTATTTCGAAGCCGATAAGCCGCAAGGAGCGGGATATCTTCTACCCGGTTTCTAAGCGGAGGCACCCGTATCCGCAGGGCATCTAATCGATAATACAAATCCGCCCGGAACGCGCCACTCTTTACTAATGTTGCCAACCGTTTATTGGTAGCACAAATGATTCGCACTTGAATAGGCCGAGGTTCTGCGGAACCAAGACGAGTAACCATGTGCTCTTCCAGCACTCGAAGAAGTTTGGCCTGCATTGTTACGTTGAGCTCGCCAATTTCGTCTAAAAACAAGGTTCCGCCATTTGCTTGTTCAAAAAGCCCTGGACAAGACTCTGCACCGGTAAAGGCACCACGAACGGTTCCAAAGAGCTGGCTTTCCGCAAGAGTATTGCAAATACAGCTAACATTTACGGCTTTAAAGGGTCCATTAGAAGCAGGGGAATTATCGTGAACCATATGAGCCACTAGTTCTTTACCTGATCCACTTTCTCCATGTATGACCACAGGAGAAAAACTCTCTCGCATTGAATGAACAGTACGTCGAAGTAAAATAACAGCCGGGCTTTGCCCCACAAACTGGCTTGCAGCATGTCCCAACAAGGGAGAAAGAGCACATTCAAACGTTCCGCATTCTCGGCAGATACCAGGAATTGTAACCAGCCCTTCTTGAGCCAATGAAGTAGCAAGTTCAATATCACGCAAAACTTTATTTAACCCCCCATGGATTAAATAATAACCACAAACACCCTGCTCAAGAGCAAACCGCAGAAAATGAAAGCAATACTCACTCGTTAGAATGAAAATAGGTAAGTGGGTGGGAGTTGAGACCAGTCGAGATAAAAGATGTTTGCCATTAGTGCTCGTTAAAATCGGATCAAAAAGGATTGCGTCGTACTGTGGTCCAGAAGCAAATCGAAGGGCCTCTGCCGGAGAGGAAACTGCACGCACTGAACAGCGTCCTCGTAAGAACCGCTCAAAAATATCAAAGTTTTTAGTATCTGTCGTTACATAGAAAATTGATCGCACCAGATTTCCTTTTACGGTGTTTTCTGGGGAAAAGTAGAATGTATTAAGCAGGCCCCCGGAACAACCGGTAATACAGTAATAATACCCTATACCACAGGTATTGAACAACTCTAAAAATTCTCAAGGGGTTTTTTAGGATAAGAGGAAAGTATTCAAGGCCCCGTTCAAAGGTTTTTTCAGAAATACGGCGCTTGCGCTCAGAAAAAATATCAATAACATCCCCATTCCAGATAAAAAGACCATTATGGAGACGATTTCGATTTCGATGAATCCACTTTTGCCCAGCAGGTATTCCATTTCCCACGATTGTTAGCGAAGGGTTCGCCTTTGTTATAGCCGTCAAAATCTTTTTCTCCATGTTACGGTGATAGTAACCAGGGAATCGACCTACAAGGCTCAACCGAGGAAAGGTACTACGAAGATTACGCTCTGCCTGAAGCAGACTCCGGTTATGAGCACCGAAAACATACAGTGATTTATTGTACCGTTCAAGAATACCTAAAACTGTAATAACTAAAGTAAATGGATAGTGACGCACTGGCGGTGTTTTTTTAAGAAAACGAGCTCCTCGTACAAGGCTACGAGAAATAGGAAGCACAAGTGCGGCCTTTTCTACCATTAAACGGAATTCCCCCCGATGGCGAGCACGTAGGACGTCCCACAGAGAGACAAGCATGATGTGCTGGGGCTTGTCTTTTGAGAGCAAGTCAAGAATAACCGAATCAAGGTCTTCCTCTGGGACTACATCAATTGGTACATTCAGGAAGTTCAGCCTTTCAACTGCCACGATTCTAACTCCGTTAGGGCATTTTGCACAGCTGCAACGCCATAGAGCGCGCAGGTCTCAGCCCTGAGAATATTCGTTTTCAAATGGACGGGCAGGAAACCCTCTACATTCAGCGCTTCCGCTTCTTCGGCGGAAAGCCCGCCCTCCGGACCATTTACCAGTGCCACGGTTGTAGCACCATTTACAAGATACTGGTGGATAGATTTTAACGCAAGAGGTGCTTCTGTGAATAAAAGGGAGCAGGCATTACCAGCGGAAGCAAACTCTTGGCGTACTGCGGGAACCTGATCAGGAGAAATAACCTGATATACCTGAGTTGCTATCGGAGAACCACTTTGTTGGCGCGCTTCTCGCACAATTCTCTTCCAGCGTTCATCCTTGCGTGAATCTGCAGCACCTATGGAAAGCGACCGCGCTCCGGCTACTGGAACGACTACAGCAACTCCTGTTTCCGTGGCTTGTCGGATTACTAAATCCATTTTTTGCCCCTTGAGTAACCATTGAAAGAGAATGATTTTCGGAAATGAGTTTGAAAACGCTGCTTGGGGAGGTGCGGACTCTCCTGCGGCAGTTGTACGCTGAACATAATCACCGACTACGGCAAGCGTAACTAATTTTTCTTTTCTTTCGATTTCTGTAACTTCGAGCGCACAGAGACTACCATTAGGAAGACGCCCGTCCAGTTGAGCCCCGACTTTTAAGCGAAGGACCTGAACCAGATACCGATATTCACTGCCGGTTATCTGAATCTGGCCGTTTTGTGGCATTTGAGGCAGGAGAAACTGTCTCATTCGCCAATAGTGGCAGCTGCTACAGTTTTTTCTGCCGTTTCTTGGAGTTCTCGTACCGTACTCGTAGCCTTAATCAATGCGCCAAGATTACCCTCGAGTAAAATTTCTACTGCAGCCTTCAGTTGTATATCAAATTCAAGATCATATAACGGTGTTATATGGGTTCGATAATATTCTTGCATGATTAACCGAGTAAGCAGCCTCAATTCAACCGGATATTTTTTCTTAAGTTCTCGAGCATAGGATGCTGCAACTTTATGGGAAAGATTTTTATTTCCTGCAACATAATCTGCAATAATTGTTGTGTTCAGCAATTCTGAAAGAGCTTTCTCTTCTTCTTCCGTAAGTTCTGGAATAAGCACTGCGTGATCGGGAGGTATTCCCTGCTTATCAATATTCGCCCCACTAGGAGTATAATAGCGAGCCATAGTCATTTTCATAGCGTCGTTGTTCATCAAATCTATAACCTGCTGGACTGAACCCTTGCCATAGGTTGTCTCACCAACTAAATATCCAAGGTGATAGTCTTTAAGCGCCCCAGCCAAGATTTCAGAGGCGCTTGCCGAGCCCTTATTTATAAGCACCACGATGGGAAATCCTGCAGGTACGATAGACTTACCGCTTTTAGCGAGAAATTCGCGATTTTCATATGAAATGCGCGACTGAGTAGAAACAATAACGCCTGAATCAATAAATTTATCGGCAACATCTACCACGCTGGTAATCAAACCACCTGGGTTATTTCTCAAGTCTATAAGCAGAGAGGTATACCCTTCTTTGGAAAAGGAATCTAAAGCTTCTTGAACTCGGCCAGGAGTTAGAGGCGTAAATTCAATAATTCGTAGATATCCGATTCCATTCTCCATCATGGCGTATTTAACAGTAGGAACCTCGATAAGGGCCCTCGTTAAGGTAACGGTATATTCAAGGGCCTTCCCGCGACGAAGAAGCACTGCTACATCAGTTCCCACGGGACCACGCAGGAGATCAAGAACATTCTCCATGGTTATCTCAGGTGTTGATGTTCCATCAATTTCTAGAATTAGGTCGCCTGGCTCAATCCCAGCCTTCCAGCCCGGTGTATCTTCGATAGGAGCGGCAACTTCTACATACGCCGGCTTTTCCATAGAGGACACAAACGGCTTAGTTATAGAAAGCCCTACGCCACCAAAAGCACCTGTTGTTGTATCCTGAAGGTTGCGCCCCAAAATACTATCGGTATCTATATATGAAGTGTAGGGATCTTCGATAGCCTCAAGCATCCCTTTCATTGCCCCCTTATATAGTAAAGAAGGTTCAATCTCATCAACATAATTATCTCGGACAAACCCAAAGACATATTGAAAGAGTTGAAGGTATCGCTCAGATGCTGCTGCATCTTCACTTCGATCCCGAGCAAATAAAACAGGGGACGTTAGGGTAAAAACGACAAGGGCGCAGGCAAAAAGAAGTGCACCAAGCCAAGTTTTTTTAGAATTCATAATTTCATTGTCAAACGAAGCACTCCCTTTTGTCAAGCGCAATTGTACTACTTGACCGCCGCCTCCATGTTGCGTAGACTTTGAGTAATGCATTTTCGACTTGTTACATACCCAATATTCTTACTCTACGAACTCATTCGGCTTTTTTTCATCATGAAAAATGGCACTGCCTCACTCGTATTGCCAATAAGTTGGTATGCCGCAGTTCCCTTACTCTCTATAGTACCAGTAATGCTTTTCATGCTATCCCTGCACGAAAAAGAGAACGCTCACTGGCTCCCCATCATTTCACTTATAAAGGCCATAGGAATACCAGCACTCATATTATTTATGGCACAAACACTGCCAACTGTACTCAGATTCGGAACAGGTGGGGATATATCACTCCTTTCTTCCCTCATTTCAGCAGTCTTTTTTATTATTGGTGATGCCATAATCGGTGTATACTGCTTTGGGAGAAATCGAATAGTATGCAAATAATCCCTGTAGCAAGCGGAAAAGGCGGTGTTGGCAAGAGCCTGTTATCAGCTAATCTCGCGATTGCCCTCGGTCAAGCAGGCAAAAAAGTCATTTTAGTCGATCTTGATCTCGGAGCATCTAACCTTCACCTTGTTTTAGGTGTTTCATCCCCTCCTGTTGGTTTAGGAACCTTCCTTTCAGGAAATACTGAATTTGAAATGATTGTTCTTGATACCTCCTATGAAAATGTTCGTTTTATTCCAGGAGATTCCGAAATCCCCGGATTAACCTCCTTACGCGCACCTCAAAAAGCCGCACTAACTAAAAAGCTTGTTTCAAGTGATGCAGATTATTTGATTCTTGACCTTGGAGCGGGCACACATACGGGGATTTTAGATTTTTTCCTCTTATCCAACGCAGGCATTGTGGTCACTGCGCCAACGGTAACGGCCACGCTAAATGCATATCTATTTCTTAAAAATACCGTTTTCCGAATGATGTTTACTTCTTTTAAAAGAGGCAGTCCAGCAAGAAAATGGCTAGAAGATATAAAAAGCGACAGTGCCTCTCTTCAACGCATGTACATACCTAAAATTATTGAAGAAATTTCCCGTATTGATCCCAAAAGCGCAGAAAAGTTTTTAGGACGAATGCAATCCTTCCGGCCGCGCCTTGTTATGAATATGATTGATGATCCTAAAGATGCAGACAAGGCTTTAAAAATTCGTAGATCTTGCAAGGAATATCTTAGTATCGACTTAGAACACCTCGGCGTTATTTATCGTGATGCTGCGCAAGACACCGCTCTCGCGTCGCGCCTTCCCGTTATTACGTATAAACCTCAGTCTCTTCTTTCTCAAGCAGTGTATCGTATTGCAGATAAAATACTTCAATCAGAAACGGAAGAAGTTTCTGATTTTTCGAACTTTACTGATGAGAGTTTTCAATCCGCTGAAATGGAAGCATCTATTGATTTTGACTCTCGAATGAATTATGTTGAAGACTTAATAGGTAGCGGCGCTCTTTCCATGGGGGACCTTGCGGAAACCATAAAATCACAACAATATGAGCTCTCTGTGCTACGACGGGAAAACAATCTTTTAAAACATAAGATTTCCCAAGCTATACAGCAGGGATATAGACTCTAAAATTCAGGAAACCGCATGCCAGAAAAAACATGGAATATTGAAAAAAATCTAAAAAACAATCGCTGGTACCTCAATATTAGTGAAGCCCTTCCAATTAAAAATTATCCGACTCTCGATTCTTTAAAAGCCAAAGCGGAAAAAATAGGTATTAACAAACTTTTTATCCTTACAGACGAACTTCTGGAAAGAAACATTGAAAAAGCCAACATGATTCCTGGAGAAGAGTTTTCGTTCCCAATTGTAATTCAACCAACCTTTGATGTACGCATAATAATATCACCTGATAAAACCAAGGCTTCTTTATATATCCGCAAAGCGTCAGACAAAAACACATCCATTGATCTCAAGCTTATCTCTGGAGTAATTAACAATAGCCGCCTAAAGCATCTTAATCATGAAAAGATAAAAATGGCTATTAATTCATTTAGAACCTCTGAGGCTATGGAACTCTCAGACTTAGTAATCGCAGAAGGAACTCCGCCAAGCCGAGGAAAAGATCGTAAGCTCACTCCCATAGTAGAGTGGCTAGAAACTGAACATGCACAAGCTCTTAAAAATAGAGTTACTGCCCCAGTCGAAAACTCTCGTACAAACACAGAAAAGAATTCTCTAACTCCCCAAAATGCCTCAAAACTTGCGCTTGTAGAAAAGGGAAAAATTCTTTTCGAATTTAAAGCAACAAAACCTGGCACAAAGGGAATAGATGTTTTTGGTAAGGAAATTCCAGGATTACCAGGAAATGATCCTACTCTTGAGCTAGTTAGCAATATTACCCTTGGCTCAGAAGGACTCAGAGCAGACTGTAGCGGATTACTTTACTCCGAAATAACTGAAGATAAAGTAAAAGCCGGTATTGTACCGTTTCGTGATGCGTCTGCAACAATAGTCATTGAAAAAAACAACATGGCGGTAACACTAATCCTTGAGCGTGAAGAAGGTCCCGGATTACCACTCTCGCTTGACCTAGCAACTGAAGCGCTTAAAGAAAAAGAAGTAAAGGGTGCAATTAATACAGATTTAATAAAACAGGCTATTTCTCGTGTAAAGGAAACAGGGAAAAAAGCTGAAATAATTGTATTGCGAGGCGATCCTCCTGTTCTTCCAAACGGAATACAGATAGTTATGCTCACAGAACCTTCCTTACTAAACACTCCGCCAGTTGTACTTGCAGGCGACAGAATCCTTTCAATAAAAAGAGTTCCCCAAGGATCCGACGGGCATGATGTTTTTGGAAATATTCTCTTGGCCTCTTCAGCCGAACAGGTTGCAGAACCAACACATGATGATTCTATCGCGCGTGAAACCACCGATGGACAAACCTTTTTTACCGCACGCGTTTCTGGTGAATTAATTATAAACTATAACAAATATTCAATCTCAAACACAAAAAACATAACAATTGACATCGACGAAAAATTTGGAGATATCTCCTTCCCAGGGAATCTCCTTATTACCGGAAACATTACCTCGGGAAGATCTGTTAAAGCAGGCGAAAAACTTACCGTTACCGGCTCAGCGGGAGCGGCCCTTGCCTATGCAGAGGATTCAGTTGCAATAGACGGTGGTATAAAGGGAGCTGGTAGAGGAACCGTATGGGCAAAAAGAGAAATTCACATAGGTTTTGCAGAAAATGCACGAATTTTAGCAGGTCAAACCATACATATAGATAAGTTTTGCTTTCAATGCACGGTTAAAACAAACCACCAACTGATTATGAAAAAAAACCCTGGTGTTTTACTCGGAGGAAACATACGAGCTACAAAAGGGGTTGAAGTTATAGAGTTAGGATCAGCTAAAACAATACGAACGAGCATCTCTTTTGGCCAAAACTATTTAGTAAGTGACAAAATAGAAGTAAGCGAACGAGAACTAGAAAAAATCAAAGACGTCATAATAAAAGTAGACGCCGAAATGGAAAAAACATCTCCAACGAGTCCCCGTATCCATGAACTCCGCAGAAAAAAACTAGAACTATTAAAACGCAACGAAAAACTAACCGTAAGAGTTTTCTCTCTTAAGGAACAGTTTGAAACTCATTATCTTTCCCATATCCGTGTTGAGAAAACCGTATATCCTGGAGTGATTCTCGAAAGTCATGGACGATACTATGAAGTTCGAAAGCCAATGCATCATGTCATATTTATTTTTGACCAGTCCTCCGGACAAATAGTGTGCTCTCCTATACCTAGCACAATACCCAATCAGGAGTAACAAATGTTTTTGAGTATTTCATATCCTTCTTGGATACAACCTGAGATTTTCCCCGGCTTCCCGCTTCTTCGCTGGTATGGCCTTATGTATTTATTCGCCTTTGCTACTGCTTACTTTTTATTTCGCTACCAAGTACGCAACGGTGAGCTTGACCGGGCACAAGGAGACGGGCATCCCGTAACTACTGACGATATTTCCAGTTTTATTTCATGGACAATTTTTGGCCTTTTGATTGGCGCCCGTATCTTTGCAACGCTTATTTATGATACTTCAGGAATCTACCTTCAAAAGCCCTGGCTTATTTTTTGGCCATTAAATGAAAGTGGTCAATGGACGGGGCTACAAGGAATGTCGTACCACGGTGGATTCGTGGGTGCATTTATTGGAATGCTTCTTTGGACTATACGCCATAAAAAGCCCTTCCTTGCCTGGTGCGATACGATGGCCGCTTCGGTTCCCCTGGGCTATACGTTTGGACGTCTCGGGAACTTTTTAAACGGCGAACTTTACGGCAGGGTAACGACAAGCCCCTTCGGTATGATTTTCCCCAATGCACGCCGGTTTTCTCTTTCTGAACCTTGGGTTCGTAAAACTGCTGAGTATCTCAACATGATCGTTCCAGATGGTGCAGCCATGATTAATTTACCCCGCCACCCCAGCCAATTGTATGAAGCCTTTTTTGAAGGCATCGTTCTTTGGGCAATAATTTGGTTTATCTTTCGAAAACGACGATCATTCAACGGTATGCTTACCGCGGTCTATACCATCGGCTACGGACTCGTCAGGTTTTTTATAGAATACCTTCGAGAACCCGATAGCGACCTCGGCTACCGAATTACCCGAGGAGGAGTCCCCGCACCAACTTATTTGCTTGAATCTTTTTTAAACATCTCAACCGGTCAAATACTGTGCCTCATGATGATTGTAGGTGGCACAATATTTTTACTCATTCGATCATATCAGTGTAGGTCCCATGCAAAATAATAGAACACATCTTATTAGTAGCTTTAACGACGATTTAGATAGTATTAGAGACGCTCTTTATCGATTCCTTGAATTTGACGAAGACGTACGCTCAGAAAGAAAGGACCTCGCTAAACGCGAAGTCCTTTCTGCAATAAACGAATTACGAATTCGTACTGAACATTTATAATATAGAAATACTATTTTTCTAAAAGCTTAGCAAGATTTTCTACGGTAAATCCTAAATGGGCTGCAACCTTGTTACCAGGACCAGATTCACCAAATCTATTAATAGAAAAACTATCTCCCCTTGTAGAAGCCCAGCCTTCCCAGCCCGCACTCACCCCAGCCTCAACAGTAACAATCCGTCCCGCACCATCACTATTACCAGTAATTGCATTTTGAATAATCTCGGATTGAGAAGCAAAAACTTCACGGGATAAAACAGAAACAACCCGAATAGTCTTGCTAGAAACTCGTTCGGCCGCTTCAAGAGCCATGCCTACTTCTGAGCCCGTTGCCAAAATTGTAATGTCGGGTTTGTTTCCACCCTTACGAACAATGTATGCACCACACTCAATAGTGTGTTTCCAGTCTGGATCATCTTTTGTAAAAACAGTGGTGTTTTGTCGGGTAAGCGCTAAGCAAACGGGGCCGTCCTTGCGAGCAAGAGCGAGTTTCCAGGCTAGGATTGTTTCCTCGGGATCTGCTGGCCTGAACACCTGTACATTAGGAATAACACGGAGAGACTCAAGTGTTTCAACTGGCTGGTGCGTAGGCCCGTCTTCGCCAATAAAAACAGAATCATGGGTAAGAACATACACAACCGGCAGATGCATAAGAGCTGCAAGCCTAAGAGCTGGGCGCAGATAATCTGAAAAGATTAAGAAGGTAGCGCAAAATGCGCGGAATCCACCATGAAGCTGGATACCATTAGTAATAGCCGCCATTCCAAATTCACGCACACCGTAGTGGAAATATCGCCCCTGAGGCTTTTCTGCGTCATAGACCGTAGCACCCTTAATACCAACCACATTTGGTCCCTGCAGATCTGCAGAGCCTCCAACAAGATTTGGATACACCGAAGCAAAGGCATTGAGCACTTCTCCAGATGCTGCACGAGTGGCTTTTGAATCTCCGATTTTATACGCAGGAACCGCAGCAGAATCTAGTTTTGAAATATCAATTCCGCCGTCAACAAAGGCAGTATCCCAAAGCTTGCGCTTCTCACTGTACTTTGCAGACCATGCCGCAAATTGCTCATTCCAGGAAGCTTCTTCTGCAGCGAAATCTGTACCACGTTCTGTAAACCATTCGAGAGCAAGGGGATCAACATAGAATTTCTTATCTGGGTCAAGTCCTAGGTTTTTTTTGGCTTCTATAATACCTGCTTCACCAAGAGGAGCTCCATGAGCCGCGGAGGTTCCCGCAACAGTTGGAGCACCCTTACCAATAACTGATTTAAGCATAATGAGTGTGGGGCGATGATCATTCTTTGCACTAGTTACGAGTGATTCGATGGCCTTGTAGTCATACATATCTCCAGAAAGAACCTGCCATCCATAAGACGTATACCTACCTGCAATGTCTTCAGTCATTGTCATATCTGTTGTACCATCGATGCAAATGCGGTTTTCATCATAAAAAACAATTAATTTTCCCAGTTTGAGATGGCCGGCAATGCTAGCAGTTTCAGAAGAGACACCCTCCATGAGGCATCCTTCTCCAACTAACGAATAGGTATAATGATCTACAATAGAAAAATCTTCTGTATTGAATTGTGCAGCAAGCATTGACTCAGCTATTGCCATACCAACGGCAGAAGAAACACCTTGGCCTAAGGGTCCTGTTGTCATTTCAACGCCGTCAGTGTAGCCGTATTCTGGATGACCCGGACAGGCTGAGCCTATTTGGCGGAAGTTTTTAATATCATCAAGCGTTACGGAATAGCCTGCAAGATGTAATATAGAGTACAGGAGCATGGATCCATGTCCTGCAGAAAGAACAAAACGATCACGATCTACCCACTTAGGATTTGCAGGATTATGCTTCATAATCTTACCGTATAAAACTGCGGCAAGCTCTGCGGCACCAAGCGGTAACCCAGGGTGCCCCGAATTAGCCTGTTGAATTGCATCCATCGACAAACTTCGCACTGAAAGTGCAACAGCATCCAGTTTTTTATTCATTTTCTTTCTCTCCTTGAAAGTGTTTTTTTATTAGCTCAATCAATTCTTCGGTATCTGGTTTACCCCGTAAGGCTTCTCTAAACAAAGGTTTTTGAAGCACATACGACAATCTTGAAAGAATATTTAGATGATTCGTCGATCCTGTCGAAAGAATCAAGAACATTACATGAATAGGAACTCCGTCCATAGCATCAAAATTAACGCCTCTATCGAGGTAGCACACATAAATACGTTCTGAACCTGTATCAGTAATAAGCGGGACCCGTGGATGCGGCAGGGCAACACCACTCCCGATGGAGGTACTCATTAATCTTTCTCGCTCGGTGAGACCGGCAATCAATGTTGTACTATCAACACCTTCGGGTAATGCAATACGCGAAACGGCGTCCTTAAATACGCCCTCAGCAGTTGTTCCGCAAATATGATAATATACGCCGCCTAAGCGTACCATTTCTATGATTGCAGAAGAATCATTCATTAGGTTCCTCCCTCTCCTTTATAACGGAAAAACGATTTTTGAGCAAACTAGGTAAATTTCCCTGTATAGCTGTTTTCATTTCAAAAAAACTGTCTTCCATCCCCTCAACACTCATCCATAATGTTTCTATCTCAGAACTATTCGGAGCCTCTTGAGAGGCAAGTAGCTCCAGCACTGAAATAGTGTGCGCAAGTAACTGCCCAAGAACAACCGCTCCCTGATCAGGAATTTGATTTGGCGTAATCCCTGTTTTTTGCAATTGAAAAATAAAAACTGTCAGCCCTGTATGCAAGTCTATAAACCTGTTTCTAATCGTACCATGCTCATGATCAGCAAACCAGTTATATTTTTCCCGAAGAATAGAAAGGGTCGAAGCGACAGAACGCTCAATAACTGGAAAATAGAAGATTGTTTTTTTATCATGAACAGGAACTAACCGCTTAAGAACAGGGCCTTCAGACGCCTCACGCTGAAAAAGTGCATCCATAAGATATGCATTCATAACGGCATCAGAAACAGGTAAGCCTAATTGCATAAATGCTTCTTCAGCTAGAGTCGTAGGCGCAACCACTATCGCTAAGTTCCAAGTCCCTTGAGCAGGGATTTCTGTATTCTTATACCATAAACGAGACTCAACTCCATAGGGTTGAATCCCAATTTTCTTGCTCCACTCTAAAAAACTGTGTAAGCTTACCGAGTTCGTTTCGCTAAGAAGCGATTGGTTTAGATAAAAAGCAAATGCAAGTTGCTCATCCATACTTGCTCCTGGACCAAAAAGTTCAAATACAGCTATCAAACTTTCGTCCATGAGAAGCATCCATTCTTCCTGAAGGGTCTTATCAATTTTTATAGCAGGAACAATTGAAAGCTCAATAACCCCGTTGTGCCAATCACGAATCTGCGCACAAATCATATCCCCTGGTTTAAACGCTGTTGTCCAATAGACCTCTTTCATGTTTATAGCAGAAACAAAACATTCATCGGGATCGTCATACTCATTTGTTAAAAAAATTTCTTCATTTTTTTCATTGTCTTGGGCAAGATATTGGCCTGTATACTCTTCTCCAAAAAAACAATAAAAAGGAAAAAGAATTGAAGTACTCATATTGACGAGGGTTCTAGAAAGTGTGCGAGAATTAAAAACGAAATGCAATTCATGAGGAAGCAATACGGGATTCACATAAGGAACAAATCGAGAACCAGGAACAAGAATCCCCGAAGCAATTTCCTGCCGTGTCGGAACGATAAAGGATTGACTATTGGCAAAAAGCCCCGCTCGAGTTATCCAACTCTCCTTTTTTCCATCAGCCGAAGGGTTAACATACGCGAGTTGGTTATAGAGCATGTAACTAGATAAGTTTTCCCTAGATTCGGGATCGTTAGGTTCGGAAAGAAACTTAAGCAATTCAGCCATAGTAAACGGCTCAACGCGATGGTATAAAAAATCCGTAAGTAACCGATCAGTATTTTCCTTCATCGGTAAAACTATACCATATTTTAGAAAAAACAGCACTCTAACGAACCATGTTGGTACTCTTTATTTAAACTGTATCTATCAAGAGGGTCAGAATGACACAAAATAATCGCAATTTTGACCCAGCTGTATAAATCTACCACACCAGCAAATGCGAACAAAGCCAATCTACAACAAATCACTATAGAGTATAGACTTAATTACAGAAAAACCTCGGAAATAGTTGGCACGAATCTTGCTTGTTATATACTGTAGCGGGTTCAAATGAACCAAAGCCCTTTGAGGGTATAAAAAAAACAACCTGTGGAGGTATATTATGAACGCTTTACGTCTTTTCAATCCAACTTTTGCAAATGATCTTTTTGATGCATTTGACCGAAATTATGGCCTTACCCCTCCGGTAAGTTCAACCGGTTATAGCTTGCCTAAGGTAGACGTCCGCGAAACAAACGACGCCTATGTAATGCACATGGATCTTCCCGGTCTTTCAGAGAAAGATGTGGAAATAAATCTAAAAGATCGTGTGCTAACCATCGCCTCTGTTCAGGAAGCAGAGAAGGAAGACAAGAAAAAAACTGACAACGAAGAGGAATATATAATCCGCGAACGCAGATCTTCGTGCTTCTCTCGGAAGTTCTCCCTGCCGCAAGACATTGTTAGCGAAAGTGTTTCTGCCGAATTTAAAAATGGAGTACTTACTATAAGTATTCCTCGGAAACCAGAAGCACAACCACGACAAATTACGATTAAGTCGGCCTAGTTTCTACAGCCCGCCATAACAGGCGGGCTATTTTTTCTTTTAATAACTCTCTTTATTGCGTGTATTCTTGTATAAGCCATGCCAATAGGCTAAAATCCGCGCATGAAAACTCTCCTAACACGATCAAAGAAAAAGCTCCCAGTGATGACTAAAGCAACCAATGTGTATCAATTCCGTTTTTTACCAGTTATTACCGGGCTATTTGTTGGAGTTCTGCTGCTATCAAATATTCTTGCATCAAAAATGATCCGCCTTGGGCCTTTTGTTTTTGATGGAGGAACTCTTCTTTTCCCTTTATCATATTTGTTCGGAGATGTACTCACCGAAGTATATGGCTACCGCCAAACACGAAAGGTTATTTGGACAGGCCTCATAACCCTAGTCCTTATGAGCCTCAATATTTGGTTAATAGGCATTCTTCCCGGCGAAGCATCGTGGCCTTTCCAACAAGACTACATCAATATACTCATGCAAATGCCCAGAATTGTTCTCGCAAGTAGCCTTGCCTATTTTGTAGGAGAATACGTGAACTCAGTAGTACTCTCTCGTATGAAAATAGCCACAGCCGGAAAACATTTATGGATGCGTACTATTGCCTCAACCCTCGCGGGGCAACTCTTGGATACTGCTATATTTGTTGCCGTTGCCTTTGCCGGAAACTATCCTAATTCCATCCTGCTAGTAATGATAGGATCAAACTATGCCTTTAAAACTCTAATAGAAGCTGCTTGCACGCCTCTTACGTATGCAGCAGTAAAATTCATGAAAAACCAAGAACAATGTGATGTTTTTGATCACGGAGTTAGTTATAACCCACTTCCGGGAGGCCGATAAATGTTTCTTGCTTTCACAAATCTAAATAATCCAGTATACTTTATTACAAATGGGTAAAACATACGTTTTTGTAAATCAAAAAGGTGGAGTCGGCAAAACAACCTCCGCTATAAACATTGGCGCCTACCTCGCTCTCGAAGGAAAAAAGACCCTTTTGGTCGATTTTGACTCTCAGGGCAACATGACATCCGGTGTAGGCGTTGATCGTGAAATACCAACCGTATATGACCTTCTCGCTGGCAAAGCCACCCTCAAAGAGGTAATCCGAAAATCGGTAGTACCAGGCCTTTCCGTTATTCCCGCATCAATTGATCTTTCCGGCGCCGCTATTGAGCTGGTAGACCAAAAAGAACGAGAGTTTTATTTACGCCGTGCCCTAGAACCTGTTAAGGATATATATGATTTTATTCTTATCGACTGCCCTCCATCTCTTGGGATTTTAACCCTGAACGGGCTGGTTGCCGCAGACGAAGTACTCATACCACTCCAATGTGAATATTTTGCCCTAGAAGGGCTTACACTTCTTTTGCAAACCGTTAAACGAGTACAAAAGAGTCTTAATCCTGATTTAGTAATTGGTGGAATTTTCTTTACTATGTATGACTCCCGCACCCGACTTGCTCAAGATGTTGTGCAGCAGGTAACAACATATTTTAAAGATAAAGTTTTCACCACAATTATTCCGCGAAACATTCGACTTTCCGAAGCCCCCTCGCATGGCTTACCCATATGCAACTACGACGCACAATGTGTTGGCGCACGGAGTTACGAAAAACTTGCAAAAGAGGTACTTGAACGTGGCTAAGGTTTCCGGTCTCGGGCGCGGCCTAAACGCCCTTCTTGATGATTCCGAACAAGATACAACAGATAGAGCAGGAAAAACACAATCTAGTGGTAAAGCAGGTTCAGAACTATTTATTGATCCAACTCTTTTAAAACCGAATCCACACCAACCGCGCCGCGAGTTTAACGAAGAAGCACTCAAAGAACTTGCAGATTCAATACGAGAACACGGAATTATTCAGCCTATCATAGCCGAAGAAGTTGGTGATGGAACGTATTATATTATTGCCGGGGAACGAAGAACTCGAGCGGCGCGCATTGCCGGCTTATCTACCGTACCAATTATTTTAAAAAAATATTCTGAAGAAAGAAAATTAGAAATCGCGCTTATAGAGAACATTCAACGCGAAAATCTTAATCCAATAGAAGAAGCCGAAGCATATCACCAGCTCATGACCCTGGGAAACCTTAGCCAAGAAGAAGCTGCTGCACGCGTAGGAAAAAACAGATCAACAGTTGCAAACGCCCTTCGTCTGCTTAAACTTCCAGATGATATCCGTTCATCTCTTTCATCTGGACAAATTACACCGGGGCACGCTCGTGCTATTCTTTCCATTATGAACCCTGCTGACCAACGCATACTTTTTGGTCGGGTTGTTGGGAATGGGATTTCTGTTCGAGAAGCTGAACGCATGGCTACTGAACTTAACAACGGCAGCAGAGCCGGGAAAGAATCATCCTCTAGTAGTAATAAAAAGAAAACAACCGAAGATCCTACAAAAGGTATAGAAATACGCACTATTGAACAAAAGTTTATAGATACCCTTGGAACCAAGGTCGCTGTTAAAGGCTCTCTTGATCGCGGAACTATTGAAGTATCTTATTTTTCTAGAGACGACCTTGACCGTCTGTATGAATTGTTTAATTCCTCCGGACAGTAAACTCTCGGCGAGGCGCTTGCTCAAACAATTCCTGCCGAGCTTTTTCAGCTCGGTACAAAGACTCCTGTGCACGAACTCGCTTTTCTTTTTTCCCACGAACACGACGCTCCCATGTCCCATCACTCTGTAGAACATGAGATTGAGTGTTATCTTCAAAGTACAATTCAAGTATAGAACGGATTTCTTCACGGATGTTTTTTTGAAGCACTGGAAACATAAGCTCCACTCGACGGTCAAGATTGCGTGGCATCCAGTCGGCACTGGCTAAATATAATTCATCGGAACCACCATTTTGAAACCAAGTAATCCGTGAATGCTCTAGATACCGGTCAATAATACTCACCACTGTAATTGTTTCGCTCATACCGGGAACTCCGGGTACAAGCATGCAAATTCCACGAACGTTAAGCATAACTCGCACTCCAGACTGGCTTGCACGATAAAGCGCTTTAATAATTTTTGGGTCCGCTAAACTGTTCATTTTTGCCATTATAAGGCCCGGTTTCTCAGGCATTGACCGTTCAATTTCTCGATCAATGAGAGAAAGCAAGTGTGTTTTGAGATCTATAGGAGCCATGACGAGGCGTTTAGTACGTAAAATTGCGGAATAGCCCGATATCATGTTAAAAAACAATGTGGCATCATTCGCAATTTCTTTATTTGCTGTAAACAAAGACATATCAGAGTAAATTTTAGCTGTTTTATCATTGTAGTTTCCTGTAGAAAGATGAACATAACGATGTGTGCCATCCGGCTCGCAACGAACTACAAGAAGTATTTTCGCATGCACCTTAAGGCGTGCAATACCGTACACAACAATAACACCTACATCTTCCAGACGCTGAACCCAAGATATATTCCTTTCTTCATCGAAGCGCGCTTTGAGTTCAACAAAAACAGTAACCTGTTTTCCAGAACGAGCAGCGTTTTCTAACGACCGGACAACGGGAGAATCGCCACTCGTGCGATACAGTGTCATTTTTATAGCAAGAACCTTTGAGTCATTTACTGCGTCATTTATAAACCGAAGAACGGGATCATACGAATGGTAGGGAGCATGGAGAAAAACATCTGTCCTCTTGAGTTCATCCCAAATGGGAGTATCCAAGGGTACTGTAACCGGTAAATAATTCTTCCAAGACTCATACCGTAAACGTTCTAATCCGGGAGCCATTACTAAATCGATAAAAGAATGAAGGTCAATCGGCCCATCCACCGAATATACATCTGAATCAGCCAGAGCCATACCTTTCTTGAGGTATTTAAGCAAAGTTGGACTATCACCAGTGCACATAAGTCGAACTGGCTGCGAGGACAAACGAGAATCGAGAACTTCCTGAATAGCTTCAATGAAATCATCATCTCGATCTTCGTCAACGGCACCATTTGCATCGCGAGTAATCTTAAAAAGGAGACGTTCCTTTATTTCAAAACCTGGAAATAGTAAATGTCCATATTCCAACAGAACATCATCAAGAAGGGTAAAGATGCGCTCGCCACCTTCATCAGGCATCCATACAATACGAGGGATACTTGCAGGGATTTGAACAATAGCTACGCGCATACTTAGTCCGGCAACTTCTTCGAGTTCATTGGAAGAGGAAACAGCACCGGTTGTTTCCAAAAAACGTAAAACAGCACTATCCGAGACACCAGAACCTTGTTTGAGCATAAAGGCAGCATGAAGACGTAAATTACCAATACTCGGCAAGCTCCCATCTAAACCAGAGCGCAATGGTGTAAGCAGAGGAAAAACGTCATTCATAAAAAATGACTCAAGAAAACGGCTTTGATTTACGGAATATGCAGATGTTTCTACATAGCGAACGCCTTCTAAAGCAAGCCCCGGGATAACACAGTTCATAAGGCAGTCATACTGAATTTTTACCAATTCATGAATGCGTAAAGAAAGACGTTCGAGCAATTCAAATGCAGACACTCCGTTTATGTCTCGCCAATCTGGAAGATTGCGAAACCTTGTTTTAAGGCCAGCCACGCGGATCATAAAATATTCGTCAAAATTAGAGGATACGATACTTAAAAAACGCAATCTTTCCAACAATGGTACCGATTCTTGAAGAGCCTCAGCAAGTACCCGTGCGTTAAATTCAACCCAAGAAAGTTCTCTGTTAATGTACTGATCGTCACTTTTACTCATTATCTATTTCCTCATACAATAACTAGATTGTAACCAAACACATCCTCGAATAAATTAGCTTTTTCCTCAAGAGCAAGGCGTTCGAGGGTAGTATGATGCGTTCCCTTTGCACGCAAATAAAGGGTGTCTTTAGTTAGTTCTATATCGAAATCTTCAATGTGCTGAGAATGCCCTCGGTCAAGAGCATCTGCAACGCGGAGAACAGCAGCGAGTTTGAGTACAATTGTGCGATCTGCCCGCGGCAAGGATGCGTAATGATAATGCGAAGGGCTCGGGCTTTCTGCACGATGATATCGCACAACATTGGAAATAATATTAATGTCTTCCTTGTTCACCCCAAAAATATCAGAGTGGGTAACTATGTACTGGCCATGAAGGTGATGATCTTTCGCTTGTATAAAAAAGCCTACATCATGCAATATAGCCGCAGTTTCAAGAAGAAGCCGGGCATGGCGATCAAGCCCAAGTTCACTTTTAAGGCAGTCAAAAAGTTTTAGCGCTATTCTCGTAACATACTGAGAGTGCTCCTCGTCCATATGAAATTTTCTTCCTAAGTTAAGGGCAGAGGCTACAACCTGGGAATAAAACTCTTCGTGAACCAAATGATCAGGGCCGGCAAGGCGAGAGATGAGTACTCCTTCTCGAATAGACAAAAAGGGAACAAGAACAATCTCTGCAGCAGTGAGTTCTAATAAATATTTATATCCCAACAATCCCGGAATCAGCGATTCGGCGTCGCTATACCCCACCCGAAAGCGCTGAACTATCTCTTCAATCGAATATTGTAAAATACCCTCAACAAAGGATATAAAATCATCTCGTTTAATAACAAACAACAAGTCAGTTACCGGTGTACCAATACTACTGGCAACAAGACGAGCTTCATTTCCAATAGCAATAAGCTGGCGGATTTGATTCATTTGTAATTCATTGTTGAGATTTTCTACGGTTGTTTTTATATACTCCGATAGAAATCGGCGCATATCATTTTCCGAACCCATCATTGCTTTTATTTGTTGTTCTATAATTACCGTGCCCATACGAAAACTATGCGCAGCAACCATCTTTCCTTGCTTGAGCAACATAATCTCGGTTGAACCACCACCTACATCCATGATAACTGAGTTATCTTTAAAGGACCGGCCCCTAGCAGTTTGAAGCGCATACTCTACAACTAGGTACATAAGACGATTTTCTTCAATTCCATCGATTACATGCACACGGAAGCCAGTTTTTACTGCAACACGATCTAAAATAGAATCTCGGTTGCGCGCTTCACGAATAGCACTCGTTCCAACTACTGTAACGTGAGAATCTAAAATGGCCCACCCAGAAAGCATCTCGCGATAGCGATTGAGAATAGTTAAGCATTGTAATAATGATTCCCGAGATATGACGCCAGTGGTAAACACATCGCGCCCGAGGGCGAGTGCTCGCTCTGCGCGGTCAATAACGACCCATTCGTCCGTGGCGGAAATTTCCGCCACAAGCAACCGAATCCCTGTTGCGCCAATTTCTATAACGGCCTCTAGCCGCGGTTGTATTTGGTTACTCATACAATCCCCATTCGCGCGCCCGGCGATTACAACTTGTCGATAAGCATCGAGCATTTTCCGGAAGGTATTGGTAGGGTTTTTTTCTTTTGTCCAAGAATATTGATGGTAAAATAATACAGTTTTTCACTTTCCATATGTACTTCCCATCCTCTCTGGCTCTTTGTGGATAATATAGTTATAAGATTTCGCTTGAGACTCAGGTTTTCTATACCCATTACTTCAAGATTAGGAATAATCCAATCAACGGTTTTTCTCGGCAGACTAATCGCTAAACCAATTATGTTTTCTATCATAAGGGCAATCGTAGATAACCCTGTATAAGGAAGATACTGCTTTTTGGGAAAACCTTCTTTTCCTGGCCATTGTGCTGCACCTTCTTTTGTTGGCATATATGCTTCCCACAAAAAACCCTTATTATGTTCTCCGTTGGGAGAAAGGGCATCAAGCACATGATAGAGGTGGCGAATTGCACATTCGCGAGCGAGATCCCATCGGTTATACTTTTCCAAGCCCTTAATTACCATAAAAGTCAGGGGCGGAAAAACGCTCCCCCGATATCCCATCCCCCGCTCATCAAATTCGGGATCGTCTGCAGAAAGGGACGGAAAAGGGTGATCAACGCCGAAAGTTTTAGGGTTTTGTAAATGTGAGATTAGCTTTTCGGCCTTATCCTCATTAGGAATTTCTGCCAAAAGAGGCCAAAATCCCGCTATTGTTTTTTGCGGTAATCGCTCTTCGGAACTATCAATATCATGATAAAAACCTGTATCAGGATTCCACATAAGTGAGTTAATTCGAGTTTTTAGCGAAAAGTACATGCGCTTGTACTGAAAGCCCAACTCCTTATCATTTAGGATATCTCCAAGGGCAGCCATATACAGGGCATTCACTGCGAGCGCTGTGTTAAAATCGACAAGGTATGCCGCTTTCTTTCGAGGCGAATTTGTCATAGTAGTCGCTGCAAGAGGAACCTTATACAACCCATTTTCTTTTTTAAAGGTTGTCTCAATCCAGCTCATGTACCGCTGTAAAATAGGCATGATTTCTTTTATTCGTTTTTTATTCGCAGATTTATGAAAAAGATTATATTCGGCCCAAGCAAAGAG
>DUOS01000042.1 GCA_012838745.1 Treponema sp. | reverse complement strand
TTTCTTTGGCTCAACAATTTGCAAAACAAGAAGGGCGTCAGCCACGAATAATGGTGGCCAAAATGGGACAAGATGGACATGACAGAGGCGCAAAAGTAGTAGCCACAGGTTATGCCGACATCGGTTTCGATGTAGACATGGGACCCCTCTTTCAAACACCTGCCGAAGCGGCCAAACAAGCTGTTGAAAACGACGTGCATGTGCTTGGCGTTTCATCTTTAGCAGCAGGGCATAAAACCCTAGTTCCGCAAGTAATAGCAGAACTCAAAAAGCTTGGCAGAGAAGATATTATGGTGATTGCAGGAGGTGTAATTCCTCAGCAGGATTATCAATATCTATACGATGCTGGAGTTGTAGGTGTTTTCGGCCCTGGAACTACTATTGCCAAAGCAGCTATAGAAATACTGTCTCTTCTCATTCAACTACGAAAAGAGTAAGAAAATTGATTAAATAACAAGTATTGATAATTAAAAAGTAGCCGTCTCAAAAACACATTTTGATGACGGCTATTTTTTTGTCGTATTTTAATATCTACGAATACATTTCCTTTTTTTCTCTTGATCTTTTCTGTTTTTTAGATTGAAAAAGAGGTTTTCCTCCTCTTTATGCTCGCTTTTTCTTTAGATTATTAGCTAATGCATGTAATCCAAATTCAATTTCGACTTTTTCTATACCCCGATGCGTAAAACGGTTAAAGTTTCGATTGTATTTCATATGTCCAAACACTGGTTCTACATCTATTGAACGTTTTTTTCTGTATTCCACTCCAATATCACTAAGCAGATTTTCTTTTACTCTTTCCTTTTGCCGTTCTAAATTGTGGTTCCGTTGGACCTTTCTGTTGTTAGCTCCTTTAAAACACACTCCTCTTAAAGGACAGCCTTTACAATTCTTTGCTTCATATATGCTATTCTTTTGCTTGTATCCTGATTTTGTTCTTGAAGTGTATTCAGCTACCTTCTCCATTCGTTGTCCTGTTGGGCATACGTAAAAATCTTCATTTTCATTGTAGTATAGGTTGTCTTTATTAAAAACTTCTCGTTTATCTTTTTTAGTGTTTGTTTTTTTCTGCTCCTTATCAAAAGTGTTGTACTTAACGTAAGTTTCTATCCCTTTAGCTTCTAAGAAATCATAGTTTTCTTCACTTCCATATCCTGCGTCAGCTGTTAAAACTTCAGGTAAGGCTTCATAAAGTTCTTGGTAACTTTCTATATGTGGTTTTAAGGTATGAATATCATTTGCTTTCTGGTGTATTGTATAGTGAACGATGATTTGATTCTCTGTACTTATTTGAACATTATATCCTGGCTTTAACTGACCGTTCTTCATATGGTCCTCTTTCATACGCATAAACGTAGCGTCAGGATCTGTTTTACTATAGCTACTTCTTTCTTGTAAAATTTCTTCTTGCTCCCCATACCTCTTAAGATTAGTGGCAAAGTTATTCTTAATGTAACGTAGTTTTGCTTTAGATTTTAAACTAGCCTTTGGATTATTCCTTATTTTGTTTTCAATATTTTCTACTGTTTTTTTCACTTTCTCAGGAGATAGTTCTGTAAAATCTGGAGGAGTTGGTTCCGGCTCGTCGTCTTCTGAGTCAGCAATGGAGTTTGCATACTCCCACATCTTATTTAGTTGTTCTGCCATTTTTTCTTTATTCTTTTTTATAGCATTACCCCAAACAAAAGTATATCTACCAGCTACAGACTCTATCTTTGTTCCATCAGTATAAACCTCCTTAAGGCTAACTAAACCTTCTTCTGCAAGAAGCATCACTACTTGTCGAAAGATATCTTTAAATGTTTCTTTCAATCGATTACTTCTAAATCTTGCAACAGTATTGTGGTCTACTACCTGATTGCCTGACAACCACATAAAGTTAATATTCTCTCTTAAAGCCTTCTCTATTTTTCGAGAAGAGTAAATATTATCCATATAAGCATAAACCATTACTTTTAAAAGCATTTTAGGGTGATAGCTCGGACGCCCCTCTTTGGCATATACTTCCGTAAGCAACTTTAAATCTAACTGTTCAATAACGTCGTTAACGATACGGACAGGGTGATCTTCTGGAATCAAATCCTCTATGGAGGGAGGAAA
>DUOS01000041.1 GCA_012838745.1 Treponema sp. | reverse complement strand
TCTGCCTCAGTCTTTTACTGGGCAAAACCGGTGATTTGCCCCTATACTAGTGTAGTATGAACGAAGATCGCTCCGGCATATTTGCCACACTGCCAGATAATTTCTTTTCTCCCCTTGCGAGCCCAAATCGAGTGCATTATGCGGCGCTATTGGGAATATTTTGGCGAACCTTTCAAGAATTTCCCCGGGGAGTGGAACGGTCGGTGTTGATGTCTCGTTTTGCAGAGTATTTTTCACTCTGCCGGGAGCAGGTTGCGGACGAGGAGCTGGATTTAGGAGAGGAAGAAGAAGCCCAGGATGAAGGGCTTTCTATTGAACCTACACGGGCACAGGCGGCACGTTTTTTGCGTAATCTGATTGCTGCAGGCTGGATGGCTAACGAAGATCTAGAAGATTATACTCGGATGGTGAACTTAACGGCTTGGTCGCGCCCCTTTTACGAGGCTCTTGCGCGAACAGAGGAAGGCCGGTCTACCGAGTATGAAAGCCATATTGTTGCGATTTATTCTCTTTTGTGTTCGGATGCGGCGGAGGAAAATGGGCACTACGCGGTGCTTAATGCCCATGAGTCCACAGTTGCTCTAAACGATTCTCTAAAGGTACTGCTGCAGGGGATAAAAGATCATTATGAGCGGTTGACTCCCGTTTCTGAGGAAGGGAGCATCGCGCTATTGTTACATCATCACTACGATTTATATGCGGCAGATATTTTAGATGGAGCCTATAAACGGCTGAAAACTTCGGATAATCTGTCGCGGTATCGGCCACGGATTCTCAAGCGAGTTCAAGAATTACGGTTAAATGACGAGTGGCTTACCGTGAGTGCGGGGAAGTATGCGCGGACTGCGCGAATGTCTTTAGAAGAGGCTCGCGATCGAATTAAAATCATGTTGCAGGAAATTCGGGATGTTCTCAAAGGGCTTGATCCCTTATTGGCAGAAATAGACCGAAGAAATATGCAGTATGCCCGGGTGAGTGCGGAGCGTATTCAGCTCCTTCTTGCTCCTGATTCAAGTATTGCGGGTCGGCTTTCTCGGATTGCACGAGGAATTGCCGAAACACCAGAGCTGGCTGCGGCTTTCTCCCATCATTTGTACCGGGTTTCAACCCTATCGCCGGAGTCGCGTTTTCGCCGATGGCAAAAAGAAGCAATTGAGGCTGACTTTAGCGATGCCTCTCAGGTTGATTTGGCCGAGTTTGAGCGCATAGAGGCGGAACTCAGGGAACGCCTAGAGCGGCAGCTCAATCCAGAGCGGGTTGGTGCCTGGTTAGATGGGCACGGTGGAGAGGCCGGTCCATTGGCAGCTAGTTCTTTACTCGATGATACACTCGCGTCTTGGGTGAGCCTTCTCCATGCGGTTTCGTATGCCGAATCCCGCCCGGAAAGCTTTGGCTATTCTGTTGCCATGGAAAAGGGTAAGCGGATTCAGATTGGAGAGTATGACCTTCCAGATTTACTGCTAAGGAGAAAAAAATGAGGCCTGATTCGGCTGGGCTTGCTATGATCGGTGATTTAACCGATTCCGAGTTCGATACGTTCCGCTCTTGTGTGCGGCTTTTACTTTCTCGCACTTTTTTAATGCGGAGTTTTGAGAAGGAGGAGCGGCTCTACGAGTTTGCTCTTCGAAACATTCGCCAGCTCGAACTCTGGTTTTCTTGTGCCGATATAGAATTACGCCGGGATGAGGGGTTGGGGGTAATCGCCTGCCGCTCTGGAGCCGAGATGCGAAGTAGGCTGGGGCGCGACGAAACCTGTGCCTTGCTGGTTTGCCGCATTATATATGAAGAAGAGCGGGGTGACCTTCGCCTTTCTCGTAACCCCTCTGTTTCGATAGGAGATTTTTTACGACGCTATATGACTATTACCGGAATACAACCAAAGAAAACCCGTATGGCCGATGTTTTTCGCCGTCTTTCCTTTTTTCGTCTTATTAAATTGACTTCTGATCCAGCTGATCCCGATGGCCTGATAATTTTGTATCCATCTCTTGCCTTGGCCTTGGATATACCAGCGGTAGAAGAGATAGAGGCCGCTCTCGAGCGGGAAGAGGCTGCGAAAGAAGGCTCGGACGACATTTCAGATTCTGATTATATATTTGACGAGGGAGAGGAGGTGGATGAATGATCACTCTTGAACGCGCCCGCCTCGTAAACTGGCATTATTTTCAAGATACTATCGTTCCCGTTGGGAACTTTTGCTTGCTTTCAGGTGATAACGGGTCGGGAAAATCGACAATTGTGGATGCGATCCAATATGTTATGGCCTCTGATCTTCGAAAAGTGCGTTTTAACGCGGCGGCTTCAGATCGCAGAGGCGGGCGTGATCTTGCGGGATACGTGAGATGTAAGCTTGGAAGCGATTCTACAGATTATCTGCGCGGGGATGCGGTGGGGCACGTGATGCTCGAGTTTTCTGACGGAGATACGGGTTTTGCCGCTGGTGCCTGCGTGGAGGCTTGGAAGGACGGGCGTACCCTTTCGCGCTTTTGGATGGCCGAGGCAGCCGATGTGTCTCGTATTCGAGTTTGCGCCGATACCGGCCTTCCTCTTCTTGGTCGCCAGTTTCAAGATCAGTTTACGCCTGCTGGTGTTTCGTTTTATGAGTCGGGTTCGGCCTTTCGCCGCGATTTTACGGCGCGCCTCGGTATTTGGCGGCGTATGAGCGAAAACAATCCCTACCTTGAAGCCTTTACCCGGTCAATTCACTTTACGCCCCTTGTTTCGGTAGATCAGTTTGTGTGCGACTACATTCTCGAAGAGCAGACTATCGACCTTTCGGTGATGAAGCAAAACCTTGAAAGTTACCGGATGGCGGAAGATCTTGCTCGAGCGACTCGGGAACGGATTTCGTCCCTTACCGATGTACTTAAATCCGGTGAGGACTGTAGAGCGCTGGAGCGGGTGATTGTTCAACAGGACTGGCTTAAAACGCAATTGGAGCGGGATCGCTGTTCCCTCGTTCTCGAAGAAACCGAGGCAGACGTTCAGCGCCTTACTGCACGGACGCGCGAAATAGCGAGTGAACTTTCTGGCCTTGGCGAAACGAAGCTTTCTCTTGAGCGGGAACGCCGGGATACAGAAGCGGCTCTTGCCCGTGATGACGCCCACCTCTTGTATTCACAACTCTCCGATCGTATTGCCGATCTTTCTCTACGTGAGAAAGACGTGACCCTAAAGGTTGATCGGCGAGAGCTCCTTCTAAGCCAGTGCCAAACCCTGTATTCCAGTTTATTCCCAAAAGAGCGTATTGATCAGAATGCTATTCCAGCCGCAGAAGGGAGAACAGAAATAGAGCGGGACCGATCTGTTCAGGAACGTATGCGTCTTGTAACAGAACAGGAAGCTGTTTCGGCACGTCTTACCGATGTACGTTCAGAACTTTCAGACCTTGAACGCGGGATACGGCGCCTTCCTCAGGGGCCAACTTCTTTGAGAGAGGCTCTTAAAAAAGAAGGTTTAGATGCTTGGATACTTGCAGATCTTGCAGAGGTAACCGATCCCGCATGGTCGGACGCGGTTGAGGGCTGGCTAAACACGCTCCGCTTTGCCTGTATTGTGGCTCCCGGTGATTTTCCTACTGCGCTACGGGTATACGATAGCCTTCCTCGTTCTATTGCCGGCGTCCCCTTACCGGATATTGGTCGGATGAGCGCTGATGAGCGGCTTTCCCGGATTCGCGAGGGCTCCCTTGCTACCCTCGTGGAAACAGAGAATCCCTGGGCGCGGCAGTATCTCAACTGTGTGCTCGGAGATGTAATGACCGCAGACCTTGAGAGCCTTAGGCGCTATTCCAAGGCAGTAACGAAAGAATGTATGAGCTGGTCTCGCTACACCGCGACCCGCATAAAAGAAGAGGTCTACCGAGATGCCTGGCTTGGAAAGGCAGCCCGCGAAAAAAGGCGAATCTTTCTTGTTAGCGAGCGGGATGAACTCGCTTTGCGGGCGGCAGATATTTCCAAGGAAATCCGGGAGATGGAAGGCCTGGCTGGGGTTTGCCAATCGCTCCTATCATCTCTTGCGGAGGCTCGCTTCCTTTCTAGCGCGGTAGCAGAACTTTCACGTCTCCAAGAGGAAGTTTCTCGAATGGCCGCCCAGAGAGACACCATAGACACAAAAGCTTTCCGGGGTCTTCAGGATCACATAAAAGAACTGGAAAAACGCGTTGTGGAAACCGAGGGGCGTATTCGTCGGCTCGAGCACGAAGCGGGTTCAGTTGGTGCGCTAGTATCTCAGCGGGAAAGTGAAACTGGGGTAGCGAAGATCGCTCTTGAATCTGCCAATAAGGAATTTTTGGCCTTTCGGGAAATTCATGGAGATATTGCAGTAGAATGTGAGCGGTATGTTGCAGACCGGATTAAATCTCAAAGTACCGAAGAAATCTTGCGAAACTTTGGGAATGCCCGCAAAAATGCGGAGACCCGGCTATACAATGCGCTGAAAGACTTCCGCTCCCAAGTTACTGTCTATAACAGTACTCACAATGAAATGCTCTCCGGTGAGCTCGACAGCCTTCCTGAGATTCGTGTGCTCGTTGCCCGGTTGGACGACTCAGAGCTTCCAGACTATCTTGAAAAAATCCGACAAGCCCGAATCGATGCAGAAAGCGAGTTTAAGGAACATTTTATTGCCCGGCTCAATGAGCTAATCGAAGAAGCGAAGGAGAGTTTCTCCGAAATTAATGCAACCCTTCGGACGATGAGCTTTGGCCGAGATCAGTATCGCTTTACCCTCACAGAAAAAAATGAACGACGCGGCCAAATCGAGATTATTCGTAAAACTGCAGAAATTTCTGAATATGAGCATAGTCTTTTTGATGCACTGATTGACCCGGCAGATCGAGATGGAGCGAATGAATTGTTTAATCGCATTCTCAATAGTAATCTTGAGTCTGCCGAATTACGGAGCATCTGTGATTATAGAACCTATTTTACCTACGATATTCGCATTCGCGATACGCAGTCAGTTGAACTGGCAACGGGGAAAAACTCTGAGTATTCTTTATCAAAGGTGCTTAAGGAAAAATCTGGTGGCGAGTCGCAAACTCCGTATTATGTGGCAATTGCCGCGAGCTTTTTTCGCTTTTTTAGAGATAAACCAGAATCGACTGTTCGCTTTGTTCTTTTTGACGAAGCCTTTGATCGTCTCGATGATGAACGTATACGTAAGGTTTTATCCTTTTACCGGGAGTTAGGCCTGCAGGTTCTTATCTCGGTTCCCACAGAAAAACTAGAATCGATTGCTCCCCACATGGATACGGTTAATCTCGTGATTCGACACGGTCATCTGGCAAAGGTTATCGATTTTTATGACGGAAGCCATCGCAAAGCTGACGAACACGTGGAGGGAGAATGACTACTCTCGAGCGTGAAATAGCCGACGAACTTGCCCGACGCTTTCCTTCCTCGGCCCATGCCACCGGGGGTAGAAAGCTAAAAATTCGTGTTTCCAGTGCCTTTCCACGCATTAACCGCCGAAAGCCAGACGAGTACGAGTCTTTTTTGGAAGCGGCGGAATCCCTCGAAACTCGAAGAATTGTAAGCCTTGATTGGACTGGCCGCATCCGGGGCGAGGAGCTTTCGGGCATAACGCTTTGCGACTCTGAAGCTCTTTTTTCTTTGCTGGGGCGTACTTCCCCTGTTTCTATTGCTGAGTCTGTGCGTTTCATTGCAAAAGATCTTGCCACAGGGCAGTTTCGAGAGTTTTTTCTCTGGATAGCGGAATCCTTATTACCAAAGGATATTGATTTTGAAACGGGGGAACCCTCGCAAAAGAGCCTTCAGGATCTTGCCCGTCTCATAGGAACACTCGAGCAGATTGCCTGTGGCGACCACCCGCCGGTTCTTCCGCGAGCTCTTTCCGTAGAGCTTTTTTCAGATTCAAAGCGGATAGAATCCTTGCTCAGAATCTTTCAACCCGCACTTCGCAAGGCGGAACGCGCGGGAGTAAGCCTCCCCCCCTTTGATCTGGTGGATCGAAGCTTTCCAGAAACCCTTGTTTCTGGTTCGTTAGTTTTTTCTTGCCGGGATGGCACGAGTCTCATAAATTCTTCGGGTATGATTATGGGGCTTCCCTTCGAGTCTATCATGCGTATTTCGTCGGTAACTGACGCCCTCGGTGGCGGCGGTGGTAAAGTTCTTGGGGTTGAAAATAAAGAAACATTCTACGCCCTTGCAGCTCAGGATGGTCTGGGTATCCAGGGGTTTGATGTTCTTATATATGTGGGTGGGCATCCCAATCGAGCAGTTCAGTCCCTTTTTCGCCTTTTCCGTACCTCGGGCTGGGCCTTGTTCCACACCGGGGATCTCGACCCAGACGGCATTTTAATTTTGCAAGAACTCTCCGACGCAGCCGGCGCCCCTGT
The DNA here is from genome assembly GCA_012838745.1 of Treponema sp. Taxonomy (GTDB): domain Bacteria; phylum Spirochaetota; class Spirochaetia; order Treponematales; family Treponemataceae; genus Teretinema. The sequence goes on along the minus strand of DUOS01000041.1, from coordinate 8,231 downwards.
CCTACCCTGGATGATGGATTTACTGGTATTCAATCAATACCGTGAGCAGGCTCGCTGTCTCGACTCCGCTATGCATTTGCGTGCCCTGCGCATTCGCCCCGATACGCTTTCCATTCCGGGAATTAATGCCCTTCTGGAGGCGATCTTATCCACAGGAGTTGGAGTTGAACAGGAGATTATTGCGTATTGAGTGAACGCGATTGTTTTGGGGAAAAGATTTTTATGAGTCACTAAAATATCATTGTTGCGGTAGTAGCGGCGATGGTTTACACTAAGGGTATGAATACTTTTAAAGCCCCTGCACTGGAGACAACAGGGGCGGTGCAGGGTGGTACTATAAGTACTCTTGAAAGAACGAAACAATTGTTAATTGAAGAGAATCATCATTTGCAACAATTAGGGATTTGTAAGACCGGGATTTTTGGTTCCGTGGCTCGTGGCGATGATACTATGGAAAGCGATGTGGATATTTTGATTGAATTGAATTCAGATCATAATTTGACTTTAATTTCTTTAGTTGAACTTGAGCAAGCATTTTCAGAAAGGCTTAATAAAAAGGTCGAGCTGGTTATAGGTTCTAATCTCAAGCCGCAGATGAAAGAAAAGGTTTTAAAAGAAGTTATTTATGTCGAAGCATGATCCACTAGTATCAATAGCGGATATTAAATATAACCTTGATCTGATACAAGATTTTATTCAAGACATGAGTTAATTAAATGTGGGCATTAGTAAGAAACCACTATAGTAATAACCTACAAGAGTCCCTTCTTTAAAGCACCGAATACCTTTTGAATAATGGCCGATGAATACTTCAAGGGGTTTTCGCGGATCTTTCCTTCTTCCTGGGCGATCATGAGAAATAATCCATCTAAGGCTTTGTCGGTTGCGTAGCCGGCTAAATCGACGTTCACCGGTGGCATGGGTTCTTTCGAGCCCTTCAAGGCGGCTGCGGCATTCACGAAGGTACCGGCTTTATTGTATGCGGTGGAAAGGGTGTTCCAAGACTTCTTTGCGGAGACCTTCATCACGAGGGGCTTGGTAAGTGCTGCGTCTACCTTGGGTTGGTAGAGTGCGTGTAAGCGGGAACGGGTTTTTCGCTCTAGGTAGTCGGTTGCCGCACGGTCGCCACCCTTTACGATCGCAATGCCGTCGGTTATGGTCATCGAGGTGATTGCGTCCTTGAATATCGGTACCACGTCTTTCGCGGCTTCCTCGGCCGATCGGTTTAACCTGAGGACGACGTCGTCAACAAGTTTCTTGCCCTGTGGAATTTTTGAGATTGAATCAACCATGGGTTTTGCCTCGGGCGGGAGCAGTATCTTGAAAAGTTCGTTCCCAAAATATCCGTTCTCGGCGGAGAGCGTCGCGCTCGCGCTTTTTGCCCCTTCCACGAGTGCTTCCCTGAGTGCAGCAATAGTATCAGCATTGGTTACCTTTGTATCGGTCTTTCCGTTCATGTTGAGCGCCTCGTTGGCCATAGACTCAAGTGACGCAGGACACGATGCCGCAGTCAGTGAAACGACGGCGAGCGCGAAAGTGGCCGTGTATAGGGTAACGCGGTTCCAGATTGATGGTGTTTTCATAGTTAACAGGATATACCTTAGCCATTGCGTACACAAGAAAAAAAAATCTTGTCTGTATTAAAAAGATCAAGAAGCCTTTTGAATTCGGGGGTGCTGGCTGGGTTTTTTGTTAACGCTTCTTGTAGTGCCTTTTTTTGTGGTATATCCAGAAACATCAAGAGCCTTATGTCCTTCTGGATATTATAGCGAGAGGGCTGAATTCCCGGCGAGGCTGTTTTCATCTTGCATGTGTATATCTCTACTAATTGTTAGTAACGCATCTGAATATTCAACTATGGTTTTTTTTGAGATAAATGGAACCGTTTTAAGATTTTCTATTGGGAACGTTTTAATTCTAAAAAGAAGGTCCTCTAGCTCAAATGATTCTTTAATGGCTAGATCTTCCATTATATTTTTCCAAGAAAAACGGTACGCCATAGCAATACATATAAGATCGGCAATATCCCGCTGTTCATCCCTGCCAAGAATTGCGCTCAATTTATTGCTAAGGATGTTTTTAACAGTATCTATATATATCTCGTCACGTAAAACAGGAAGACCTATACGGATTACTCTATCGGCTATGAAATCTAGTTTGAGCAATATCTTACCTTGTTGTATAAAAACACGTTTAAAATCACGGGCATCAACTTCGATACGCGCATTTGACCATTTAGTTTTGAGTTTTCGAAGCACAAGTCTAAAGGCATCAGGGAAAACGGCTAAGTCATGACAAAAAAAATCAAGATCGTCGCTGTACCTATGATGTAGGTAAAATCGACTTAATGCCGTGCCACCAGATAAGTAAAACCCCAGAGGTTCTTCGAATACTGTTTGTAAGACTTCATCCTGTACGTCATACAGAGCTTTGTAATCACGGGCATTCATTATTTGCTTCCTTTTGTACTTAGGAGCCAATCAAGTTCAGGAATTGGGGTTCGCTCTTCAAGATATAAAAAACGCCAAACCTTTCTTCGACGTTCTAAATGGCTTCGGTGTAATATTGTATTAAAATCTTTTATAAAATTTTTGATCTGTTCTTCTGTAAAAAGCTGCCTGATTATAGAAGCATTACCAGATTCTAAAAAGAGCTTCTTAAATAGACGTTTCTTTGCATTCTCGTCATTGCCTTGTAGGGTAAGCATCCAGTTTTCTAGTGTTTCAGTTGTATTGCCCCACGTACAGGTTTGAAATGCTTCTTCTAGTGCCTTTTTATTAAAGCTGTTCATCTAAGCTCCATGGTTTAATCTTAGATTCGATACCGTACGTTGTCAAGATTTGCAAGATCCTCTTCTATGTGCTTTTCGTAACAAGAGAGAGTCTGCCTGTTCCATTCTAATTGTATACCGTTCACGTTGTGCTGAAATATCGGCTATGAGGTGAATGCTCTGTGCAGAAATGGTGAATAGTGGTTAGACGAATTTTCTTTTTAATTTTTCAACTAATAAATCTTGAACATTTCTTCTTGAATCAATTACTGTAAATATTTCAACAATATCTTTTTTTACACTATTTGGAATACGTACTTTAAATTCCATTCTTATTTCCTGAAATATTTATTTTCTAATTCGGAAAACACCTTGTTCGAATCTTGGTATTCTCCTCTTTTTATCTCATCTTCAGATATTTTTATAATGTTAATTAAAGCAAAAGCATTTTGTATATTTTGATAAGAATCAATATCCATTAGAACTGCTTTAGCTTCACCATTTTGAGTAATAATAATCGGATTGTGATTATCATTTACATATTTCATCATATCTGCGGCATTTGTTTTAATATAGGAAATTGGCTTTATATCATTTTTAAAATTTACATTCATATAATCCCTCCAGTCATAATAATGTACTCTATAAAGACTAGCTTGTCAAACTTGAGTAGCTTTTAAATTCCGGATTTTTCGATGATTTTTAAACAGTTTTATGTCCAACCTATTTTCCTCCAGTAGAGAGAGCGGTTTGCTCTACTGGATATATAGGGAAAATCTGGTTTTTTTGCCTAAGTTTTATGCAAGAATTTTTTCCCAACAAACAAAACCCCACCAATTTTATCGCTTTACGCCTCTCAAAATCAGGTATATCCTAGTTATAAAGTATTTATAAGGATATTAAATATGAAAAAGTCAGTAGTCCTCATTAGTTTTTTTCTATTGTTTTCTGGTTCCCTGCTTTTCGCTGGGGAATTAGAAGTTGGTGCAAGTGTGGGAGCTTCCCTTTGGGAAGATTCAGTTGGTTTTAGCCTTGCTCCGGAAGCCCGTTGGCTTTTTAGCGATTCTAACCAGCCCTTTGTGTTTGGCGCAGGGCTAGTGGTTCGGTATAACCGTACCAGCCTCGATGGGTATACCCAAAACGAGGTATATGCACTGGCTCTCGCTTCGGTCGATTACCCGCTGCTACCAAAACTTTCCGTGCGCGCTCAAGCGGGCGTTGGTGGCGGCTGGCTGGGTGCGAGTGGTGGGGAAGGTGCGTCTCTTGGTGCTTTGTACATTCACCCTGCGGTTGGCGTTCAGTACGACCTTGGCTTTCTAATACTTCATATTCTTGGAGGCACCGGCTTCACCGTTGTTTCTGATGCTTCAAAACACACCCTGACACTGGACCTGGGCGCAACCTATCGGTTTAATCCATCACCAAAAAAAGAAGGACTGTACAATGAATAAAAAATCAACTTTTTCTACCCTGTGTAGGGTGTTGTGTTCAGTTTTAGTTCTGGGCTCTAGTGCCTCATGTACGAACTTTATGGACTTTCAGGAAGCCATTGGAAACATTAAAAAGGGTCCCAACTCTTTGTTTGATGGTTTATCCCTTAAGTCACTCTCTTCAGTTTCTATGAGAGACGTTGCGACTGTAGATGACGATGGTTATTTGCTTGCCGCTGATGGGGTAACTGCCTACACGCAAGCAACGAGTACGACTACTGGTTTTGTCCACAAAATAAAGCCATTCACCATGGGAACATACGAAGTAACCTACGAACTCTGGTACACCGTTCGTAGCTGGGCTCTGCTTAATGGCTATAATTTTGCAAACCCTGGGCGGGAAGGAAACGACGGAACAATAGGTGCCGCCCCTACCGTGGCTGCAAAATTAGAGCCAGTAACAACTATTAATTGGCGCGACTCAATGGTCTGGTGTAATGCCTATAGCCAAATGGCTGGAAAGATACCGTATTATTATACTGATGCTTCATGTACCGCAGTGCTTAAAGTAGTGGATGATTCAACAACCATTACCGCAAGTACTCTAGGTTCCCAAGACGCACCCTATGTAAAAGCTGACGCCACCGGATACCGCCTACCAACTGAGGGCGAATGGCAATATGCGGCAAGTTGTGGCGGAGTATACCCCTACGACTACGCCAGCGGCGCAGACGCCAACTATAACGCAACGACTGGTGGCATAGATATTGATGGAAACGGGGCTGTGCGGTATTCAAGCGATGTGGCATGGAGTAATGAAAATAGTAGCAGTAAAACACAACCAGTTGGCACCAGGGCTGCCAATAAGTTTGGTTTGTACGACATGAGTGGAAATGTATTTGAGTGGTGTTGGGATTGGTATGGAAGTAATCCGGCGGGAGAGCAGACAAACTACAAAGGACCTGCTACCGGCTCTCACCGCATCTCGCGGGGTGGATCCTGGTACTACCACACCGGCTACTTGCAAGTTGGTTACCGCGGCGGCAGCTACCCGTATGGCGGGTGCAACCTCATCGGTTTCCGTATTACTGAGGACCGTTAGTTTTGGGTTTTTTACCTTTTTACGTTTGGAAAAAGTCTTTTCTGGGCTACTAGGCTCGGAGAGCCTTCAGGCTCTACGAGCCTAGTAAATATTCTTACATGCAACCGAGCCTCGGCGGAGGTGCCCGAAGGGCTCTGCCGAGGCTCGAGTTGCATCGGATTTTTTTAAGGTTAAAAAAAATGGCATTTGAAATAATAACAATGAAATATTAGTAACGGAGGGAAATGACAATCTTATGAAAAAAAATAATGAAGTTACGATACATTCCTCAGCTGCTGAATATTTAACGTACGTTGCTGCGGTCGGTGATACTGATGAAAGCTTAGAAATGCGTTATCAAGAAGAGAATATATGGCTGACACAGAAAATGATGTCAGCACTGTATGATGTCTCTGTTTCAGCGATTAATCAGCATTTAAAAACTATTTTTACAGATAAAGAACTTGATGAGAATTCAGTTATTAAGAAATACTTAATAACTGCGGCAGATGGAAAACAGTACAACACCAAGCACTATAATCTACAAGCAATTATTGCGGTAGGTTTTAAAATCAATAATGAGCGTGCTGTACGATTCCGTAAATGGGCAGGTCAAATCGTCAAGGATTATACAATTCAAGGCTGGACGATGGACAAGGAACGTCTAAAAAAAGGTCATATGTTTACGGATGAATATTTTGAGAGACAGCTACAAAACATTCGTGAAATACGGCTTTCTGAACGCAAATTTTATCAAAAAATTACAGATTTGTATGCTACATCTTTTGATTATGATAAGAATTCTAAAACTACAAGGCAGTTTTTTCAAGTAGTACAAAATAAAATGCATTGGGCAGTTCATCGACATACAGCAGCAGAATTGATTGTAGAGCGAGCAGATGCTAAAAAAGAACATATGGGATTGACATGGAAGTAATCCGGCGGGAGAGCAGACAAACTACAAAGGACCTGCTACCGGGTATGACCGAATCATACGGGGCGGATCCTGGAGCAGCGACAACAACGGCTTGCGAGTTGGTGTCCGCTACAGCTACTACCCGTATGGCGAGAACCGCGACATCGGTTTCCGTATTACTGAGGACCGTTAGTTTTGGTTTTTTTAAGTTGGAAAAAAATGGCATTTGAAATAATAACAATCCCTTTTGACCCTGTTGCAAAAGTGTTTCATACTGCAGAACTCAATGCTTTTTGTGTAAATATAGATTTATTTTGATATTACAATATTTGACTTATCATATACTTATCATTATAATGATAAGTATATGGAGGTTAAAATATGCCAGTTATTAGACCAATTTCTGATCTCAGAAATAATTTTACTAATATTTCAGAAATAGTTCATTCTGATGATGAGCCAATTTTTCTGACAAAAAATGGTGTTGGGGATATGGTTGTCATGTCTCTTAATCATTATGAAAAACAACTAGCAAAAATTGAACTTTATAAAAAACTTAATGAAGCTCAAGATGAAATTCGTAACGGTGCTGTAGGGAAAGATGCTCGTAAAGTAATAAAGGGATTAATGAACTAATGTCTTCTCTTAAATATTCGGTTGTTATCTATCCTTCTGCAGAACAGGATTTATTAGAAATTAAAGAATATTTTGAAAATATTCTTAAAACTTCTGCTAATAATCTTTTCCAAAAATTTTATGAAAGTATTGATATACTAGAAACAAATCCATTTATTTATCCTTTAATCAAAGATACTTACTTAAATCAACTCGGGTATAGATTTAAACCTATTGATAACTTTTTGCTTTTTTATATTATTGATGATACAGAAGTTCAAATCCATCGGTTTTTTTACGGAAAAAGAGATTATTTACTTTTTTTATAAATTCTTGTTTTCCGCAAAGCGGAGTCCGTCTAACAAACAGTTATGGACCGCTCATCTCCCAATCTTGAATCCCTTACAGAAACTGGCCGAAAATATTTTGAAATTCTGCGTGAATGGCGCCAGCGCACTGCAGAAAAAGAGGGAGTACCCGCCTACGTTATTGCAAAAAACAGCCAGTTTAACGCGTGTTCCCGTACTGTACCCGTCCGCGCCAAAAGAGTGGTAAATAGTATAGCTCCCCGCCGCCGTATCTCGGTAGTGGGGAGTTTTTTCACATTTGTAATAGCTTTCTTACAACGAGTCATCTCTAATCTTTACAAGTAAATCTTCCGATAACCCGGTAAAGCGTGCAATCGTAGAAAGATCGAGACCACCCTTAAGCATATTACGAGCCGTTTCTATTTTACCTTGCTCAATCCCTTGTTCGATCCCTTGTTCGATCCCTTGTTTGATACCTTGTTTGATACCTTGCTCAATCAGCATGTCTGCGGTACTCATAAACGCCTCCTTTAATTCTGGCGTATTTTTTGTATCTAAATATTTGCGTTTTATTTCTGCAAAGCTTTCGTTGCTTACACAGAGAAGATAAATCATTACATTTTGAAAGGCAGATGGTTTGTGAAATGGGTTATAGGGTTTATCCTGAAACGGAATTCTTTTCACGCTTATATACTCCTCTTAGAGCATTAAATTTGTTCTCGTGTATGCGTAGGGTTTGTCAGAAAGATAGCTTACAACAAGTCATCTCTAATTTTAAAAAGGGCTTCTTCAGTTAATCCTGTAAACTGTGCAATCGTAGAAAGATCGAGACCACCCTTAAGCATATTACGAGCCGTTTCTATTTTACCTTGCTCGATACCTCGTTCGATACCTTGCTCTATACCACGTTCGATCCCTCGTTCGAGTCCTTGCTCGATACCTTGCTCACGTCCTCTTTCAAGCCCTTGTTCTATTCCTTGTTCAATCAGCATGTCTGCGGTACTCATAAACGCCTCCTTTAATTCTGGCGAATTAATTTTATTCAGATAACGTCGCTTTATTTCTTCAATGGTTTGTTTGCTTACACTTAAAATATAGAACTTTACCGCTA
>DUOS01000040.1 GCA_012838745.1 Treponema sp. | reverse complement strand
TGTGGACCTGGTTTCTCATCACCTCCCCCGTCGCACCACTAAGTGGCGCCATCAACTCCTTCACCCCAGCCCTCTGCGGCCTCTGGACCGCCTGGTTCCAAAAATGGTACCCCGCCAAAGTCGCCCAAGGGAAATGAGGAAGGGCCCGTAATAAGAAGAACACCTTCTCCTCGATATAGACTTACCAACTATCGCCTAATATCTGTTATACTTACTGAGCAGAGGAGTTGCTGAAAGATGGCTCACTACAAACCACCATTTACCATTTCTGCACAGAGCATTCACCTCATAGCCGATATTTCAGCACAACTTGAACGATATACGATTAGAATGGAACAGGCAGACTCTCTCTTGTTACGAAAAGTGCATAGAGTTCAAAGCATTCGGGGTTCACTCGCAATAGAAGGGAATTCGGTAAGCGAAGATCAGATTACGGCTATCCTCGAGGGTAAACCGGTAATAGCTCCATTGCGAGAAATTCAAGAAGTAAGAAACGCAATTAAAACATACGACCACTTTAATACATGGAAATCAAGTTCTGAAAAAGACCTTCTTGCAGCCCATAAAAGTTTAATGGAAGGACTAATTGATGAAGTGGGAAAATACAGACAGGGAGGTGTAGGTGTATTTCAGGGAAGAGAAGTTATTCACCTAGCACCACCTGCCGAAAGAGTCCCTTTTCTTATAAAAGATCTACTAAAATGAATGACTCAGGAATCTTTGTTGCATTTTTGCTTTCAGCAATTCTTGAAGCGTTAACAAAAAATCCAGCCAGCACCCCTGAAGTTACCCCTGAAGTCTTACGGCTTCTTGATCTTTTTAATACAGACGAAACACTTACAAGAAAAGAGCTTCAAGACAGGATTGGTCTTAAAGATGAAAAAAACTTTAGGCAGAAATATCTGCTACCTGCTCTTGCGGCAGGATGTATTGAAATGACTATTCCTGAAAAACCACAAAGCAGCTTGCAGCGATACAAGATTTTAAAAAACAAAGGTTTTATTTATTCTAAACCTTAGACAAAAAATAGAAACAGTAGAAGAAGCCTATACATTGTATTAAAACATGTATTATACTACATAGAAGAGGTTAACCTATGTTAGTAGAAACAGATAAAATTATACCCATCACCAAGCTCCAAAAAGAACTCACTCAAACAGTGAGAGAATTGTCGCAAACAGGAGAACCGGTATATATTCTCAAGAATAATAACATGGAAGCAGTACTGGTGCCTTTTGCCACGTATGAATACCTCACAAACCTTGAGGAAATGTTTGAGTATTTTGAAATAAATACGATGATCGAAACAAGAATTAAAAAGTATGATTCTAACAATTCTATTGACTGGGAAAAAATTAAAGCATAGGTATGAAATACAAAATAGTCTTTATTCCAGAAGCTGCGATTGATTACAGCAAACTAGATGGAAGTGTTAAAAAGAATATAAATAAAAAAATTGAAGAATTAGAGGGCAATCCGTTTCTGGGAGAAAGGTTAGGAAATAAATTTAATATTGACCTTTCTGGCTTTTATAAACTATATGCACATAGTAAAAAATTTAGAATTGTCTATAGAATGATCACACCAGAAAAAATCGAAATCATTGAAATATGGGGAATAGGAAAAAGAGAAAAAGAAGAAATATATAGAACTATTGGCAAAAGATTGCAAGAAGAAAAATAGAGTAAAAGATTAAAGGGTAACCTATCAACCTTTTGGAGATACCGAGTTGGTGACTTATATATGAATAGATTCCTGTGCCAATACTCGTTTTTCGCTTAAAACTTGAAGGTTTTGAGAGACGTAAAGCGATAATTTTCTAACAGCATTGTACAACCTCACAACCACACCAGATGCAAAACTCGAGGCCTCTCCGGGAATAGCATCAACTCTGTGGGCGTTGAAATATTCGCGAACCGATACTGAAAATCTATACAGCCTATGAAGAACTAATACTGAAATACGGGAGAGAATTCCTTGAAAATGCAGACTTTTTAGCGGTAAAGTTCTATATTTTAAGTAATAAGGGTGGTCTCGATCTTTCTACGATTGCACGGTTTACAGGGTTATCTGAAAATGCCCTTTTGAAAATTAGAGATGACTCGTTGTAAGAAAGTTATTACAAATGTGAAAAAAAAGCACCTTTCAGCATTCCCAGGTGGTACCAACAGAAAGGTGCTACTCGTTTTTTGCAGCGATTAACTGCTGGAAGATACGTTGAGCGTAAGATCAACTGGCTTGGTTCTGGGGTATTTTACGTAGCGCAGTGCTTAGATAAACCACAGAGCTTAAGGGCGAACCACCCGGAAACCGTTGTTGTTGTTCTGGTTGTTCGGTACGGCGCTGCGCGTCTCGCGCCGTATATTCCGGTTGGCCACAGTGCAGTTGGAAGCTGCAGAGCTACGCTGGCTCGCTCTGCATGTTCCAGCTGCCGCCGCGTTGCAAGCGGTTTTCGCCAGAAACCTGGCGAGGCCCGAAGCCACTCCCATTCCATAGTGTAGCACGAAATTTTTGGGTACGGGCAAGTAATACAGCAGCATTTATGCTATTGGCCCTTTGGGCAGCTTTTAGTTCATCTATTTTTCCGATGGATAGTTCAGTTTGTATAGTTTTAACTCGTTTACGCATTCTAGATTTAGATGTTCTCAGTAAGTATATACCACGCGCTTTTATTAAAAAACCTAAAAAAGGCAATCCTTGTGTGGTTTTACCCAATACCGGTGTTTTGAGTGTAAGTTTCAAATTTTCTGTAGTAAATAGTTCTATTTGGTTTAACATGGTTTGCAATTCGCCTGTACAACTACCCCACAAAACAAAGTCGTCCATGTAGCGCACATATCCGGCGGGTTTTAAAACTTCTAAAATATAATGATCTAAAGAAGAAAGATATAAGTTGGCAAAAAACTGACTGGTTAAATTACCAATGGGAAGGCCTTTACCACTATCTGTATGGTAACTATCAATTATACCAACCAACAAAAAAAGGGTTCGCGTATCTTTAATTAGGCGAAATATTTGCTGCTTTAATACGATATGATCAATTGAGTCAAAATATTTGCGGACATCGAGCTTTAAGAAATATGAGGAAGATTTACAATGCCGAAAGGCGTATAAAACTGCGACATGGGTACCTTTACCTTTCCGACACGCATACGTATGAAATATTAATTGACGCTCAAAAATAGGTTCTAGTATGTTCATAATAGCATGGTGCATGATGCGCTCTTCCAAAGGGGCTGCGCTGATAATTCGCTCTTTTGGGTCCGTAATAGTAAAGCTGCGGTAGTGTCCCCAATTAGGATTAAGGGTTTCTAATCTTTTTCGTATTTTTGCAAGATTTTTATCAATGTTGCGGCAAAATAGAAGTACGCTCGTGCTATTTCTTTTTCCACGAATAGCTTTTATAAAGGCTAACCGTATGTTTTGGTATTCGATGATTAATTCAAAGAGATGATTTTGGCGTTTCATGCGGGTTAGAAGAAATATCGTTAAATAATTTTAGAAAAGGAGCACCATATTGTTTTACTCGTGCTTCTCCAACATTTGGCAGTTCTTTTAAGTCTTTTTCTGTTTTTGGTGGTTTTTTAACCAGAGTAGCAAGATGTTCGTTAGTAAATATAACATATACAGGAACACCATGCTGATCGGCAAGTTCTTTTCTCAGCTGGCGCAAACGATCAAAAAGAGCAAATTCTTGATCGTTTAGTATTGCGCGGTAATCGATACGTTCTTTGCTCTGTACTGCCTCATTCTTTAATACTGTGCTGTATTCAATTAAAAATAACCATCCTGTTCCTCTCTCTCCATCTACCAACCTTTTTTCTACATTTATTATCCGATGCGCACGCAAAAAGTGATTTAATTCCTCACAAACTGAGGGTTCACCAAAAGGACTCACAAAAAAAGTTTGATATTGAGTTAAAAGTGGCAAAAAAATCTCCTTTCAATTTTAAAAAACATTTTGCGCCCACTTCGCGGGCTAACCCTCCCCAATTTATACCTCTTTAATTCTTTCAGGGCTCTGCTCCTTTCGGCTCCACCGTGCTTAACGCACGGCCCGCCTCCAGTTGCCGAGCCCTTCAAATTTCCCAGAACTTAGGGGCGAACCACCCGGAAACCGTAGTAGCTGACCTGGTAGCACGGTACGGCGCTGCGCGTCTCGCGCCGCATAAGCCGGGGGGCCACAGCGCAGTAGGAAGCTGCAGAGCTACGCTGGCTCGCTCTGCATGCCCCAGACGCCGCCGCGCAGCAAGCGGTAGACGCCAGAAACCGCTCCCCGTCCAGCAGGAGTATCAGATTCGAGTGTTCCACTAGGATAGGATCCATACCAATCCCAACACCATTCCCATACGTTTCCGCTCATATCACGCAACACAAGCTCGTTGGCTGTTTTAGTACCAACTGGGTGAGTTTTACTGCTACTATTAGTACTAGACCAGGCGTAATCTCCTATAGCATTACTTCCAGTACTACCCGCAAACGCTTTCGAATACCCAGTTGTATTTACCCCTACTCCGGTATTCCCATTTGTACGGTCACTTGTTGCTCCCATAGCCGCCCACATCCATTCCATTTCCGTAGGCAAGCGATACCCATTTTTATTCCAATCAGCACTAGCCGCATTCCACGTTGCATTATCTGTAGTAGGAATACTAGCGTAGTTCAACGTAGAAAAATCAATATCCGTTACGCTGTACACTGGCTGTAAACCCTCCTCTATACTTAGCTTATTACAAAACGCTATTGCACGGTACCAATTAACCGTTTGCACGGGGTCCGTAGTACCACTTGAATAAATTGTGTTACTGGGATCAGTACCCATAATATCTAGGAACTGGGCGCGGGTTATTTGGCACTCGCTCATTCTGAACGCTTTAACGATGCTAATGTTCGTCGCCGTAGAATCACGTTGAAAGCTTCCAGCTGGAACATACCTCATGGTTCCAATCTTGATAGAGGTATAATCAGCTAAAGTCCACTTTGCCCAAAACATTTTGGTCCCGAAAGAACCTATAAGTATCGAAGTAACCGGAGTTCCGGTAAGACCTACGTTTGCATACCACCCACCAAAGGCATACCCAGTTCGTGTTGGGGTGGCAAGAGTAATGGTCGATGTTTCTACGGTATAGTTCGCGGGATTCGCGGGATTTTGTGTACCGCCATTTAGATTATAGGTAATCGTGTACGTCGCCGTTTTTTTGATATTCCCAATGTCTTCTTGGAAATCCAGAAAATTTGAGCACGAAGCTACAAGAGCCAACACCAGAGCTGAATACAAAAGCATTCGCAGGGTAGAAAAAGTTGATTTTTTATTCATTTTACAGTCCTTCTTTTTTTGGTGGTGTCTTAAACCGATAGGTTGCACCCAGGTCCAGTGTCAGGGTGTGTTTTGAAGCATCAGAAACAACGGTGAACCCGGTGCCTCCAAGAATATGAAGTTTTAGAAAGCCAAGGTCGTACTGAACGCCAACCGCAGGGTGAATGTACAAAGCACCAAGAGACGCCCCTTCCCCACCACTCGCTCCCAGCCAACCGCCACCTACGCCCGCTTGAGCGCGCACGGAAAGTTTTGGCAGCAGCAGGTAATCCACCGAAGCGAGAGCCAGTGCATATACCTCGTTTTGGGTATACCCATCGAGGCTGGTATAGTTATACCGAACTGCCAAGCCTGCTCCAAACACAAAGGGCTGGTCAGGATTACTAAAGAGCCAACGGGCTTCCGGAGCAAGGCTAAAACCAACTGAATCGTCCCAAAGGGAAGCTCCCACACTTGCACCAACTTCTAATTCCCCAGCGAAAAGCAGGGAACCAGAAAACAATAGAAAAAAACTAATGAGGACTGCTAACTTTTTCATATTTGATATCCTTATAAATACTTTATAACTAGGATATACCTGATTTTGAGAGGCGTAAAGCAATAAAATTGTTGGGGTTTTGTTTGTTGGGAAAAATTTCTTGCATAAAACTTAGGCAAAAACTCCGATCTACCCCGATAGACAGTAGAACGTACTACTCACACTACTGGAGGAAAATAGGTTGGACATAAATCCGTTTAAAAATCACCCACACGACGCGCTGTTTAGAAGAAACTTTGCTCAAAAGGAATTCTTAAGTGAATTTCTAGACCACGTGCTACCGCCAGAACTGATCAAAACACTAGACAAACACACCCTCGTCATAGAACCCACCAGCTTTGTAGACAAAGAACAACGAGACCACTTTTCTGACCTTTCTGCAACAGTACAGCTCGCTGATCATAAAACCCATGTGTATCTTCTTATGGAACATAAATCGTACAACGACCCCATGGCCTTGCTGCAAATTCTGCGCTACATGCAGCTCAAATGGACACAGGAAGTAGAACACGCAAAAGGCAAGAAAATAGCGCTCACCCCCATCATCCCAATTCTCTTTCACCATGGCAATAATAAAAAACCGCCCTCTCGTTTTAACGAACTGTTCGACAAAAACTTGCCAGACAATCTCA
>DUOS01000039.1 GCA_012838745.1 Treponema sp. | reverse complement strand
CTATCGAAAGTATTACCTGGAAGGGCAAGGAAACGGTCTTTAACGACCGCAAACCCGGTGAACTGGGAACTAAGCTTCAAGCAATGCTCAAGGGCACCCAGTACGGTACAGTTACCGATACGAAGGGTTGGAACGTGCCAGTATAAATAACTGAAGGTTTCTTGCTTTTGGTACTCGTTAGAACTATACTAAAGTAAGGAATGTAAGGAGGCTTGCATGGAACTGGCTAAAGTAACATCGAAAGGACAGATTACCATACCTCAAGAAATTAGAAAAAAGCTCAACTTGAAAGAAGGAGATAAAGTTTTCTTTGTTCAAGAAAATGGCTCAATTGTTTTTCTAAATGCTTCGCAAGTTGCTTTTCGCTCTATACAAAATGAAATGACAAATGAAGCCGGCAAGGCAGGCTTTAAAACGGAAGATGACGTAGTGAGATATATCAAGAAATTGAGAAGAAGTCCTTCTGCATAATGCGAATATGTGTTGATACGAACATTATAATCTCTGCACTGTTATTTCCAACAGGAAAAACTGCAGAGGTTTTTTCTCACATAATCGAAAATCATAATCTGATTATTTGTACCTACGCAATTAATGAGTGCAAGACGGTCTTTAACAAAAAATTTCCTGAAAAACAACAATACTTAGAAAAATTCTTATCAGAACTCGATTTTGAACTTTTTACTACGCCAGATATAATTAATCAAGAAATATATCCTGCTATCAGGGATCCCCTAGATTTACCAATACTTGTTTCTGCTATTCTTTCAGATTCAGACATACTAATAACTGGAGACAAGGACTTTGAAGATATTAAAATAGACAAACCGCTTATTTTTACACCCTCTCGTTACTTTGACCTACTAAACAACAAAGGAACCTGAACCAAAGATTTCTCTTGCAGTTCGGCTCCTTTATTTTACTACTTAGTACACATCCGGATCGGTTGATGCTCGCGAAATATCTTGTTCTTCTAGGGTTGCAACTAAATAATCTTGTAGTAACATTTCCCCAAACTCTTCGAGCTGGGAACGGGTAAAGAACATTTGGAAATAACCGGAGTTTTTTACGGGTGATCCATTGTTATACATAAGATTATCTGTTTCTGGTATGGTAATCGTAAAAAAGGGAGCAGCGTCTTTAAATTCATAGCCTAAGCGCATTTCTGGATTTCCCCGTGCATTGAGAGAAAGCAAGCCCCATTCCATAAATCCTATGATTTTACCGTAGGCGTTGTTTGTTTTACCTTTTTCTTTGAGGGTTCGGTTTTCGAATTCCCCAAAGTAGGTAGTCATGGCAGTAACAAGGGCATCTCGATTTGCTCTATCCAAGTAAATATAAGTTTTATTACCTTGATTCTTTGTGTTAATGATTACTTGGTTTGTTCTGGGTGCAAAGGACAGGGAAAAGGTTCCCACGGTTGTACCAAACCCCGTAAAGGTCGAAAAACTTGCACCAACAACCCCAATTTCATAGGGATCGGCATTTGCAACCATATCCACACTTTGAATTGGAGCGGAACTAGCACAACCAAGAAGGGCTACCGCTATTAAAGCGGCGTAAAGAATATTTCTTTTCATAAAAAAACTTTAGCAGTAATTTGTATTTTCTTCAAGACAAAAAAATGAGGAACCACTCATATGAGTGGTTCCTCCGGTTTAACAATTACGCCGAAGCGCAGTG
>DUOS01000038.1 GCA_012838745.1 Treponema sp. | reverse complement strand
TTTTTTTAAAAATAGCGGAGCAAGTTTAAAACATCACGTATTTTTTTCTTCTTTTAACCAAGTACAAAAAGCATTGAAAATTTTCTGGTCAAAACTGACCCCCACAAGCTGTTGAAGAGAAAGAACTGCCCGTTCACTAGTGAATGCAGATCGATAGGGTCGATCCGAAGTAAGAGCATCATATATATCTGCCAGGGAAATGATCATTGCTTCCCAAGGATAATCTCCGGTTTGTTTGGAATAATAACCAGACCCATCCATTTTCTCATGGTGATAACGAATAAGGTCTCGAATTTCTCCGAAAAAACCTTTTTCATTCATGATATCGTAGCCGATTTCTGTGTGCCGTTTGATTTCGGTATATTCTACATCGGTTAACCGAGTTGGTTTGCAAATGATTGTGTCGCTGATTCCAATTTTCCCAATATCGTGGAGTATTGCAGCATAGCGAATTCGGCGGATTGTTTCTGGAGAAAGGTTAAGCGTTTGAGAAATTCCTACTGCAACGTTCATAACTCGTTCTGAGTGCCCGCAAGTATAATGATCCTTTGCTTCAAGTGCGCGAGTAAGTGCTGCGACGGTGGAAAAATAGCTTTGTTCTAGTTCGTCATATAAAAGACGGTTATTAATTTCGCTGGCCACAAAGGTCATTGCTATTTCGAGAGTGTAACGGTGCTCCATACCAAAACTTTCTGTGGAACCTGATTTGCGTGCAATGGTTACTACGCCAAAAACACGCTTATCAGTTTGGACTGGTGTTGTAATAAATGAGCCAGAGAGGAATTCTTCCCCTTCATTCATACTAAATGAAGGGTGTTTTGTTCTGTCTTGTACAAAGACAGCGCGCTTGCGTTCCAGTGTTTTGCCAGATATAGCTTCGCCACGGGAAAGAGTTTTAGGTTTTTCTTGGATTCCGCTCCAAACTACAGGAATAAGCAGTTGATTATATTCATCATACTCATAATACACGCCACAATCGAAAGGAATCTTTTCTGCAAGATCATCAAGAAGGTGTTGGGATACTTCCTTTACGTTGAGGCGTTTATGAAGAAGGGCAGGATATCCTGAAAGACTTAGAAGTTCGCGTTGGCGTCGATCCGCAATTGATGCAGCATATAAATTTATTTTGAGTCGACTTGCAATTTCGGCAAGAAATTCTTTTTGTTCGTCTGAGGCGATGCGGTTTTCTCCGGTTAAACCCGGGGCGCAAAGCATAATGAATCCAAGCAGGGAAAAACGATGAACCACTGGTTCAAAATAGAACCCCCCATAGGTGAGTTCGAAAAGGATTCGAAGCATGGCTTCATCAGGAAGGTATTCTTCAAAAAAAGAAGAAAGATCTGTGCCGGTAGTTGTCATTGCTAGGCAGGCGGTAAATAAGGAATCATCGGGAATTGAGGCGAGCCCTTCCCGGTCAATTTCGCGGTATTCTCGCGCTTCTGGGACATGAACAAACACATGGGTTTCCATTTCAGGAAACCGGGTTTTGATCATTGATATAACTGATTCAATAAGGCCAGAAGAAGTGTGCCATTGATCAAGTTCATCAAGAGAAAAGCGATTTTGAAGTTCTAAAAGATCATCACTATTTTTTTGCACTGAAAAGTTTTTCATATATATGAATTGTAAGGCGGTTCTTTTTAAGCTGTCAACCTAAACCTAATGAATTAAATTGGTGAATGATTCTATCAAGAAGAATTGTTCCAACCGGTTCTTCGATATGATCGGTCATTTCTGGCACGCTAAAGAGTTTTTGAATAAAAAGGCCTGCTGCTCCAAGGCAAACAGATTGTTCTTTATCAGGAGAAACCGCTATTACGCAATTACTGCTTCCTGGATAAGACCAGTTCCTTTTAATTTGAGTTTCGAGGTGCTTTGAAAGTTGTTCGGCAAAAAGAACAAAGTCGCCAGCAATAACGATGCGGGTTATATCAAGCGTGTTTGCAAGCAGCGAAATATTGTACGCCGTTTCATAGAAAACACGATCAAGAATCGCCTCATCTTCGGGGAGTCGCTCCGCTTCTTCGTCAGAAATTGAAAACTGTGACCGCCCTGGATTTTCTGTATCGTACAAGAGGCTCTGGAACTCTCCAACGGTAAAGGAATCTCCATGTAAAACTGTATCGCGGATAACTATTCCCAAACCCACAGCCACTCCGTTAACCCGGTTGTTGTGTATGTCAATATTTCTAAATTCGCCCAAGAGGGCTAGAAAGTTTCTATCGGAAGGTGCTCTGTGGAAGGCTTTTTCGCCCCAGCAGCAACAGTTAGCGTCGTTTTCTAAAAATACCGGGCAGCCGAATCGTTGTTGTAAAAGGTCCCTGAGGGGGAGCGGTTCCCGAATGCCAAGGGGGTTAGACTGAAGTATTACACCGCGATATGGGTCAACAATGCCAGAAAGCCCAATGCCAATACCGGCAAGTGGTTTTCCAGCTTTTTGAGCGAGTTTAATTTGAGATTCAATAACTGAGCTGATTTCTGGCTCTAAATCATTTCCTTCGTAAGAAACGGTTTCTGCGTGAATAATAGTACCGTCGAAGCTAACCAAAGCGGATCGGAAAAATTCAGTTTGAACTTCAATTCCAAGTACGAGAGCAAATTCGGGATCAATTTCCAAGCCGGTGGCCATTCTACCAGCACCAGGTTTCCCATGATATTTTCCAGTTGTTCGCACAATACCATATTCTAAAAGTTGACGCACAACCTTGGTAATAGTGGAACGATCAAGATTAAGTTCTTCGGCAATTGCTATTCTACTCTTCCCCCTGTTTAGCCAGATTTCTTGAAAAATTCGAGAAGAGTTTATTTGATGAAGGCGTTTTGTTGGAACCATAATTATTAGACTGTATCCATTAATGCCTAGAAAAGCAATGTTGAGAAAACCATTTTTCTTTCTAAAATATTTGACATTGGTATTTCAGG
>DUOS01000037.1 GCA_012838745.1 Treponema sp. | reverse complement strand
GAAATAATCCTGACAATGATAGACAATGCAGAAAGCTTGGTAAAATCGAGCCAAAACCTAGCCGCTGCGGCAGAAGAATCTGCTCGAGCAAACACACAAATTGGAAGATCTATCTCAGGCATTCGAGAAGACATGGGTGAGCAAAAGGACAAAATACAAGACACCGAATCTCGCCTTGAAACATTAACGCGCACGCAAGAAAACATGAAAGAGTCTTTAGAAGCCTATACCGAATTGGTTAGTAAAATGAATGATGAATCTTCCCGTGGTGCGGAAGAAATGGATCAGACAGTTAAAGAATCACATGCTATTCGCCAATCAATAGGGTCTATTGCGGACTCTCTCGTTTCGTTTTCTGAAAAGCTGGGAGCTGTTCGTGATTTTGCAGGAGTTATCGAAGGCCTTGCCGAAAGCACCAACGTTCTTGCTATCAACGCCTCAATTCAAGCTGCGAGAGCCGGAACTGCGGGTAAAGCATTTGCTGTAGTTGCAGGTGAAATTCGCTCTCTTTCTGCAAATTCACAGATGACAGCGGAAAACATCCGTACAACAATAAATGATATATCCACATCAATGAATGCGCTTCTAACTGTTAGTGCTGATGGAAGCAGTCTCGTTGATAAGAATCTTGTAAAAACAAAAGCAGCCCAGCAATCCTTTATGTCTATATTACAAGGACTCCATAGTTCTTCTGAAACCATCCAAACAATCGGAAAATCAGCGGGTGAAATTGCCGAAAACGGTAGAAATGTTAAGAGTAATATTGACGCAATATCTCTAGGCACCACTAACACCGCAGATAGAATTGAAGAAATATCAGTTGCTATCTCTGAGCTAGAAGGACAGGGAGGGCATCTCTCACAGACCGCAAA
Source organism: Treponema sp. (assembly GCA_012838745.1). Taxonomy (GTDB): domain Bacteria; phylum Spirochaetota; class Spirochaetia; order Treponematales; family Treponemataceae; genus Teretinema. Next base: position 2,358 of record DUOS01000037.1, on the reverse strand, counting down.
CGATCTGCGAGAAATGGCTGGTAACCAAAAAGTTACCTTCTCACAACTTTCAGTTAAAGATACTGGCGAATCCCACTAATAAAAATTCTATTTTCTTCGGCCAAACAATCGGAGTAGCGCTAAGAAGATGTTGATAAAATCTAAATAGAGGGTTAAAGCACCGATGATTGCTATTTTCTTGTAGGTTTCGGAACCGTCTGCACGCTCAGCGATAGCAAGGAGCTTTTGGGTATCCCAGGCGGTTAAGCCGGTAAAAACCACCACCGTTATAATGGAAATAAGCATATCAAATGCGGATGAATGCAAAAACATATTTACAACAAGGGCAATCACAATACCAATGACCGCCATGGAAAGATAGCGGCCCATTGATCGAAGATCAGACTTTGTCTTCATACCGTACAGGCTCATCGCGCCAAAGGTCAGGGCAGTGATGCCGAAGATTCGAACGATGGATTCACCAGTATAGACCATAAATATACTAGACAGGGTTGCACCATTGAGCAATGAATACGCAATAAATGCTAAGGCAGCTGCACCAACGCTAATTTTTTGAATCGAGGCAGAAAGCCACCAAACAAGGGCAACCTCGCCAATTAGCAGTGCAAATAATGTAAACGAGTTCCCAAAAATTAGCCGCTGAAATGTAGGAGACCCAGAAACAAAGGCAGCAGCTACACCGCTAAGCGCTAGAGCCGCAACCATCCATCCGTATACTCCCGTCATAAAAGACTGTAGAGCACTTTCCTTAACTCTATCAACACCTACTTCATATGCCATACTATATTCTCCTCTTTCAAAGCTTATATCTATAATACCATGAGGTTAAAAATATTCAAGACAGACTTGAACTCGCCGATGAAGATTCCACTCGCGCCGGCTGCGCCGTTGTAGATTTCGCTCATCGTGATGCGTTCTGCCTCAATCTAATTCCGAATCCGATAGCCTCAAGGCAAAATTTAGGTATATTGTATGAGAAGCTTTTTGCTAAAGGATACGCGATGAAGGATTTAACGAAGGGAAACGAAACGCGGTTGTTGATTGCGTTTTCGATACCGATGTTGCTGGGGAACTTGTTTCAGCAGCTTTATAATATTGTGGACAGCATGGTGGTTGGAAATTGGGTGGGAAAGGAAGCGCTTGCCGCGGTGGGGGCGAGTTTTCCGGTAATTTTTCTACTGCTTTCGTTATTTATGGGCCTTTCGATGGGGGCCAACATTTTAATTTCCCAGTTTCATGGTGCGGGGGAAACAGAAAAAGTTCGCCTTGCGATTGAGACTAACTATCTTTTTACTTTTTGGGCAGCCCTCGTAATGATGGGCGTGGGCTTTTTTGGTGCAGAACCTATTATGCGACTGTTACAAAGCCCGCCGGAAGTGTTACCTCAAGCAGCTCTTTACTTGAAAATTTTTAGTTTAGGCATGCTGCCATTTTTAGGTTTTAATACGGTGAGTGGTATTCTTCGTGGATTAGGTGATTCAAAAAATCCACTGTGGATGCTTTTGATTTCTACTGTTTTAAACATTAGCTTGGATATACTTTTTGTTGTTGCATTTGGTTGGGGAATTGCCGGTGTCGCGGTTGCGACGATTATTAGCCAGGGAGTTTCCCTTGTGCTTGCATTGTTGTATCTCAACCATTCCCACGACTACCTCCGGGTCGATTTTCGCAAACTGCGGTTCGACTGGAAAATATTTAAAGTCAGCGCGCAAATTGGTATACCATCGGGTATTCAACAGTCGCTGGTTGCGCTGGGAATTAGTACGATGACTGGGCTCGTTAACGGGTTTGGGACAAACGCAATTGCCGGATATGCGGCTGCTACTCGAATTGAAAGTATTGCGTCTCTCCCGGCGATGACTATCGGTATGGCGTTGTCTACTTTTGTGGGCCAAAACCTTGGAGCTAATAAGCCACACCGAGTTCGCCGCGGGCTGATTTCGGCTATGATTTTTTCGGTGAGTTTATCGATAATTGCTGCAATTGTGTTTCGGTATGCTGGCCGTTCTTTGGTTGGTCTTTTTAATAGTGACCCGGGCGTTCTTGACGCCGGCGCAAGTTACTTGAGAATTATCGGGCCCTTTTTCGTAATTTTCTCGATTATGTTTATGCTCAACGGGGTAATCCGCGGCGCAGGTGAAACACTTATTCCACTTTTGAGTACCCTTGTGGCTATGTGGCTTGTGCGTGTTCCTGCAGGATTTTTTCTCTCACGAGCTATGGGGCTGGAAGGTATTTGGTGGGCATTTCCTACCGGCTGGATTGTGGGGACTCTGGTTGCCGCGGTCTATTACCGTTCGGGTAAATGGTTAAAGAGTTTTGAGAAGATTCACTCGAGGACGAAGTAGCGGTAGTTGG
>DUOS01000006.1 GCA_012838745.1 Treponema sp. | reverse complement strand
CCGGTCTCTACTGTTTGCTCTTTTTTACTTCTAAATACCAAGCGCACTAGGCGCGAAAAGGGTGGGAATCCCAAGGCTTTTCGGTGAACAAGTTCTTGTTCATAAAACCCTTCGAGATCACATTGGCTTGCATAAACTATCGCTGGGTTTTCTGGGCTCCAAGTTTGAATAATTACCCTACCATCAGGAAAATACCGACCAGCCCGCCCAGCAACCTGCACGATAAGAGAGAACGTTCGCTCTGCGGCGCGAAAATCGGGCATATGTAAACCAGTATCTGCTAATGCAATACCAACAAGGCGTAGCCCAGGAAAGTTGAGTCCTTTTGCCACCATTTGAGTTCCGAGTAGAATATCAGTTTCTCCCCTTTGGAAACGGTCGAGAGCTTTTTTAAGGAGTCCTTTACCGCGCATGGTATCGGTATCCACTCGTTCGATAGAAAATCTGGGGAAAAGTGAGCGTACTTCTTCTTCTATGTATTCTGTGCCAAATCCCGCATATCCAATATCAAGGGATTTACATTCAGGGCAGGCTGATGGTGGTTTTATTTGCCAACCGCAGTAGTGGCATTTCATAACACCTTGGCTTCGATGCAAAGTAAGGGGGACAGAGCAGTTTTTACATATCATACTGTAGCCGCAGGTAGTACAGCGAAAAAAATGAGTAAATCCTCGTCGGTTTAAAAAAATAATAGATTGTCGCCCAGCTTCTTTTGCTTCCCGAATTTCCCGCACAAGAGTTTCGCTCAAGGCTCCGGAACTACCACCGAGAGGTACTATTGAAATAGAAGGAGGGCACCCCCCAGCAAGACGGGCAGTAAGGGGAAACATTCGCAGTGCGCCGGTTTTTATTTGGTACCAGGCTTCTAGGGATGGCGTTGCACTTCCCATAACGAGGGGGCAGCCCGCATCGGTGCAACGGTTCATGGCAACTTGCCGGGAATGATAGCGCGGGGTTGTTCCCGACTTGTATGATCCATCGTGTTCTTCGTCAATAATAATAAGACCCAAGTTTTTAATTGGTGCAAAAACGGCGCTGCGTGCGCCAATAACAATGCGCGCTTCACCCCTAAGGAGGCGCATCCATTCTGCAAGCCTCTTACTACCGGTTAGCCCCGAATGGAGAACCGCCGCGGTGGAACCAAAACGATTTTGTATTTCTTCTACAACCTGGTGGGTTAATCCAATTTCTGGAACGAGATACATAATATTTTTACCGCGGGAAAGTATTGTTTCAGCGGCCTTGAGAAAAACTTCAGTTTTACCCGATCCAGTTACCCCGTAAATGTATACAGGGCTTGTGTCGTCAGTGTTAATAATTCCATCTACTGCTTTTTGTTGTTCTTCCGAAAGATGCAATTCACCAGAGGGAAAAGAAGTCTCATCAATAAATGAGCCCTCTGCTGGTGGTTCTCGCTTACCAGAAGGCAACATTGTCCCTAGAGCTTCACCCAAGGAGCATAAATATAATGAAGAAACCCAACGAGCAAGATTAAGCAATGTAGAATCAAATATAGGATTAGAATCAATAATTCTGTGTATTGGTTTTATTTTTTCTTCTGAAAGAGGGCAAGCCTCTGGTAGGGTATCAGACACTCCAATAACAAACCCAATTATACGGCGTTTACCGAATTGTGCCTCAACTCTCCTGCCCACAACGTCTTGGGGACAATCATCTCCGGATCGGTAGGAAAAAGATTGGTATACAGGAACATTAAAGACAACTTCGAGAAAACGGTTCATTACAAAGTTCCGAGTCTTGGATCATTGGGTGGAACAGTGGAGTTAATCCATGCTCTAAGTTTTTTGAGATCTTCCCAAGCAGGCCGTTTGTACTCTTCATTTCTGAGTAAGGCGCTGGGGTGATAGGTGGGCATGAGGGGATACCCGCGGTATTCAAAGAATTGGCCATGAACTTTTCCAATTCCGTCTGAAGTATTTACGAGACTCGTTAGGGCAACTCGCCCTAGTGTTAGAATGGCAACGGGATTAAGTAAATCAATCTGACGATGTAGGTAGGGAAGGCAGAGCGAAATCTCATCTGGGTTTGGGTCGCGGTTTCCCGGTGGTCGGCATTTAACAATATTAAGAATATGAGTATTTGTTTTGCGTGAAAGGTCTATAGCAGCAAGCATTTTATCGAGGAGCTTGCCAGCTTCGCCTATAAATGCGTGCCCAGTATTGTCTTCTTCAGCGCCTGGTCCTTCGCCTATAATGAGTACGAGGGGATTATTTGCACCTTCGCCAGGAACCGCAAAATTGCGGGTAGCTGCTAGGCCGCACCGGCCACACGCAGCAATTTCCTCGGAGATAATTTCAAGAGTATCAGCGGTCGTAATTATTGGCGGTACAGTAGTATCATCTACAAAGGTAACTGGAGCCGGTTTGGGTAGGCCAAATCCCTCTGCCCAACAACGAGCGGTATCGAGAAAATTGTAGAGAACTTCTTTTTCTTCTCGTTTCACGGTTCAAGAATACCCCAAGGCAGAATTTTAGGCAACAAGGATCACTGGGAATCCACGGCTGCTTGGAGTAATTTCTCGTCGATTGGTTTTGGAAAGGTATCAATTACGGTTTGATAAAAAGCTACAATTTTACGAGCATGGTTTTCAATGGTAAAGTTTTGGGCTATTTTACGGCTGCGATCACTAAATTTTTTTCTTTTTTCACCATCTAGGATAAGTTCTGCTAAAAACGCTTCAACTTCTTCATCTGTTTCGGCAAGGTAGCCATTTTCACCATGAAGAACCGTATCAAAATAACTGCTATCGGAGCGAGTTACTACGGGAAGACCCGAAAATAAAGATTCTAGGACCGTCATAGAATGCATTTCCGAAAGGGAGACGGTGGTAAAGATATCGCTCATCGCATAGTAGGTGTGTACATCGGTCCAATTAACAAAACCGGTAAAAACTATTCGGTGATCTAATGTAGCTTTTTTGATTGTTTTTTTCATATGAACGAGAGAGGGACCGTTTCCTGCGAAAACCATAGTTACATTATCAAAACGGTTTACTAAGTTTATTGCAATATCAAGCAATTTAAGTACGCGTTTTTCTTCGCCAATACGGCCTACAAAGAGCAATACAATGTTATCGAGAGGAATATTCCAGTTTCGGCGCATTTCCTCAAGGGATTCTGCTGTATCTTTCGTGTTTATAAATGCTTCGATATCAACTGCATTGGGGATTACTACAGAAGGAATTTGGGGGAGCATAAAGTCTTTTTTAAAATAGTCTCGTGCTTTGCTGGAGACGTTAATAAATGCATAAAACTTCTTGTATAGGCGTTTTACTATCTTGCGGATTGCTTTAACCGGAATGAGTCGTGCCATAGGAATGTAATAATCATAGAAATCTTCCCACATAGTATGAGTAGTTGCTATAGTTGGTAAGTGGAGAGATTTACCAACTTGCTTTGCGGCATGAGCAATATAGAATTCTGTATGGCTATGGATTATTTCTATTTTGTGTTTGCGGAGAAAAGCCTTAATCTTTCGTTTTTGGGGTAAGCCTATAAATTCGCTTGTTCCAAGGCCAAGAGGGATAGAGCGAACACGAAAAATATTTGGATCTTCTGTTCGTGTCTTGCGTAATTCACGAGTGTTTTCTACGGTAACAATTATTACATGATGCCCCATGGCTTCGAGAGCTTTACGGGTTTGTGTAACAACAGTAACCACACCGTTCTTTGCTGGCAAGTAGCTATCGGTAAACAGTGCTATATTCATAGCTTTAGTATACCCTTGACCACCCTCTTTGTAAATCAACCTTTTGCTCTTTTATTTTCTTGTTCATTAAGCATTTAGCACCTATACTTTTACATACATTATGAAGCAAAAAATAGCATTCTTGTACTTAAATACTGGTGGTGGTCATCTTGCTCCTGCGCGTGCTCTTGCTAGTGGTTTGCAAGCAGCGTATCCTGATACGGTAGAACCCGTGTTGTTTAATGGGTTTAGCGAAAAAATGCGGGTATGCCGGTATTTTTTTGAAGATGGGTACCAAGTTTCATCTAATTATTTTGAAGCGGGATATGTTCTTTTTTATCGACTTACCGAATTCCCTCTTGCCATACGCATTGGCAACTATTTTGTTAGCATACATGGCGTGCGAAACTTAATTAATTTCTTACGTGAACAGCACATCACCAAAGTGGTGTGTATGCATGAAATTCTTATCTTAATGGCTCGAGAAGCAATTGATAGAGTTGACCCTAAAATTCCTCTTATTACCCTCGTTACTGATCCTTTTACCGCCCATGCACTGTGGTTTTATCAAAAAAATATGGAACTTGTTGTTTTTTCCGAAAAACTCAAAAAAGAAGCAGAGGAACGGTACGGATGGGACCCGCAGCGAGTTCATTCATTTCCCTTTATACTATCGAGAGCCTTTGATCGTCCATATACACCAGCTGAGGTAACCGCAGCAAAAAAGCGCCTCGGTATCCCTGAAGATAAAAAGATCTTACTTATTGCAGGCGGCGGGGAAGGATTAAAAAGTGCCGATCGCCTTGTATTTCAGTTTCTTCTTAAAAAACGACCTGAATTACTTATCGTAGTTTGTGGAAAAAACAAAATACTTCGTTTACAGGTTTCTACTATGGTAGATCTAAGAAAGGCAAAAAATGTTCGCGTATATGGCTTTGTTTCTTTTATGCCAGATTTACTAAATTGTGCAGATTGTATTATTACTAAGGGAGGGGCGTCCACGGTGATGGAAGTGCTTTCAGTAAGTAAACCTGTTATTTTTTCCACCTTTATTCGGGGCCAGGAATTGGGGAATGTATTGTATGCTATTCATAACGGTGCCGGTTGGTTTATCCGAAACCCAAAAAAAATACTGGAAAAAGCTGCTGAAGTTTTAGATAATCCTGAGCTTGCACAGCGTATCCAGCGTAATGTAAAACGATTGGGAATACGAAATGGTCTTGATGAGGTTGTTTCTTTTATACACTCGTTTAAGAGGTGAACTGTTTAATCTTGAGCTGAAACCCAAAGTACGCTATAATTCTTACAATAAACTGACAGGAAAGGGTGCTATGCGAACTAAAAAAACAGCTGTAATTTTAATATTTTTCTTTTTTATATCTTTTGTATATGCCCAGGTAGCGGCCGATCCTTTAGACTATTTTTATGATGATCTAAATATTTGGGAAACAATGGGAATTGTTCGAAATCTCCCCGCGGTTCGCCCCTATCCCTTACCGCTTGTTCGTTCAATCCTTGAAACAGTTCTTGAGCGTGGAGACAGCAAACAACGAGCACTTGCCCAGTCGCATTATAACCGGTTTTTTAGTCGAAGCGTAAGTTTTGGTGCAAAATCTGGCCTTGCTATGGATACCCATAAAGAGTTCAAACAAATGGAACTTGCTCTTTCTTTTGATGCAAATCTTATTTTTTCAGAAAATATATCCTTGAGTGCATCTGTAGATGGATGGGCTGTTAATAAGCTGCCCAACGAAGAATTGCTTCCCGCTTGGGAGAGATCAAATAAAAATATAGTAAAGGACAATGCAAAGGTAGGGCCGTTTTATATTCTTCCCTCAATCACATCCTCTTTTTCTGTTGGAAATCCAGATATCTATATAAATGCTGGGCTCATGCGCGGTTCGTGGGGACCTTTCTATGAAAACGGAACTATCGTTGGCCAACAAGCTCATAACAGCGGGCAGTTTTCTTTCGCAGTAAACCAACCTGATTGGTGTTTTAACCTCTCTCTTTTCGCCTTGAGTGCAACTCCCGATAATGATATAAATAATTATTATCCTGAAAAATATCTTTCTATCCATTCGATAGAATACCGACCGATTGATTGGTTTTCAATTTCAATATTTGAATCGGTTATGTACGGCGGGCGGCTTGATCTTTTATATTTACTCCCCCTTTCACCGTATATGATAAGCCAGGGAAACACAGGGTTTCATGATAATTCCTATTTAGGGGGAACTTTTACCGTACGACCTCTTGAGGGAATGAAGATTGACGGAACCTTGCTAGCCGACGACTTAAGTTTTAATGACATCGTCAAATTAAAATTTGATACGAAATGGCGAATTGCCGGGCAACTTGGGGTATCCTATGCTCCTAGAAAATCCGGAATATTTACTCGTGTCATTCTTGATTACACCATGGTTACCCCCTATACCTATTCACATAAGGAAGGTCATGACCTTGATAGTACCGCACCAAACTTCCAAAACTATGGCCACGCCGGGCAGTCTTTTGGTGCCGCTCTTGATCCCAACTCAGATCGTATTAATTTAAAGGTTCGCCTACGCCCCCTTGAGGCAATAGATGTAGATATTGTAGGAATTCTTATTCGCCATGGTAATGTTAACGAGGGGATGGATGATAGACGTATCCGAGAGTATGTGACTGCCGATGGGTTATATATTACTGATGGAACGTTGCAAAACTCATCAGGAACGAATAACGGCCACGCTTTTTTTTATTCCACTCCGTTTTTATCACAGGAAACAATTCAGTATATATGGCAAACCGGTTTAGATATATCCTGCAGGTTGCCTGTTTTAAAAACAGGAGGCCACATGGTCTTTCGGTTTGGTTATCGCTTCGAAATAAATATCAATCCTGGTGTTCGAGAAAAAGTATATACCTTTGATGAGGCTCTCGTAAATTCACAAGGGGTTCGCGAACCCGATGCTGTTCTCGATGCCGCAGCTCGCAATCAGTTAAAGAGCTGGCGTGATCAAGCAAAGGGAACCATATATAACAACTATATATCTGCTGGCTTTGAATACTTTTTCTAGTGTTCTAATTCGTCCATACTCGGTTGTTCTGGAGTTACAATATTGCCACCATACAAAGCCTTGGGATGGATAACTATTTTGAGTTTTTTCTCCATGCGAGAAAGACCTCGTAATTCTCGTTCATCACCAAAGATTGCATTAATACCGGTTCTTCCGGCTCGAGCGGTGCGCCCTGCACGGTGCACAAAAAAATCAGTGTTTTCTTGTACATCAAGTTGAACAATATGGGTTACCCCAGGAATATCTAAGCCACGTGCAGCTAAATCGCTCGTAACAAGGACAGAAACCTTACCACTTCTAAATTGATCTATGGCTTTCTTACGCCCCATCTTATCTAAGCGAGAATGGAGGGATGCACACGTAACACCACGATGCGTAAGCTGTTGGGCAATGTTGTCTACTTGACCGGCAATTGCCGTAAAAACAAGAGTTTTGACTGGCTTTTCGGCAATAATAAATTTCCGTAAGTTTTCAATTTTATCTCGCCGCTCACAGAAAAACGCCCAATGGCTAATATTACGAGTAAGAACATCTTCTTCGGGAAGCTCAACACGGGTAATTTTAGGATTTCCTGGAATGCCTTTTTCAAGTATTCCAACATGGCGGGGCCCAAGAGTAGCAGAACAGGCCACATATTGTGTGGTTTCTGAAAACAGCGAGAGTAACTCTGTAATAATATCCCGCATTTCTGGCGCAAGCATACGATCTGTTTCGTCTAAAACTACCATTTCTATATTTTGTAGCGGGAGCTTTTTGAGCCGAATCAATTCTAATATACGAGCTGGCCCACCAACGAGAACATCAGGCTTTTTTTTGAGCATATCAATTTGCCGCTTGAGTGGAGCTCCACCAATGCACAGTGCTGCTGTTATTGGTAACTCCGAGGCCTTTGCAAGACTCGCCGCCGTTTGGCGAATTTGAGAACCCAATTCGTGAGTTGGAGCAAGCACGAGGGTTGTTATTTTTCCAGGCTTGCTGCGTAAAAAGGCGGGTATAATATAGCACAGGGTTTTCCCAGTACCAGTTTCTGATTGAAACGCAATGTTTTCTCCAGCAAGGATGCGGGGAATAATTTCTTTTTGTACTGGAGTAGGTACAGTAATAGTATCCTTAGCGAGCGCCGCAATTATAGGCTCAGAAACAGCAAGGCTTTTAAAATCTATCATATTCTTAGGATAGCATAAACGTGTTGAAAGTGCTATAATTCGATAGATTTACCGAATCTTACGGAGGTTTTTCTTGAAAATCGGTATAGATACCTTCGGGTGTGATCACGGTCGTTCTGGAATAGGTTCATATATTCTTTCTCTCGTACGAAATTTACCTAAGTCCGGAGTTCCTGTTGATCTTTTCGGTCCTGAGCTCGATCGCTATACATATACCTCTGGTCAAGAAGGTGTAACCTATACTGGGGTCTCCGTTTCAGATAGTTTATTAGCTGAACGTTTTTGGCATGTTGTTTCTTTACCGGGTTTTGCTCGTCGTCAAAAATATACTTCCATGCTTTTCCCTTCTGGAGTAAAACTTCTTCCCCTTAAATTTGCGGTACCTTCCGTTGTGGTAATACAAGATATTTTATCAGATGTATATCGAAATTCAGATGATGGTATTGTTAACAGTTTTTTAAAGAGTCAGTTAAAACGGGTAACTCGTATTATTGCTGCAAGTTCTTTTATTCGCGACGACCTCGTCAAAATGAAAATACCCGAATCCCATATTACTGTAATACCAAATGGTATAGACACAAAACTTTTTTATCCTCGAACTACCGCCAACAATGAGGCAGTTCTTATTCATCCTTTTTCAATTCGTAGACCCTATATTATTTATGCCTCAAGAGTTACCTATCCATTAAAACATCATGTAGAACTTATACAGGGTTTTGAGATTTTCAAAAAGAAAACTGGGGCTCCTCATCGTCTCGTGCTTGCAGGTGCAGATGGATTAAATGCAGAAATGGTACATCGAGAAGTATTAAAATCTTCTGTTTCATCTGATATTTTATTGACGGGATATTTCCCTCATCAAAATCTTCCAGAACTATACTCTGCTGCAGATGCTTGTATTTTCCCTTCATCGACAGAAGGGGTGGGGTTGCCCGTACTCGAAGCAATGGCATGCGGTATACCGGTAGCCTGTGCTGCAGCAGGAGCTCTACCAGAGATGGCAGGAGACTGCGCCTTATACTTTGATCATAATAGTCCAGAAGAAATAGCGGGCGCAATAGGTAAGCTAATACGCGATCCTGTTGGAGCAAACGACTCCTTACGCAAAGAATTAGTTACACTGGGATTTGAGTGGATTAAACGATTTAGCTGGAAAAAGAGTGCTCAAGAAACCTTGGATTGCATAGCGTCTATATAAAAAAAAGCCACCAAACGGTGGCTTTTTTTTATGCTGTTTTCTTATCTAACAATAAAATTTCAGGTTTAATGGTTTTATTAACCACATCCTTAGTAATAACAACTTGCTTTTTCCCTTTAATAGAAGGAATATCAAACATAATATCAATCATTAATTTTTCAACGATGGCACGAAGGCCGCGGGCTCCAGTATTTTGCTTAATAGCAAGTTCAGCAATTGCTTCTATGGAGTCGTCTTCAAAAATGAGATCTACCTTATCTATGCCAAGTGACGCTTGGAATTGCTTAACAATTGCATTTCTCGGTTCTGTAAGAATACGCATCAGGTCGTCGCGTACCAGCTCATCGAGGGCTACCGTAATGGGGAGCCTACCAATAAATTCAGGAATCATGCCAAACTTAATTAAATCGTCTGGACCAAGGTGATCAAAGAGCTCTTGGAGGTTCCGGTCTTTTTTAAGCTTAATATCTGCACCAAAACCCATTGGGTTTTCGGCAACTCGAGTTTCAATAGTTTTATCTAAACCTACAAAGGCTCCACCGCATATAAACAAGATATTACTCGTGTCAATATTAATCATTTCTTGATTGGGATGCTTTCGCCCACCCTGGGGAGGTACAGATGCAATAGTTCCCTCAATAATTTTGAGTAAAGCTTGCTGAACTCCTTCACCAGAAACATCACGGGTAATTGAGGCATTCTCTCCCTTGCGGGCAATCTTGTCAATTTCGTCAATATAAATAATTCCCCGTTCTGCAGAAGCAATATTGCCACCTGCATTCTGGATAAGTTTGAGTAGAATGTTTTCAACATCCTCACCAACATAGCCAGCTTCGGTAAGAGTTGTAGCATCAGCGAGAGCAAAGGGAACCTTCATCTTTTGCGCGATAGTACGAGCAAGAAGGGTTTTGCCCGAGCCGGTGGGGCCAATGAGCAACACATTCGATTTTTCAATCACAATATCATCTGGCTTACGAGAAGGATTAGCTATACGCTTGTAGTGGTTGTAAATTGCAACAGAAAGCGTTTTTTTAGCTTGTTCCTGACCAATAACATACTGATCAAGATGATCCTTAATATCTTTAGGAGTAGGAATTTCACCAGAAAATTCAGTAGAAAGCTGTTGGTTTTCCTCATCGAGGATTCCTTTACAGACATCTACACAGTGATCACAAATAAATACGCCAGGACCCGCAATTATTCTGCGAGAAGTATCAGCGTTTTTTCCACAAAAAGAACATATCTGCTCTTTTTCGTTATTCTTTTTTGCCATGCTTCCTCCGAGGCATCACTTGATCTACGATACCGTAGGCCAGTGCTTCCTGTGCCGACATGAAAAAGTCTCTTTCCATATCTAAAGCAATTTGTTCTTCGCTCTTTCCAGTATGGAGGGCGAAATACTCAATAGTTAATTTTTTTAGGCGGACAATTTCTCGAGCTTGAATACCAATATCTACTGCCTGCCCCTGTACACCGCCCCAAGGCTGATGAATTAGTACACGAGATGAGGGAAGTGCGTTACGTTTACCGTCTGTTCCAGCAGCAAGTAAAATAGCAGCCATACTTGCGCACTGGCCAAGACAGAATGTTTGAATATCCGAACGTACTTGCTGCATGGTGTCGTACAAAGCCAAACCAGCGGTTACAGAACCTCCAGGACTATTGATATAGATGTTAATATCTTTTTCTGGATTTTGTGAATCAAGAAAAAGAAGTTGTGCTACAACTAAATCAGCAGTCGCGTCGGTTATTTCTCCGTCGATAAAAACAATCCGATCCTTAAGCAGCCGGGAAAAAATATCATAGGAACGCTCACCGTTGCCGGTTTGCTCTATTACATAAGGTACCAAGGTGTTCATTTGTTCATTCATAATTATTGTCCGTCTTTAAAAAGTTCCGCAAAAGGCACTTTCTTACCTTTGGCGATTGTGCATTTTTCAAGAAGCTGAGTATACAGACGCTGCTCCTTGATATCATCTATAAGATACTCATTCTTACGAGGATCCGCATAGTGTTTTTTGACTTCATCTACCGAAATACCGGCGCCTTCCGCAATTTTAGCATATTCTTGCTCAACTTCTTCAGGAGTAACGGTAAATTCATGGTTTTTAAGGAGTAATTCTACAATTACACGGCCTTTAAGCATTTTTTCTGCCTCAGGTTTCCATGATTCGAGCATGGTACCTTTTGCCTGACCCGAAGAAGCCATAAGTTTTTCTAGTTGATCTGCGTCAGTTCGAAAACGCTGAGCAAGCATTTGCCAGCGGGATTCAAGTTCTGCTTGAACCATAGATTCTGGCAGCTCAAAGGCGTTCGCTTCTACCAGTTGTTCTAACAAAGCATTGCTCCGTATTTCTTTGAGCTTATTTTCGAGAGCAGTATTCATAGTAGCTTTGAGATCATCTTTAAGATCGGTAAGCGTCTTATATTTTTCGTTTACATCCTGTGCAAGTTCATCGTCGAGGTCGGGAAGATTACGCTCTTTTAGCGCGGTAAGGGTAACACGGATTTTTTTGGTAGTACCGGCAAGGTCTTTGTTTTCATCATCTGCTTCGAACTTCTTAGTAATATCTTTCGATTCGCCTTTAGCCATGCCGACTACATCGTCATCAAATTTATAAAAAGTAGCACCTGTACCGATGGTAAAGACAAAATCTTCACGCTCTGTGCCCGCAATTGGGTTTCCTTCTTCATCGAGTTCACAATAGTTAACGGTAGCTACATTATCTTTCGCTGCCTTGTCTCCATCGTTACGATCAATAACCATAGCATTTCGCTCACGAATTGCAGCGAGTTCGTCTTTGAGTTCTGCGTCTCCAACGGAAACCTGAGGAACTTCAATTTTAAAACCCTCAGTTTTTTCTAGGGTGACTTTGGGGAAAACATCGAAGGTGACAGAGAACGTCATATCTTTGGAGATATCAATATCGGGAGCCGAGTCTAACTCGGGGCGTGAATAGGGAAGGGGACGTTCAAATTCGTCCGCAGTTTCAAATATTTCACCCAGGGCACTTTCAATAACATCGCCGGCGGCATCACCTTTAAGGGCTTCACCATATTTATTTTCTAGTAGGTTTACTGGAACTTTTCCCTTGCGGAAGCCGGGAATTTGGGCATTCTTTGCATACTTTTCGAGCAAATCACGATACGCCTTTTCAAGTTCGCTTTTTGGAACAGTTACGTCGAGTTTGACGCGTGATTTTTCTAGTCGTGTGATCTCTTTGGTAAGGTTCATATTGGTATCCTCATAGGTTATATAGTACACAGTGTACCGATTACAGTACTTGCATTCAAGATATAAAAAAAGCGATCCGGATTTCACCAGATCGCTTTCCACGTTAGAGCGGGAAACGGGAGTCGGACCCGCGACTTCCACCTTGGCAAGGTGGCGCTCTACCACTGAGCTATTCCCGCAAAATCACTATTGTACTCATCCGTGGTCTCTGTTTTGGAACGTGCGAGAGGAGGGACTTGAACCCTCATGCCAAGGCACCAGATCCTAAGTCTGGCGTGTCTGCCAATTCCACCACTCTCGCTCACGAAGTGAGTTTACCCTGCTAGAAGGTAATCGTAGTTTACTTAAAGGGGGGAACTTTGTCAACATGACCTGTTCCAGCCTTTATGAGCCATGAAGGAGTCGAACCTTCGACCCACAGATTAAGAGTCTGTTGCTCTACCAACTGAGCTAATGGCCCGTACACGTTTACTTTTAACAGTAAACGGTTCGTTTTATAATTTACCCCACAATTGCTACGCAAATTATTTCAAAACTATATAAAAAATTGACGGTCGTGTCAATCAAATACTATGAAATCACCTAGAAATCCTTAAATCTTGCTTTTATCCTTATGGCGCATTAATAATTGAAGTTACATATTCATGAACGGTAGGAATTTCCGAAACGTTAGTTAAAATATCGAGATAATCCCCACTTTCTATCTTTGTATTTCCATGGGGTAAAATTTCAGTTTGCCCACGCCTGATAGAAACAAGTAAACATAGTGGCGGCCACGAAACATTTCGCACTAACTCACCGTCTAAAGGGGAGCCCTTTTGTACTACAAACTCCAAAATTGTTTTGCGGTAATCTTGAGTATTCTTTTCTTGCACTCCGCGTGTTTTAAGTAACCGTTCAAGCAATGAATCATAGACAGGTTTTGAGCGAAGTAAATCTGCCACAATATAGGCAACAATGCACACAACTGCTAGGGATAAAAAATGATCGAGAGAGCCAGTCATTTCGGATATTAAAATAATGCCAGTAATGGGGGCTCGAACAATAGCGGTAAAAAGGCCGGCCATGCCAAGGATTATAAAGTTTGCGGTAAAAGCCGAATCAATACCAAACCAAGAAGAGAGGGCTGTTCCCCATAGTGTACCAATTACTGCTCCAAGAGATAACAAGGGTAAGAAAATTCCTCCTGGTGCCCCAGAGCCGTAACAAATCAAAGTAAAAAGAAACTTCCCAACCAATAAGAGGGAAAGAAAACCCAAGGTAAGTGGATGAGACATTACTTCGACAATTAGTTCGTGCCCACCACCAAGTAATTGCGGGAGAATAAAACCAAGCCCGAGAGAAAAGAAAAGCGGTATAAAAATTCTAAAATGAGACGGGAGCCATTTTCTGCCCGCATATATATCTTGTGCTTTTAATAAACCTGAATTAAAGAGGGCACCGGAAACACCAAGGACAACACCTAGTAATATCACAAGAGTATAATGATTTAGAGGTAAATGTTGTACGCCAACAAATGAAAAAATCGGCTGCAATCCAAAAAAGTCGCTCGCTAAATAGCTTGAGGTAAGGGCGGCAGAAAGGGCAGTCAATAAAACGAGGGGCGAAAAGTTTTTGTGCACTTCTTCGAGAGAAAAAAGCACACCAGCCAAGGGGGCGTTAAAGGCCGCAGCAAGGCCTGCGCTCGCCCCACCAGTTACTAAATAACTTTCTTCTATATGAGAGCGTTTTAATACACGGCTAAATCCAAGGCCTACCGTAGCCCCAAGCTGAACAGAGGGGCCTTCTCGCCCGAGAGAAAGGCCTGAGCCAATGGAAAGCACCCCTCCGGTAAATTTAGCGAGTAGAATACGCCACCAGCTCATATCCAGTTTCCCCGATAAAAGGCCTTCAACTTGTGGAATACCACTCCCGCTAATTAAGGGATTAAATTTAACTAAAAAAGCAATCACTAACCCAACACATAGTAAAATGCCAATCCAAGGAACTAATAACATTGGTTTTGCAGAAATAGAGCGGTAGGCAAAGTTAAGAACGTTAAACGCCTTTTCAAGAGCAAGGCGGTAGGCAACGACTAATAAACCAGTCAGTATACCAATGCAAATTCCTTCTAAAATTAATTTTAATCTAAAACTATACCATCGTCGTAAAGTATGAGCGGTTGTTTCGCTATCCATGGATTCTCCCAAGTCGTTTAGTTTAGTATACCAAAATGGCTCATACTACTCTAGACGACTTGGGAAATGGATCCTTTAATTTTTTATTCCTTTAAGAGCTTCGAGTACTTTCGCATAATCAGGCTCTTGTTTAATTTCTGGAACTTGCTCTGTGTATACAACTTTATTATCCGTGTCTAATACAACAACTGCACGAGACATCAAACCCGCCAAGGGCCCAGTTGTAATAGCAACTCCCCAGTCCTTTCCAAAAGAGCGATCCCTCATCTGAGAAAGGGAAATAACATTTGTAAGACCCTCAGCCTTACAAAACCTTGCCATTGCAAAAGGCAGATCACTGGATACAGTAAGCAAAACCGTATCTTTTAAAGCTGCCACATCATGATCGAACCGCCGTGCACTCGCCGCGCATACATCGGTATCGAGACTTGGAACAATGTTTACAATCTTTTTCTTGCCCGCGAAATCTCCAAGACTGACATCGGACAGATCATCTTTCGTTAGAATAAAATCTACAACTTTCGTTCCAATCGCCGGAAGGGTTCCCGACGTTTCTATCGGGTTACCACCCAAAGTAATATGTGCCATAAGAACCTCCTGTATTAATCATAGTATAATGATAGGATTAGTATAAAGCAAATTTATAATGATGATAATTT
>DUOS01000036.1 GCA_012838745.1 Treponema sp. | reverse complement strand
TCCATCTGAGCCCGCTTTTGTGCCATCTGAACCAGAGACAGAAACTCTCGAGCTTGAACCCGAAGAAATCGAGCTTGCGCCAGAAGAATACGCACCTGAACCGGAAGCTCCATCTGAGCCCGCTTTTGTGCCATCTGAACCAGAGACAGAAACTCTCGAGCTTGAACCCGAAGAAATCGAGCTTGCGCCAGAAGAGTACGCACCTGAACCGGAAGCTCCATCTGAGCCCGCTTTTGTGCCATCTGAACCAGAGACAGAAACTTTCGAGCTTGAACCCGAAAAAATCGAGTTAGAACCCGAAGATATCGACGTTATTGAAAATACCGAGCCCTCGTCCGAATTAGATAATGATGATCTTGAGTCCGAAGCTCTAAGAAAAAACTTGTTTGATCAGTTTGGCTTTCCTCTCGGTCGCGCAGTGGTAGGTACTCCTTATTTAGATCAAATCCTTCAAGAGATGACAGGCATTAGTTTGCTTCGACTTTTTTCATATTTGAAGTCTATAACCATGGAATTACCTCAAGATATTCTTGCCGACTACCTCCTCAGCAATGAACGTGTACAACTTGAGTATCTCATTGATCGTTTAGCCGGAAAACCTGGTATTCGGGATCTTTCACGAGTCCGCCGTATTCGAGAAGAACTCGGAATATCCGAACAACCGGTAGCAAATCTCTGGGGATCTTTTAATTACTTAGAAAATCTCCTTGATGATTTGCCAGACCAGGGTTTTGCCATAACTATGAAAAACAGGATGGATCGAATTAAAAGTAACTTTGTGCCCACTTCATAAGTAGTAACGGTTTTATACGAAAAACCCAAAGATAAATCCTGCTATAGACGACATTACAACAACTAAGCTAACGTAAACTAATGTCTTTTTGGGGCCAATCTCACTTCCAATTACAAGCATCGAAGGAAGGGACAAGCTTGGACCCGCAAGAAGAAGCGCTAGGGCGGGGCCCTTGCCCATTCCTGCACCAAGAAGTCCCTGCAAAATAGGTATTTCAGTTAGTGTTGCAAAATACATTAGTGCTCCCGATAAAGACGCAATAACGTTCGCAAAAAAAGAGTTTCCTCCAACGAGGTTTGCAATCATCCTACTAGGAATTATTCCTTCATGCCCAGGTCTACCAAGAAGAAAACCTGAAACGAGAACACCAGCAAATAACAAGGGTATTATTTGGATTGCGAATGTACGCGTTGCGATAAACCATTCAAACACTTCATCTTTTTTAAACCAAAGGAAAATACTTACAAAAAGAACAAAGATAAAAGTGCCGGATAGTATGTATTTTGCTTGATAGATTACATCCCATATAGTAGATGAACCACCTGAGTTTGCCCAATTTATAAAAATAAGAAAACCGATCATAGAACCAATGTATATGGCTGTTTTCCAAAGCGTACGTTCACTATTATCAGGGAACGCAGTAAACATACCTTCATCGGTTATGCGTGCTTCGTCTTCTTTCCGAAAAAAAAGCTGCATTAAAAGACCAATTATCACTGAAAAGACAATAGCTCCAACTGTTCTTGCAAGCCCAAGCTCCCAACCGAAAACTTTAAAAGATAAGGTTATTGCGATAATATTGATTGCGGGTCCTGAATAGAGAAACCCTATAGCTGGGCCGAGTCCTGCTCCTTTCTTGTAGATTCCCTTAAAAAGAGGGAGGACTGTACAGGAACATACTGCAAGAATTGCACCTGAAACAGATGCGACTCCGTACGCTACTAGCTTTGGAGCCTTTGGCCCGAGATATTTTATAACTGACTGTTGATTGAGAAACACTCCCATAGCTCCAGCGATAAAAAGAGCTGGAATGAGGCATAAAAGAACATGTTCACGTGCATAATCTCCGAGCATCATAAACCCTTCGAGAATTGCTTTGCCTATCAGAGGCGTTTCCCAGGGGATAAAATAGATTGCTGCAAATGCAATGGATAATGCAAACAGAATAAAGTTGGGGTTATATTCTTTTTTCGACATAATTACTGCTCCTAAAACTGTGAAGCTATCTGGTCTACGGTTAATACCTTTCCCACACTTTTAACTTCTCCGTCGATAACGAGAGCCGGTGTCATAATAACACCCATTCCCATGATTTCTTCACTATCAGTTACCTTAACTACATCTGCGTCAATTTTTTTCTTTGCTAGCGCTTCACGGGTATTTGCCTCCAGTTTTTTACACTTTGGGCATCCTGCCCCGAGTATTTGAATAAGCATATGTACCTCCTAATTCATTACAATTATTTTAAATATTGTTAGCAAAGTCAAGTGTTTTACTAGGAAAAGAAATTTTTAATTATTTGAACTGATTTCATCAGTTTAGCAGGACTTATTCCTTCCTTGAACGAATCTACAAAAGGCACTACAATCCTAATTGTGGGACCGGTTTAAAAGCCGGTCGATGCTATAACATAACCGGAGAAGAACTCACATGTCCGATCTCATCAGTGAAGCTAAAACCAAGGTCCTTATTGCAGAAGACGAAGCTATTGTAGCCCTTGATCTTCAGGGTATGGTTACTCGTCTCGGTTATGATGTGGTTGCTTCTGTGGATAACGGTACCGCTGCCGTTGCCGCCGCAAAACGGTTTGTTCCCGATATTATATTGCTCGACATTGCAATTGCCGGCGAGCTTGATGGGATAGAAGTTGCCCGAAAAATACATGAGTTTAGTTCGGTTCCCATTGTATTCTGTATTTCTACCCCAGATTTATCTTCTCTTATGCGTACAAAGCAAATATCCTATGCAGGCTATTTGTTAAAACCGATTAATCCAGATAGTCTTTCCACCACCCTAGATACAGTATTATATAAATATAACCTTGAAAAGCGAGCTGAGTTAGCAGAAGAACGGTACCGTAAGTTAGAAAAAACGTGTTCTTTGTTAAAGTTCTTTACCGAGCATGATGCCGCCTATGAATGGGTTTTTACTACCACCGATGGCGTTACAATACACGAGATGTTGCCTGAAAATCCAATAACTAAAAACATAATTTCACACATTGAATCCCTGTTAAAAAAAGAAAAAAACTGGTTTACTGATGTAATTACCGAAACGGTGTCTCATCAATCGTATTGTGTTTGCGCGGTGCGAGATGAAGTATCGTGCAGTGTATCTGGAATGTTAATACCGCTTACTAAAGAGAAACAGTAACCAAATGCCTGCTCAAATTTCAATTTGGGTTTCCAAATCAGTTGACCCCGCGAAACACGAGCTGGTATGATATTAATATGAATTCAAACGACAAACGCCTTGGAGCCTACCAGAAAACAATGCAGAATGGAAAAATTCCCTCGCCTGCACAGAAGGTAACTACTACCGATAGTCCTCTTCGTAGTTCTCCTGAATCTCCATTGAAGGATTCTTCTGGACTCCTAAAGATTCCTAGAAAGGATGGGCGTGAAAGCTCATACCGTCGTGTTGCTAAATTTTTACTTTTAATAGGAATCGACGAAGCGGCACAAATCGTCTCTCGTCTTGATGAAAATCAAGTTGAAAAAGTTATGTTGGAATTATCCACTATACGCAGTGTTCCCAAGGATGAATCTACCGTTATTCTAGCCGAATTTGAATCGCTTCTTAAACAGGCTCGAGAGCCTTTAGGTGGAGTGGGAACTGCACGAAGTATTTTGGAAGGGGCTTTTGGTAAAGAACGTGCTGCAGAAATGCTTGAAAAAGCGGTTCCAACTCTTCATGGTAAACCCTTTGACTATTTACAAAACATTAACGGTGAGAAATTATACCGGCTTATCAAGGGTGAACTTTCCTCGGCAAAGGCTTTGGTTTTGTCGCAGACAAAGCCAGAAATAGCTGCACAGGTTATAAAACTTATGGATGACGACGAAAAAAAAGAAACAGTGTTCCGTCTTGCACGTATGGGATCTGTATCTCCCGAGGTGCTTCGCCGTGTTGATGAGACAATGCGAGAAAAAGTTGAGGCAATCGATATGCCTTCTGAAGATACTATAGATGGGCGTTCTGCTCTGGCTTCTATTTTAAAAAAAATGGACGGACAGTCGGAAAAAAGTATTCTTAACCGTCTTGAAAATACTGACCCAGAGCTTGGACGCGATATACGAGATCGTCTTTTTACGTATGATGATATTATTCGAGCCGACGATGTATATTTGCAGGGCGTACTCAGAACTCTTTCTGATCACGATTTTGCAGTGTTGATTACGGGAAAATCTGACGCACTTCGATCAAAACTTCTTTCAAATGTTTCGAAAAATCGACGAAATGAAGTTCTTGAGGAAGAAAAATTAATTGTGCCACTAACAAGGCAAGAGTCGCGTCAAGTTACAGAATCATTTTATCAGGTGGTACGAACTGCTTGGGAAGATGGTAAATTTCGACTTTCTGATGATCTTGAAAATGACGAATGGGTGGACTAAAAAAAATGAATACAACTAAAACTGTTACTGCTGGAGATTCCCTCCATGGCTTTGATATTATTTCTGTGCAAGATTTACCAGAATTAGAATCAAAGGGAGTATTTGCTCGCCACCGAGAAACTGGATGCGAGGTGTATCACATGGTCAACGAAGACGAAGAAAATCTTTTCTCGTATTCGTTTATGACTCCTCCTGCTGATTCGACCGGAGTGGCACATATTCTAGAACATTCAGTTCTTTGTGGATCAAAAAATTATCCCCTCAAGGATCCTTTTCTCCTCCTTGCTAAACAGAGTGTAAAGACCTTTTTGAATGCTATGACTTTTCCAGATAAAACGGTATATCCGGCAAGCTCTATGGTAGAAGCAGACTATTTTAATCTTATGTCTGTATACGGAGATGCTGTTTTTTTTCCATTGCTAGAACCTTGGATTTTTCGTCAGGAGGGGCACCGTATTGAACCCGCCGCAGACGGCACTTTTTCAGTTCAAGGCGTTGTTTTTAACGAAATGCGTGGAAACTATTCATCCTTTGAACGGATTGCGGGTAGCTGGACTATACGCTCTATTCTTGAGGGTACTCCGTACGCATACGATTCTGGCGGTGATCCTTTATGTATTTCTGATCTCACCTATGAACAATTTAAGGAATTTCATCGTACCTACTATCATCCGGTTAATTGCCGTATTTTTCTGTACGGGAATATTCCTACCGCAAAACAACTCGAATTTTTAACAAGAAAATTTCTTTCGAATTTCTCAGCCGCTCCTGCTTGCCCTAAAATTTCAGCAGTAGTTCCGTATAAAGGTCCGCGTACGCTTTCGGTTCCTGCTCCAGCCCAAGCTGAGGACGATCTTTCCCTTGTTACTGTGCACATGAACTGGCTATTACCCGAAGTTACCGATGCGGTATCTATCATGGAAGCAAGCTTAGTCTCTGAAATCCTCCTTGGCCACGACGGGGCTCTTTTAAATCGAGCATTGCTTTGTTCGGAGTTGGGCGAAGACGTAGCACCATCGAGTGGTCTTGAAACTGAATTGCAATACCTGTGTTACAGTGCGGGACTACGAGGGGTAAAACATGAGAATGCAGAAACGGTTGGAAATCTTGTTATGGCTACTCTCCGTTCGATTGCTGAAACAGGGATTCCTCAAGAAGAGATAGAAGCAGCAGTTCACTCAATAGATTTTGCAAATCGAGAAATCCGTAGAGCTGGTGGTCCGTTTGCACTTAACCATATGCGCCGCTCCCTTCGTGGTTGGATTCACGGATTAGGTCCTGAGTGTACGCTTCGATACATACCGGCTTTTGAAACGGTAAAAGAACGGTTAGAAAAAGATCCTGAGTATATTACCGGCTTAATAAAAAAATGGTTTTTAGATAATACTCATCGTGTTCTTGTTACCATATATCCAGATCCAGATTATGAACTGCGTGTAGATGAACAGCTTAAAATAATCGTTGAAAAAGCTACACGAACTGAGGACGATAAAAAACGACTTAAACTGGAAAAGCAAGCCCTGCTTCAACAGCAGCAAAAACTGAGTACTCCCGAAGAGCTTTCCCTTATTCCTCATTTGGCTCGTAGCGACTTACCCTTGTTAACTGAACCTATTCCTTCAGATATCGGTTCTATAAATTCGGTTCCTCTAATACAGCACGAACAACCAACGAACGGCATAGCATACGTGGATATTGCCTTTCCTGTGGACACTTTAAGTCCAGAAGAATACTTGCTCTTGCCACTGTTTTCGACTGTTCTTACTTCTACTGGGTTTGATGGCGTATCGTGGGTTGAAGCCTCTGCGCAATCGGCTCGTTGTACTGGTGGATTAGGAACCATGCTCTTTACCTGTTCGAGTGTTCCAGATTATACACCTCCCAAAGTTCTAGGAAACGGTGTTGCTGGCAGGGATTATCTGATTATACGGTTAAAAATGCTTGAAACCTTGATAGAACCAGCTATTGATCTTACTTTTCGTTTTATTGAAAATGCAGATTTTACCGATATTGATCGTCTAAATGATTTGCTTGCAGAATACCGCAATGATCTTGAAGCTTCTATCGCACCAGCTGGGAACCATTATGCACTTTCGCTAGCAAGTGCGCTTACCGGTCGTTCAAAGGCAGTAGATGAACTATGGAGCGGTATTACCCAACTTAAATACGTTAGAACACTCTATAAAACTTCGCGCGAAAAAGCAGGTCTTCGTACTATTTCCGACCGCCTTGTTAGTATTCGAGAGAAAATTCATTCATCCGGTATGCTCGTTTCGCTAACGGGTACGGAATCAATTTTGACCCAAGTACAAAAAGCTCTTTTACCCCATGTTTCTCGCTTTTCTGCGCCTAGTGTTAAAAAAGCAACTTCAGCAGAGGAACTTTTTTCCTTGATTATTGATGGAGTTGCTGAATCGGAACGGCTTCTTGTGGAAGCTACTCTCCAGGTTGGGTTTGCCGCAACCGTGCAACCATCCAGTCGCCTTGGGGAACCTGATCATCCAGTGGAAATCGTTCTCGGGCATTTACTCGCGAGTGGTCCGCTTTGGGAAAGGATTCGAATGACTGGCGGCGCCTATGGTGCTTTTTGCTATCCAGATGCACTCGAAGGCCTCTTTATTTTTTCATCGTATAGAGATCCTTCTCCACTAGCTTCGATCGACGTATATTATACGGCTCTTTCCGAAGCTGCGAAAACACCACTTGATACACCCTCACTTGAAAAAATTATTATAGGTTGTTACAGTCGAGAAGTGCAGCCGCGTTCACCGTCAGATAAGGGTTTTATTTCCTTTGTCCGTCTTTTGTACGGCATTACCGATGCTCTACGTACGGAAAAAATTGAAGGTCTTCTTTCTGTTACACCAGAAGATCTTATGCGTACAGCTACTGCACTTTTAGAACGATTAAATCAAAGTCGACACTGCATTTTTGCTGGTAAAAAGTACTTTGAAGAAAACAAAAGTGTAACTGGCACTGGAAAAATTCATAAAATCATCTTATAATTGGAAACATAGCTCTAGGAGGCGGACACCATGAAAAAAATAGATCGTGAGGGATATAAGATATTGAAGCAACTTGTTTCTGATGTTCAAGGCGCGCCTTACCCAAATGTTATCGAAAATGAGCTGTACAAGATTTGGTACGAACATGCCCAAGTAGTTGCAATTGAGTGTCTTGAATATATAGACAAGAACTTTCCTAACGACAAGAAACCAGGTAAGTTTCCTAAATTTTAATAAAACAAACTGAATCTATGGACGAAAGCCCTAGTCGTTGATTATATTTAGTATATGAATTTAGATAAATATACCTTAAAAACCCGAGAGGCTCTCCAAGAGGCTACATCTGTAGCGCAGCGCTTAGATCATGCCCAGGTAGAAATCGATCATATTCTTTATACCCTCGTAACCCAAGATGGTGGAATTATTCCCCCACTCATTAACCGCATTGGTGCATCCTTGGATGAACTGCGAGACGAACTCGACGATCGAATGCAACGCAAACCTCGTGTTAAAGGAGATTCTGCTCAGCTGTATTTTTCACCTATTGCGGGGAAAATGATGGCTCGGGCGGAACAAGAAGCTACCAATCTCAAAGATGATTTTGTTTCTACAGAGCATTTATTTTTGGCAATGTGCCAAGGAACTGATACTGTAGGCGAATTGCTTCGCTCAAAGGGAATTACTAAAAATGATGTTCTTGCTGTCCTTAAAGATATACGCGGAGGGCAGCGGGTAACGAATGAAGATCCAGAAGCTACCTTCCAAAGTCTAGAAAAATATTGTAGAGATCTCACAGCTTTGGCTCGTCAAGAAAAAATTGATCCAGTAATTGGGCGAGACGAAGAAATTCGTCGAGTAATGCAAGTCCTTTCTCGGCGTACTAAAAATAACCCAGTGCTTATTGGTGAGCCGGGTGTAGGAAAAACAGCTATCGTCGAAGGTCTTGCGCGGCGCATAGTTTCTGGTGATGTACCTGATAGCCTCAAAGGTAAAAAGCTCCTTTCTCTTGATTTAGGTTCCCTAGTTGCAGGAGCTAAATTTCGTGGGGAATTTGAAGAACGCCTTAAAGCGGTAATACACGAAGTTCAAGAAGCAGAAGGGAAAATAATATTATTTATCGATGAATTACATACCCTCGTTGGCGCTGGTGCAAGCGAGGGTTCGATGGATGCATCTAATCTTTTAAAACCGGCATTAGCTCGTGGGGAGCTTAGAGCCATAGGTGCAACTACGCTGAACGAATATCGCAAATATATAGAAAAGGACGCGGCCCTCGAACGTAGGTTCCAGCAGGTGTATTGCCCTGAACCAAATGTTGAGGACACTATAGCTATCTTGCGTGGGTTAAAAGAAAAATATGAAGTACATCACGGTGTACGCATTAGAGACGACGCTCTCATAGCTGCGGCAACCCTTTCTGATAGATATATCACGAGCCGGTTTCTTCCAGATAAAGCAATTGACTTAATGGATGAAGCAGCGAGCCAACTCAAAATGGAAATAGAAAGCCAGCCAATCGAGCTTGATCAGGTTGAACGAAAAATACTACAACTCAATATTGAGAAGGTTTCTCTTTCCAAAGAAAAAGATCCCGCGTCTCTTGAACGTCTTGAAAAGTTAGAAAATGAACTTGCTGATCTCTCTACCCGTAGAGATGCTATGAAGCTTCAGTGGACGAATGAAAAAGAACGTATTGACGAATCACGCAAGTTTAAAGAACAGCTCGAACAGCTCAGAATTGAAGAAACTCACTTTACTCGCGAAGGAAACCTCAATAAAGCTGCAGAAATTAAATATGGTAAAATTCCTGAGTTAGAGCATAAAATAGCTGAAATTACCGGGAAAGGTAGTGCAAAAGATAATTCCAATCGGCTTCTACGTGAAGAAGTTTCGGAGGAAGACATCGCTCAAGTTGTTTCAGTGTGGACAGGAATACCTGTTTCAAAAATGTTAGCAAGTGAAATACAGAAATACCTTAACCTTGAATCAGTTCTTGAAAAACGTGTAGTGGGGCAGGAGCGCGCAGTAGTTGCAGTATCCGATGCTATACGGAGAAATAAGGCAGGTCTTTCAGACCTCAATCGTCCTTTAGGAAGTTTTTTATGTGTTGGACCTACTGGAGTAGGGAAAACTGAGCTCGCTCGTACCCTTGCAGACTTTTTATTCAATGACCAAAAAGCCCTCACTCGTATCGATATGAGTGAG
This sequence comes from Treponema sp., assembly GCA_012838745.1. Taxonomy (GTDB): domain Bacteria; phylum Spirochaetota; class Spirochaetia; order Treponematales; family Treponemataceae; genus Teretinema. Next base: position 25,227 of record DUOS01000036.1, on the reverse strand, counting down.
TACATGGAAAAGCACTCGGTGAGCAGGCTCATTGGAGCACCTCCTGGATATGTTGGCTATGACGAAGGCGGGCAACTTACCGAAGCGGTTCGGCGCAGACCCTATTCTGTGGTGCTCTTTGATGAAATTGAAAAAGCTCATCCTGATGTATTCAATGTCTTACTGCAAATTCTTGATGAAGGACGCCTTACTGACGGACAGGGGCGTGTGGTGGATTTCCGCAATACTATCATTATAATGACGAGTAATATAGGTTCCGAATATATTCTGACGGCCAAAACCATAGAAGAAATTGAACCTCAAATAAAAGAGCTTCTAAAACAGAACTTCCGTCCTGAACTCTTGAATCGTATTGATGAAATACTTACCTTTGACCGTCTTAGCATGGAGAACATAGTAAAGATTACGGATATTCAGCTTGAAATTGTTGGAAAAAGACTCGAAGGGCGTAGACTCTCCCTCGAAGTTTCTCCAGAAGCCAAAAAGTTTCTTGCTGAGGTGGGCTTTGATCCCCAGTATGGTGCTCGTCCATTAAAAAGGGCTATACAGTCTGAGCTAGAAAACCCCCTTGCACGCGAGGTGCTAGCAGGGAAGTACCCTGATGGCTCAACAATACGGGTAACAAAAGAACCTAAAGCAACGGGGCTATCGTTTTCGAATTAAGTTTTTTTAGTGTATATCACCCCTGATTTTAAAAAATATGCTATACTGAGCTGGTATGAATACCCATACCGGCTCCCTATATAAAAGTCTCGGATTTCCTTCTGTAGCTATTCACGAAGAGAATGCTCATTTCGATTTTATTGAACCTGCCCGCACTGTTTTGGTTATTGGCCCGATGGGATCGGGAAAGACTGAATATGCCGCACGGTTATGGCGTGATGCAGAAGTTGCTCGCAGAAAAGGTCCATCTCTTTCATGGCTTACGAGCGGTGGAGGCAGTCAAAAGGAATTGTTTGAATCGGAAAGTGGTATTGGTACTGCAGACCGTCGTAATACTTTTTTTGTACGTTACTCCCTTGATTCTAAAAGATTTCCTGATTATCCCGAAGATGCGCTAGCTTTTCGAGGCGGATTTGAACGCTGTGGAAAAAATATTGCTACCATTAGTAATTCCTTCGATTTAGAAGATCTTATACGAGATAATCCCTATGTGGGTACGTGGATATTGGACGAGGCTGCTTTTTACGATGAGCGGTTGGCGTATCTTGTTAAAAGAGAGGCAGAACTTCGTGGCCTCGTTTTTGTTATGCCCACCCTCTTGCTCAATTTTCGCGGCGAAATATTCAATGCAACCGCGCGCTTGCTTATGGAAACATCTACGGATATTTATCCTTTATCAGCCTATTGCGAACATCAAGAATGCTTAGAAAATGCACACAACACCTACCGGTATTATGTAGTAGACGGGGAGGAATGCCCCGCCTTGTTTTTTGATCCGCTGATAATAGTGGGTGGAGACCGGGATGCCAATGATCCATTAGAACCAAATTACTGTACGCGGTGTGATTCACATCATTACTTGCCAGGTAAAGAGTATACATACTTTACCCTCAAACCACTCGGGCAGCGCGCTAGTGTCGGCGATTTAAGTCCACTTGAAAAGGAATTGAGGAATATGCGGTATGAACCACAATCTTCGGAACTCTTTCGTCTCTTTCGCTCAACCTATCTTGAAGGACCCGTACCATCCCTTGAACATATGAATGCACTCAAGGTACCACTACTTGCTGAACGTGCCGTTGTCTACCTTTTTGCCGAGCAAAATCTTCTTTCTGCTGAACAAACCAGAACCTTAGTTGAACGCTTAGATCTCGATAAGAAATATCTTTCCCGTCGTCTTGCAGATAACAAGCGTCCTATGGAATTTTGAAGAAATATACAGAAAAAACCACAAAACTGCATTTTTATGCATGGTTATACTTGACCTTATTTATACACAGTCGCTACAATAACCTTATCCGCAGTAAAAAGGATAAACAAGTATGACAAAAACAACTATTCTTTTCGATTTAAATCTTCTCCTTTCTCGCTATCGCCGTTAGGCGTACCAAATTTCCTCTACAACGACCCGTTCCCTGTAGAACGGTATTGAAATCCAGCTGATTTTCTGACATCCTGTATCCGTGTAGGAATACATGATGCAATGAATCTTTCAGTTCCTCTATTCATAGGAGCAATTATGCAAATTATTGATGGCGGGGTATGTGCTCCCGCAGGATTTACCGCAAACGGAATACATTGTGGCATTAAGAAAGGCCGCAGTACTGAAGATCTCGCCTTAGTAGAATCAGAAGTTCCTTGTAGTGCGGCCGCAGTCTTTACCAAAAATCTTGTAAAGGCAGAGCCGGTTAAACTTACTAAAAAACATATCTCAAACGGTCGAGCCCAAGCGGTGGTTTTGAATGCGGGAAATGCAAATGCATGTACTGGCGAACAAGGCTATCAAGCAGCGCGAAGAATGGCAAATGCCGCAGCCGTTGAGCTCGGGTTACCTGAACAAGATGTTCTTATTTGTTCAACCGGGGTAATAGGCCAACAAATTAATATTGACGCCATAGAGTCTGGGATACCAGAACTCTGTGCAGGACTATCGAAAACGGGAAACGTTCTCGCACGCAAAGCAATATTGACTACTGATACCCAACACAAAGAAACTGCGATCGAAACTACAATCGGTGGTAAAGCTGTAAAACTCGGTACCATGGCCAAGGGCTCTGGTATGATTCATATTAACATGGGGACAATGCTTTCTGTAATAACTACCGATTGTTCTATAACTCCCCGAATGCTCAATGCTGCACTGCGTGAAAGTGTAGAGAAAACCTATAACTGCGTCAGTGTAGACGGTGATACGAGTACTAATGATACCCTAATAATTCTTGCCAATGGCCTTTCCGGCAATCCGCTTATTTCACGCAAAAACGCCAACTATCGGGTGTTCGTGGATGCGCTTAATACTATTAACACCGAGATGGCGCGGAAAATTGCTGGAGACGGTGAAGGCGCAGAACATCTTTTAGAATGTACGGTTATTGGCGCAAAAAACGACCGCTCTGCAAGAGCTTTGGCAAAGAGTGTCATTTCCTCTAGTCTCGTAAAAGCAGCTTTCTTTGGTAAAGACGCTAACTGGGGTAGAATCTTGTGCGCCATGGGATATTCCGGTGAATGTTTTAATCCAGAAAAAGCGAGCGTGTTTTTTAATAGCGGTTCTGGAGAGGTTGCAGTATTTGAAAAGGGTGTCCCCTTAAATTTTGACGAGGAGAGGGCACGCATTATCCTTTCTGAAGGAACGGTGATTATTAAAATTGTTATTGAAGACGGGGTCGGAACCGGCACCGCCTGGGGCTGCGATTTAACCTATGAATATGTAAAGATAAATGGAGATTACCGAACATGATCAATCAACTGGGAAACGAAGAATGGGCAACGCTGCTCATTGAAGCGCTTCCATACTTTAAACAATATGTAGGACAAACTATCGTCGTTAAATACGGTGGTAATGCTATGCTCAACGAAAATCTAAAATCGGCCGTGATGCAGGATATTGTTCTTTTGAGTACTATTGGTATTAACACGGTGTTAGTTCACGGTGGAGGGCCAGAAATTAATGCCATGCTGGAAAAAACCGGGAAAGAGTCTCGCTTTGTAAATGGGTTGCGGTATACGGATGCAGAGACCATGGAAATTGTTCAGATGGTACTCACCGGCAAGCTTAATAAAGACATTGTCGGTCTCCTCTTACAAGCTGGAGGCCAAGCTGTTGGGGTAAGTGGAGTTGATGGTGGCTTGCTTCGTGCAAAAAAAATGAACAAGGATGGCGTCGATTTAGGCTTTGTGGGAGATATAACTTCTGTAGAGCCAGAAATCCTTACCTCACTTATGAGCCAGGGATATATACCCGTTGTTTCCACGGTTGCACTTGGTGAGCCAGGTGATACGAATCGCTACAATATCAATGCAGATACTGCCGCGGCTAAAATCGCCGTAGCCCTCAAGGCAGAAAAGTTCGTGCAGCTAACCAATGTACCCGGTGTTTTGCGAGATATCAATGATCCTTCGAGTCTTATTAAGCGCATTGATCATGTTGCAATTCCATCTATGATTGCCACGGGAGTAATTTCTTCTGGTATGATTCCAAAAATTGAATGTTGCGTGGAAGCGCTTAAGGGCGGTGTTCCGCGAACTCATATTATTGATGGTCGGGTTCCGCATGCGCTACTAATCGAAATGTTTTCCGATCGCGGTATCGGAACCATGTTAATCTAACAGGAGAACCCAATGACTGGAAAAATTATAAATAACTACGGGAGCTTACCTATTGTGTTTTCACAGGGTAACGGCTCGGTTCTTACGGATATATCGGGAAAGAAATATCTCGATTTTGTAAGCGGAATTGGCGTGAACTGTTTAGGGCATAATCATCCCGCCCTTGTTGCAGCCCTTACCGAACAAGTGGCCAAACAAATCCATATTTCCAATTACTATAATTCTGATGTTGGCCTTGCTTTTTCTAATGAACTACTTAAATTAACCAGTATGGATAGAGTTTTCTTTTGCAACTCAGGTGCAGAAGCAAACGAAGCTGCGATAAAACTTGCAAGAAAGTATGGGCACACAGAATCACAAAAAACAGGTAAGGCAGAAAAGAAAACTATTGTAACAATTGAAAAATCTTTTCATGGAAGAACCCTCGCAACTCTTGCAGCTACTGCTCAAGATAAGTTCCATCCCGAAGCGTTCGCGCCGTATCTACCTGGTTTTCGCACCATTGCCGCAAACGATTATGATTCATTTGAAACTATATTTGACGAAACCGTCTGTGCTTTTATGTTTGAGTGTGTACAAGGAGAGGGTGGGGTAAACTTGCTTGATCCAAAATGGATACAAGCTGCCTGCAAAGCCGCGAAAAAAGCGGGAGCGCTTCTTATAGTCGATGAAGTACAAACTGGTATGGGTAGGACCGGCACTCTACTTGCGGTAGAAACGCTTGGTATTACTCCCGATGTAGTAACACTCGCCAAGGGAATCGCCGGAGGGGTACCTACAGGAGCCTGTCTTGCACGTGGAGAGGCTACTCCAGTATTTATTGCCGGAGATCACCAATCAACCTTTGGTGGCAATCCTCTTGCTTGCGCCGCTGGTATGGCTGTACTCAAAGAAATGAATAAACCGGGATTTCTCGAAACAGTAACTAAAAACGGAGATTACATAAGAAATAAAATTGGTGAATGGAATCTTCCGTTTATTACGAGTATCCGGGGCAAGGGGCTTATGATTGGATTTGACATTATCGGAACCGCCGGAGGCCCGGCAACTGCAGGTCATGTTCAGCGCGCCTGCCTTGAAACTGGTATCGGTGATTTTACCGGATTATGTGTTACTACTGCAGGACCCCAAACAGTTCGGTTCCTTCCACCGCTTATTATCAACCGAGAACAAATTGATACTGGCCTCGAAATTATGCACACGGTGCTAACAAATAAGAATCCCTTGTAGGATTACACTATCATCGGCGGGCGGTAGATGATAAAAAACCAAAAAAGAGGCAACAAAATAATATGAATAGTATACGAGTTTTTCTAATAGGGATTATTCTCGGCATCGCGAACGTTATACCTGGTGTTTCTGGTGGAACTATGGCGGTAGTATTTAATATTTATGACCGCCTCGTTGCCCTCGTATCCCTTGATTTTAAGCGGATACGCCAGGACCTACCATTTTTAGCTGTTCTTGTTGCTGGTATGGGTGTGGGCATTGTACTTTTTGCTCGTCTAGTAACTCTATTGTTTGATAAATACCCCGTACCTACGGCTTGGTTTTTTATGGGAATAATTATCGGAAGCATTTCTTTTATTGCTCGCCGCACTCGCGGTTCTGGATCTTCTGCGATGAAAATTACTTTGGCTGTTTTTGCCCTTGCAGGTATGGCTGCTATGGTTTTTTTTCGCCCTGAGCAATCAACGGGACAACTACTTACAATACTTACTCCGTCAGTCTTTATCTTTTTGTTTTTTGCTGGATGTATTGGAGCCGTAGCTATGATTATACCAGGCCTATCGGGTTCCTTTGTTTTTTTATTGATTGGAGCCTATCGTACAATAATCCAATCGGTTTCAGATTTTAATATACCAATTATGATTCCCATTGCCCTCGGTGTTGTCGTTGGGCTTTTAACTGGCGCCGCCCTCATACGATCTCTTTTAACTCGTTGGCCAGATACGGTGTACTCCGTAATCCTTGGGCTGGTTGTTGGTTCCCTCGTTCCTGTTTTTCCGGGAATACCACTTACAGCAAGCGGTATTTTATTTTCCGTAGTAGCCCTAGTTTTTGGAGTTACGGTTTCTTGCCTATTTTCTCGAACAGAGCACGTAACTACGCCCTAGGCCCATTACACTGTTTTATCAGGTGTTTTAAAAAATTAAAATATAAGATTCAAAAGTTAGCCATAAAGACTACTTTTACCCTACATACATAACACCGCCTCCTTGCAAACGAACAGCGCGCGTCGTGAACAGGGGGAGCAGTATAATGGTATGGAGGAATAGTTATGAATGCTCTCAATTCAATTTTAATTGAAGGAAATGTGGTTAGGGATGCTGTGGTTAAGGAAACGCCTCGTGGTACCCTCGTCTGTAACTTTTCAATTGCATCTAACCGCTACTATCGTCAAGGTGATGATTACGAACAGGAAACCTCGTTCGTAGAAGTAGAAACTTGGGCAAAGCATGCAGAAGTTTGTGGGAAAAACTGTCTTAAGGGACGGGGAATTCGTGTCGTTGGTCGTCTAAAACAAGATCGTTGGACCAGTCCCGAGGGAAAAAATTGTAGTAAGGTAAAGATCGTAGCCGAGCATGTTGAGTTTAAGCCTCAATTCAAAAATAAAAATGTTTTAAACCAGGAACTTGAAGAGACAGACTCTGTTGATGAAACAGATCAAGTTGAAGATTCCGTGGTACATAAAGCAGTCAAACAAGAAGAACCTGTCCCCGTATTTTAAAACTCTGAGCTACGGTTTTAGGGTATTGAATTCAGTCCGCGGATTCAGTACCCTTTACTTCGAGGGGAATCATGCAAAAAAAAATATTATCACCTTCATTGCGGAAAAAAATCCTTGGATTTCAACAAGATGAAATTAATAACGAAGCAATTTACCGTAAACTCTCCACGCGTTTGCCGAATCCGGACAACGCTAAAATCTTGGGGCGCATTGCCGACGAAGAAAAAAAACACGCACAACGGTGGCAGGAAGTTACGGGCGTAACGCTCAAACCATCGCGAATTCGTCTTTTCCTGTTTTTTTTTATAGCACGTTTCTTGGGGCTAACCTTTGCAATTAAAAAGCTCGAAAAAGGTGAGGGTGAAGCTCAAAACGGCTATGCAACTGTTCTTGCTGATTTTCCTGAAGTTAAAAAGATAATTGATGAAGAAACTCTCCATGAGAATCTTCTTATTGATATGATAGACGAGGAACGCCTTAAATATGCCGGATCAATCGTTCTTGGTTTAAATGATGCCCTCGTTGAGCTAACTGGAGCACTTGCTGGTTTCACTTTCGCGTTTCAAAATACACGCATTGTTGCTATGACCGGTCTTATCACTGGTATTTCTGCGTCGTTTTCTATGGCTTCTTCAGAATACCTTTCTCAACGCTCTGAGGGAGATGGCAGTGTCTCTCCAATAAAGTCTGCACTGTATACTGGGCTTGCATATATACTGACCGTTGTTCTGTTGGTACTCCCTTTCTTTCTTACGAGAGATTTTTACTTGGCACTTGGACTCACATTAGCCATGGTTGTTGTCATTATTCTCGGATTTAATTATTACCTGTGTACTGCAAAAGAATTACCTCTTTGGAAACACTTTACTGAAATGCTAATAGTTAGCCTTAGTGTAACGGTGATTTCTTTCGGTGTAGGAATTGTGGTTAAGCATTTCCTGGGAGTTGAATTCTAAATTATGATACTAGGCTTACCGCTCTTCTTTCTTTTTTCAGTATACGGGGTTGTTAATGCCTATCTTCCCGTATTATTGTCTTCTCTCGGCTACTCAGTAAGCGAAATAGGCTTGCTCTTGGGGTGCTTTGAGGCCGCAGGACTTTCTATACCGATTTTTATTAGCTCCCGAGTTGATAAACGAGGAAATCACGGTCAAACGGTTATTCTTCTTACAATACTGATGATTATTGTTTTGCCTCCATTGGTACTGTTTCAAAACTTTTTTCTGTCTGCATTGTTTCTTGGGCTTCTAGCCGTCGGTTTTAAAGGAACCGTTCCTCTTGTTGATGCTATGATTTCTCGGAATATGGGAAGCGACAACACTAATTACGGTAAAATACGGGTAATGGGAAGCATTGGCTTTGTTTTTATAACCCTTCTATTACAGTTTTCTCGTCTTATAAATCCAGACTCCGCCGCGTCAATTGCTGGTGCTATAATTATACCGGCACTATTGGTTATTCTTTCAATTATGTTTATTCCTGGATTGTTGACGGTAGTTCCGCGCTCATCTGAAAAATCAAGTTCAATTGCTGAAACGCAAGAAATAGCTGTGGTAAATCCAATTTTAGCAGCAGTACTTTTTTTTCGCTCTCTTCCGGCTCGCTATATAACACAATTTGAAAAACTTTCTCCAGCATTTTGGTTTGGTATCTTTTTAATTTTCCTCGGGTTTTTTGCACTAACACCATCCCAGCGATTCTTTTCTCTGTATGTGCGTGATTTTCTTGGACTAGAATCATATGCGGGACTATGGGCGCTCTCTGCTGCGGCAGAAATTCCTTTTATGTTTTTATCTGGGTATTTTATACGCAAACATGGAACGGAAAAGCTTCTTGTAGTTTCCCTAGCCGCCATCACAATTCGTAATCTAGTTTATGCGGTGTTTCCTACCTTTGGCGGGGCAGTAGCTGGTCAACTATTTCATTCTGTGTGTTTTGGCTTGTTTCATCCAGCAGCCGTTGTATTCATAAGCGAACGTGTGCCGCGCCGATATCTCGCCGTAGGACTAACACTATATACTTCCTTTTCTATGGGCCTCGCATCGGTAATTGGAAATGTAATAGGCGGCTTTGTAATAGAGTTTTATGGATATCGCGTTTTGTTTACTCTGTTCAGTTTTTTCCCGCTCATTGGTATTGCTGCATTTTTCCGTTTTCGTAATATCATTTTTAAAAAGAAGAGCATAGAAACTATAAATTGACACTCGCTAGCTATCGTCGTATTATTCCGTCATGTTAGGAACTATCGTAAATTGTTTGGCAGTAATCCTTGGCTCTTTAGTAGGCATATTTTTCTCAAAACGTATCACAAATGAAATTTCTTCTGTAATTCGTTCCGGAGCAGGAGTTGTAACCTTAATCATTGGATTTAGTTTGGCGTTTCAGGCAGAGAATATAATATATCTTACTCTCGCTCTTATTATTGGTGGAATTATTGGAACTGTACTAAATATAGACGGTTTAATTCTTACCTTTGGCCACTTTTTAGAAACGAGATTTGGCGGTTCAACTGCTTCGGTTAGCGCTTCTGAATCTCGTTTTGCCTATGCGTTTCTTAACGCCTCCGTTCTTTTTTGTGTGGGAGCAATGGCTATTGTTGGATCGTTTAAAGCGGGGACCGAAGGTGATTACACCTTGCTGTATACAAAGTCGGTACTCGACGGTTTTATGTCTATTGTTTTCTCTGCCGCAATGGGTATAGGAACAGCATTTTCTGCGCTAACAATTTTAGTATATCAAGGCTTGCTTACTATTTCGTCAGGATTTCTCAAACCTTTTGTCTCCGAACAGATGATTAATGAAATTTCTGGCCTAGGCGGAGCTTTTATTGTGATGATTGGCATTAATTTACTTGAAATTAAAAAGTTGAAAACTGCAAATTACCTACCAGCAATTCTCATTTGTGTTCTTTTGGTCCTTTTTGAACCGTGTTTCTTCCGTATCGTAGCTATTTTTGTTTGACAGAATAGGAAAATCCGCATAATATAGATATAATAAAATAATTCTCAGGAGGCCTTAAATGGCAAAAGTAGAGCTAATTGGAATAGGCAAAGTTTACGACGGAAATGTTCGTGCCGTAGATAATGCCAATATTACTGTTGAAGATCGTGAATTCGTTGTTCTTGTTGGTCCTTCCGGTTGCGGAAAGTCCACTACACTTCGTATGATTGCTGGACTTGAAGAAATCAGCGAAGGTGATCTTTACATTGACGGCGAGCGCATGAATGATGTTCCTCCAAAGGATCGCAATATAGCGATGGTTTTCCAGAACTATGCTTTGTATCCGCACATGTCTGTATATGACAACATGGCTTTTGGACTCAAGATCCGCAAGTTTGATAAAAAGGAAATTGAGCGTCGTGTTAACGAAGCGGCTCGTATCCTTGATATCGAAAAACTACTCGATCGTAAGCCAAAAGCTCTTTCCGGTGGTCAGCGCCAACGTGTTGCTGTAGGTCGTGCTATTGTTCGTAATCCTAAGGTTTTCCTTTTCGACGAACCCCTTTCCAACCTTGACGCAAAACTTCGTGTTCAAATGCGTGCAGAAATTTCTGATCTCCATCACCGCCTCAAGGCGACTATGATTTATGTTACCCACGACCAGATCGAAGCAATGACCATGGGTGATAAAATCGTTGTACAGAAAGACGGAAAAATCCAACAAATTGGTTCTCCCTTGTATCTCTATAACCATCCTGTTAATAAATTTGTTGCCAGCTTTATTGGATCACCTCCCATGAACTTCCTTACGGTAAAAATCGTAGAGAAAGGTGGGCAGATTGTTGCTGATGAAGGTTCCTTCGAACTTGTTCCGACTGCTGCTCAGCAAAAGATCCTCAAAGACTATCTCAATCAGGAAATGCATTTTGGAATTCGACCAGAAGACCTCGAGTATGTAAAGACTCCGTCTGCTAAGAACAATATGCAAATGAAGGTAGCGATAAAAGAACCTCTCGGAAACGAAACTCTGTTGTTTGTAGCTACAAAGACACAACAGATTATTGTACGAACTTCTCCAGACGTTCAATTCCAGATTGGTGATACTATTAACTTTAAACCTATTATGGAAAAAGCAAAGTTCTTCGATAAAGAAAATGAAATAAGTCTTTGTGATGATGTGAAGGCAGAATAGGCAAGAGCTGTGTTCATTTTAATATCTGGTGGGAAACCGCTGGGAAATATTAAAAAAAAGTAAGTACCTGTTAGCCACGTCCCTTAGGGGCGTGGCTTTTTTTATGCTAAAATAAAAGAAACTGTTTGATCAGGAATAGAAATGCGAGAAACGGAAAGTTTAACTCGATCATTAAGAGCGGTTTCAGCGGGGCAGGGGATACGATATTCCATAGCAAGTTCGGGTATTAGTACCGTTGCAGTTGCATTGTTATCATTTTTTTCTACAATAACGCCTTCTCCTTGCCATTTTTGATTACAAGAGAGGAAGAGCAATTTCCAGTGCAAGTTTGATTCTCGTTCACAGAGGGTGCATTCACGTGCAGCCGCGTCGCCTGCTGCAATGCGCATGAGCATGTCGTCTGTATCCATGAGGGGTTCTCCAGATAGAAAACGATGTAATTGTTGATGGCCTACTAAGTCACCGTATCGGCGAAGAGGGCTTGTTACCTGTGCGTACATGCCAATACCCAATCCAGCATGATCTGCCGGTATAGTTCCTACTTTTCTTGCTCGCATGGATCGGCGTTTTCGATATTCTCCAGCAAGTTCTTCTGGGAGTGTAGAAGGAAATTCAGGTTTATCTTGGCTAACATACTGAAACGGAATACGATTTTTAAACGCAAAACGGGCAGTAGCTTCTCCTGCTATGAGCATCATTTCTCGAATCATTTCTGCTGCAGGTTCTGTTTTAATGGGTGTAATACAAATTTGTTCTTGAGGCGGTTTATCTGTATCTACAGAAATATGTACTTCAGGCAAGTTAATTTGTACCCCTCCGGCAGCGTCACGGCGAGCTTTATTACGTTCAGCTAGTTCAAAAAACCGAGAAAATGCAGGATCGTTCGCACGAAGCGATACCTCGCTATATTTTAATTGGGTTACTTTGATGATAGTCCGGTGAATTGAAACTTCGTCTATAGCTCCTGTTTCAGTAAATTGAATCTTAAAGGATAATGCGAGAGATGTGTCGGAGAGACCGAGGGCATAATATTTCAAAGATTCTTCAGATAACATCCGTGAAGCACCTTCAGGAACGTAGAGGGTCGATCCCCGTGCGCGTGCTGCAATGTCTGCAGGAGAATCGGGTAAAACAGTTTCTGCTGGATCGGCAACATGAATCCATAATGCATCGTTTTCAAGACTGATAGCGTCATCAGGATCGGCACTCCAGTCGTTGTCTATAGCCCAGGAATCAAGAGCCGTTAAATCCATTCGTGTAGTACTTTCTTTTGGCGGATCTATAGGGATGGGTGACGATGCGAGTGTAAGCCCGTGTCGAGTTGGCCACGGGTTACGAGAATCTTGCCAGTACTCACAGGCTAAGAGTATACGGTGCGCTTGTTGTGATGTTTCAGCAACGCCTGCCTGTGCCAGGGATTTCGATTTTGTTGAAGTTCCTAATGCAAGTGCTTCAATCTCCTGTAAAAAACGGTCGTCATTTGGTCTTAGAATTCCTCCGTCTTTTCCAGTAGAGGTGTTTTTTAAGCGGGTTATAAAAGCTTCGCGGGCTGATTCTTCTTCGTTTTTTTCTTCAGCTGCCTTAAAAATCGCCGCAACTTCCTCAGCATTTCTTATGTAAATTTCTTGATCTGGTGTTGTACAGATAAACCAAGGGGATGTGCTCACTGCGTTCCAGCATGCCCAGTAAAAAGATGGTTCTAATGAATCCCAAAGCAGAGCCGAAAGATCAGCGAATGTAACTGTTTCTCCGTGGAAAAAATCTGCTGCTTCGGCGAAATCAGCTTCAGGGGCCTCTTTCTTTATTACATCAGATACCGACGAAACTGGACCTTTGTTCAGCAATACAAAGTCTTTTTCGCGAACCCGCTTTTTACCTGTTTTAAGTTGGATTTCAAATTTATCAGTATCTTGAGCAATTATTACAGCGGGCTGTCCTTTATACAGAACTAATGCGTTGTTTTCAAATTTCATTAATAGATTTTACCATTTTCCTTGATGCTGGCTCAAGTCCTCTTGTGTTGTATGTATAAATTTGGTATTTTTATTCATATTGGAGCACATTGTATGATCGTTATGAAATTTGGAGGTTCCTCCGTGGCTAATGCGGATAGAATCCGTCATATTGCCGAAATCGTCCGTGAATATCGAGATCACCGTCCAGTTGTGGTGTTGTCTGCAATGGGTGATACTACCGATGACCTTTTTGAAGCCGCAGAACAGGCACTTCATGGGCACGTCGTCCTTGATAAAATTGAAAAGCTACATTTAGATACGGTAAAAGCACTTGAGATTCCACACGAAGAAGTAACTCGCCGTTTAAACGAATTACGAACCCTTTTAACTGGTATTTCAATGCTTAAAGAAATTACTCCCCGTTCACGGGATTATCTCGTTTCTTTTGGTGAACGATTATCTGTTCGTATATTTTCTGCTTATCTCAACACAATCAATATTAGATCAGAATTTCAAGATTCTTGGGATATCGGTTTTATTTCTGATTCGAATTATAACAATGCGGAATTACTTCCTGAAACCTATGAGACAATTCGTAAAACGTTGGGTTCCTATGCATCGGGAAAAAAAGATGACGGTAAGGCGATTCCTGTAGTAACTGGTTTTCTTGCACTGGACAAAAAGGGGTTTATTACCACTCTTGGTAGGGGCGGAAGCGATTTAACCGCAACGGTTATTGGCGCTTCTTTACGTGCAGAAGAAGTTCAAACATGGAAGGATGTTGATGGTATTCTTACTGCAGATCCTCGCATTGTTCCGGAAGCTCATTCCGTTCCTGTTGCAACCTATGACGAAGTTGCTGAACTTGCCTACTTTGGAGCTCAAGTACTTCATCCACGTTCAATGAGGCCTTGTTTACAAACAGGAACTCCGGTACGTGTTAAAAACTCGTATAATATTTCGGCACCTGGTTCAATTATCGTTACTAAACATACCGAAAAAGTTCCCCCTGTTCGGGCAATTACAACTAAACAGAATGTTACTCTTGTTGATATTGTTTCAACTAGAATGCTTGGTCAGTATGGATTTCTTGCAAAAGTATTTGAAATATTTGCAGCTCATGAGGTGAGTGTAGATGTTGTTGCAACATCAGAAGTTTCGGTTTCTCTAACTGTTGATGAAAAAACAGAAGAACTTTCTTCGCTTCGCCGAGATTTAGCGAAATTTGCAGAGGTAACTATTCGTAAAGATAAAGCAATCGTTACTATTATTTGTGACGTGCGCCGTTCAAGCCAAATACTTGCACAGACTTTTAAAGTTCTTGCTCTTAAGAAGATTAATATTCAAATGATAAGCCAAGGTGCCTCTAAAGTGAATATCAGTATGATCTGTAATTCTTCTGAAGCGGTTCGTGTCGTACGGTTGTTGCATCAAGAATATTTTGGTTCTGACAGCACAGTTCTCACCAATACTAGCGGAGGAAAAAAATGAAAATTGCATTAGTGGGTTATGGTAAAATGGGGCATATGATAGAGCAAGCTGCTCGCGACAAAGGCCATGTTATTGTATGTACTGTTGATCTTTTTGCTGAAGACGCCACCTGCATAACAAATGATACTTCGCAAATGGTTCAGGCAATTAAGGATTCTGGTGCAGAAGGCATTATTGAGTTTTCTCATCCTGCATCGGTTATGGCAAATCTTACTGCTCTTATTCCTCTTCGTCTTCCCCTTGTAGTGGGAACAACTGGATGGAAAGATAATCTTGCTCAAATTACAGAACAAGTTGAACAAAATAAAACGGCTTTGTTACATGCTTCTAATTTTTCCGTGGGAGTAAACCTTTTCTATCGTATTGTCGCCGAGGCAGCTCGTCTTGTTTCTCAATTTGATGCCTATGATACGGGGCTATTTGAGTCTCATCACAATCAAAAGGTAGATAGCCCTTCGGGAACACTATTGGATATAGCAAAAAAGGTATTGGAAAACATGCCCTCGAAAAAGCGCTTGATTACCAATTGTTCCCAAAACAAGCCCGAGAGCGATGAACTTCACTTGGCAAGTGTTCGTGTTGGAAGCGTTCCCGGCACTCATACCGTGTGGTTTGATTCTCCTGCAGATACAATTGAGCTTACCCATACCGCTCGAAATCGAGAAGGGTTTGCTCTTGGTGCCGTTCGAGCTCTTGAATGGCTTTCCACTTCTGGCTTAGATAATAAACCTCGAGCTGGAGTATTTACCATGGACGACGTTTTTAGCGAACTCTAGGGTTTCTTTAAAGTCTTTAAATTGCGTCGAGGCAATTAGTTGCTAATCGTTATACTTCGTATTCTTTCGAATAAGTAGAGAACGGTTACGCGTGTTCCCTCGACGCTGTACACTTCGCAATCTCCAGATCGATACATTGGTTTTCCGAATGTTTGTTCAAAATCATTTCTAGAATCTCCCGTACGTATTTCTCCTCCAGGAGAAACAGGGGAACCTTGGTTTAGCGTAATACGAGCTATACGAGGATCTTTACCTTCAACAGGCTGTTCTAAAGAAACTTCAACTTCGAGTTTTGGGAATTGCCATGTTTCTGAATAATAATTATATGCAATTGACTCAGGGTGTCCCCATTGATTTATAAGTTCACTCGTGGTGTCACCTAGAGAAATACCACGAAGGAGTAATTTAGAGTTGAGCGCTTTTTTACCTTCCCAGCTTTCAAGGGTTTCTAATAGTTTTGTTGCACTTGAGCGGTTTTTTGTAGCATTAAGCATGATAGCATGGTTTATGAGAAGGTCTCGCTCATCTCCTGGTATTCCTATATCAAGGAGAAGCGGGCTGCTCAAATTAGAAATTCTTTTTTTGTCTTCGAAGAGTCGATTACTACTCAAGAGCCGAGACATTATGCGTAATGCTTCCGTTGTATCCTTGCCAGATAAAAAAAGCAAGGTAGCGTAATTAGCTTTTGCAACAAAGTCTTGCGATTCAAGACGGGATGCAGATTCCGCAATTTCTAGTGCGCGGTTTGTATCTTTTCTTCCCTGAAAAAGGAGCATTGCCTGTGTTGATGAAAACGACGGATCAACTTGAGCAGAAAGAAACGTTTCATACGCGAACAAGGCTGAGTTGTAAATTGTAGACGGGCCTTCTTCTGGTTTTAGGGGCTGGGTTCCTGATTTACTGCTAGTAGGGTTTTTCTTGCTTTTTGCTAACTGAATAAATAACTCCCGAGAGGGATCTTGTACACTGGCAAAAGGAAAAAAAGTTTTCATTATTTGTTTTTCTGGCTGAACAGTAGAAAGCCAGTAGTGATGGAGCATAAGGGCTTCGAGCCGTGAAAGATACATTGAACTCGTCATGGTTTCTCGGAGTTCTGTTACGGCAGAAATAGCGTCCTGATAGGCATTACCGTTTCGAAGGGTTTGTAAAATTATAGAAAAAGCTGAAGTTAGGTCATTTGTTTTTTCTACATTTTTTTCTAGAAAAATACGCCTTTCACTTGGTTCTATAGGGGAATCAAACCAGCAGGAAAGGCTATTTCCTGGTATCGGAGAAAATTTCCGCATATGATTTAATAAAGAGTCATAGTGTTCAGGGTTATAGCCTGCTAGTTTAATAAGTACTTTAGCGAGCTGATCTGTTTGTTGAATTTCAGAATTGCTAGGTAACATAGAAACAGAAATATTACCTGCTGCGCGAGATGTTCCTATTTCTTTCGCGGTGCGTTTAAATGAGCGAAAATCGAGATCTAAGGCAAACCGAGCAGCGTTGTACGCAAGAAAAGGGGCGAGCATGCGCTCTCGCTCATTAGCATGATCCCTCGCACGTCGTGGTTCGTTGACCGTCAGTTCAAAAACTTGAAGATCAATATAATCGAGCAAGCCAGATGAAAGAACTATGATTCCTTCTGGATAGATACGAGAAAAAACCGTGGCATCTTCGACTATCATAATGCGAAGGGGGCCACGAAAAAGTTCAGTGCGACGAAAGAGCATAAAAAGTGCTGAATCGATGGTTTCGCGCCAGTCTCCTACATTCGCAGGAGCTATTTCTTTAGTTCCAATGCTCAGTAGTTCTTGTCGTGCGCCATTATGTAATTCTTTGCGGATCTCTGCGTCAGTTGCCGTATGGGCTGGCAGGCAGATGAGTGCAAGAATACAGGAAATAACAAAAAAAAACGGTGTTCGTTTCATATAAATACAATAACACACCAGTATGCTTAAGGCAACAAAACCGATATACTCTGCGTTATTATGGATAGAATATTCTTAAAGCATAAAGAAGAAAATCGAATACGACTTGGGCATCCATGGATATTCGATAACGAGATTGGTCAGTTTCAAGGTCCCTGTGCCGACGGTACTCCGGTTGAAGTAATGACAAAATCGGGACTTTTTTTGGGACGTGGGATAATCAACCGTCAATCTAAAATTACTGTACGCATTTTTACTCGGGATCGCGAGGAAGAAATTGATCGTTCTTTTTTTGAACGAAGGATTGCGCGCGCGTGTGAATTACGAAAAACACAGTTTTCTAAAGATGAATCGTACCGGTTAATTTTTGCTGAGGCAGATCTCATCCCCGGGCTTATATGTGACCGCTTTGTTACTAAATCTGGGAAAGTATTTCTCTCCGTTCAGTTTTTAACGCTCGGCGTTGACCGTTTTAGAGACGACATCATTTCCGTGCTGACCGAATATACTGGTGCCGTGGGAATTTTTGAACGAAGTGATGTACACGTGCGGGCGCTAGAGGGCATAGAAGAACGCAAGGGTTGGATAGGTAGAGCAGGAACTTCTGAAATAGTTATTTGTGAAAATGGCATAGATATGTTGGTCGATTTGGAAAATGGCCAAAAGACGGGTTATTTTCTTGATCAAAAAGAAAACCGTCGCCGGATTATTCCCTTAGTTGCGGGAAAACGTGTGCTTGATGCATTTACTCATACGGGGTCTTTTGCTTTAAATGCTTGGAAGGGTGGAGCCGCTTCTGTGCTTGCCGTTGATATATCTGATACCGCTGTAGAAACAGTACAACGGAACATTGCCCTTAATAATGCAGGTTCAGTTGTTACTGCACAAACCGCAGATGTATTTGATTTTTTAAAAGCTGCCGATCGAGCTGGTGATCGCTATGATTGTATTATTTTGGATCCGCCTGCGTTTACTAAGAGTGCGAAAATGGTAAACAAGGCATATGGCGGATATAAAGAAATTAACCTGCGAGCAATGAAGATTATTGAAAGCGGTGGATACCTAATTAGTTGTTCTTGTTCCCATTTTTTTAGCGATGAACAGTTTTATCACATGGTAAAGAGCTCAGCTATGGACGCTAAGAAAACCGTGCAGATTCTTGGTAGGTATGGTCCTTCTTCTGATCATCCGTCTCTTTCTGGATACCCAGAATCCGACTATTTAAAATGTGCCGTGATGCGGGTATGGTAACGGAAGATAGAAATGCATTAGTAGTTCTTGGAGCTACTGCGACAGGAAAAACTTCTTGTGCGGTAGCCCTTGCTCGTAAATTTTCAGCAGAAATACTTTCTGCCGATTCTAGGCAAGTGTACCGCGGCTTAGATATTGGTTCAGGTAAAGATTTACGTGAATACGGCGAGGTTCCGTATCACCTTGTGGATATTGTTTCTTTACCCGATGAATATTCTGTGTATCAGTATCAACGTGATTTTTACCGTGTTTTTAATGAGGTGCAATCTCGGGGAGCCTTGCCTATTATGGTAGGGGGGACTGGAATGTATCTTGACTCAATCATACGAGGATATCGTTTTCGAGATGTTCCAAGAAATGAATCTTTGCGAAAGGAACTCGAACCTTTAGATAGTGATGCTTTGCAGGCTAGGCTTTTACAATCCAAGCGCGAAATCCATAATCGTACCGACTTAGACGATCGTGAACGCCTTGTTCGAGCTATTGAAATCGCCGAGTGCCCAGAAGGTGATGAGCTTCCTCCAATTAATTTTAAACCACTCGTTCTCGGTATATGCTTCCCCCGAAGTGAACTTCGCCAACGAATTCGTATTCGTTTAGATGCACGCATAGAAGAGGGTTTGATAGAAGAAGTAGAGCAGATTCATGCTAGTGGTATTAGTTGGGAACGGCTTGAACGCCTCGGCCTCGAATATCGAGCAACTGCTGAGTATTTGCAGGGTAAAATCCCAACGTTAGAAGAATATTCCAATCGCCTTTATACAATGATTTGTCAATTTGCTAAACGGCAGGAAACATGGTTTCGAGGAATGGAACGTAAGGGTGTTGTAGTATCTTGGATAGAAAACGGCAACCTTTCGGCCGCCGTATCTCAAGTTGAGCAGTTTTTTTAATGTTTTTTTTTTACGCTGAGGCTGATGCAGCCTTTTTTTCTATTTCTAGTAAATACCCAGTGCGTATGCAACTTTCGAATAATGAAGCAGGCATATACTCGTCGATGATCTTTTCGTAACCATCCTGATCTCGATAGATACGAACCATAAAACCCTCAGCGGTTTCGTCGAGGATAGAAAGATAGTCTGTTGAACCGGAATAGGTTCTGATATAGTAACTTTTCATGGTACCTCCCGGTTCTTTAATTTTCGGGTTTAGAGGAAATACCTTTAGCCTTATAAACTTATTAATAAATTTCACGTTTAGGAATGTATTTATAATTCCTTTTCAATTTCCTTGAGTCGAGTTATTGCTCCATAATACGCCGTTTCGGCCTTTTCAAAAAGAATTCGACATTCTCGTGCTTCAGTTTTGTTAAGTTCTTGTTCAAGAGATTCTGCATGAGATGAAAATTTATCTGCTCCGAGTGTGAGAGCTGCACCTTTGAGCTTGTGAGTATGGTATATTGCTTTTTTTGTATCGTTTTCGTTAATTGCTTGGGAAAGCTTCTCTATATCGGTTTGGCTATCTTCGAGAAAGACAGCAATAAGTTCAAGATAAATTTCATGGTCATTGTCAATTCGGGCTAGGGCCGATTCGAGGGCTATGTCTTTCATAGTGTTTTCTCCCTAATATTACTATAAAAATCTTCTCCGTTTGCTGTAGTGAGTAAAAAAACAGGAAGGTTTTTTACACTGACGAGGCGAACTGCTTCCATACCAAGCTCTGGGTAATCAAGGACAGAACTTGCTGTGATATACTGTTCGGCAATAAGGGCTGCAACCCCTCCAGGTAGGCCGAGGTACACTCCGCCGTACTGTTTGCAGGCGTGTGTCCATATATTGCTTCTGTTGCCCTTTGCGAGGGTAATGAGGGCCGCCCCGCGGCTCATTAGATCGTCTGCATACGAATCCATTCGCCCTGCTGTTGTTGGCCCGAGGCTGCCAGAACAGGCTCCTTTGGGGGTTTTCGCCGGACCTGCATACATAATGGGATACTTCGTAGTGTACGATGGCAACGCTTTGCCTTGGGAGATCGCTTCCTTCCATCGAGCATGAGCCGCGTCGCGAGCTAGGATGAGATCCCCAGTGAGTAAGAGGGGCGTTCCTGGTTTACTGTCTTTAAGACGAGATAAAACGGCTGGAATACCGTCGTCAAGAGATATTCTTAAGGCCTTTTGGGCGGGTAAATCACAATATGCTGCACCCTCTGCAATTTCTGGTATAGCTGCTGGGTCTAGTACTGTTTTTTCTAACCAAATACCATTTTCATCGATAACTCCATGAAGGTTTCGGTGTGCGGAGCAAGAGACTCCGATTGAAAGAGGCATGCTCGCACCGTGGCGGGGAAGGCGAAGCACTATGGCGCTGGTAGCCAAGGCTGTTCCACCAAACTGGGCGCCAAGACCAGTTTCTTGAGCTAGTTTCATAGTTAGTTGTTCCAGCTCAGTATCTCTTCGGGGTAGGGCTCCTGCTATTTGATAATCAAAGCCGGGCACCTCTCGATCAAAAAAACCAGTGGTTGCCAGTTTTAAGGCGAGGAGATTTTGTTCTGGGCTTATTCCGCCGGCTACAACCGCAATGGTGTAGGGAGGGCAGGCGGCCGTTCCCAAAGAAGCAATTTCTCTTTTTAGAAAAGCCTCAAAGGCTTCCGGTGTAAGGATAGCCTTTGTTGCTTGAAAAAAAGTGGTCTTATTAGAAGATCCACCGCCCTTAGCGCAAAAAAGGAAGCGATATGCGGGCGAAGAAGGTTTTTGGCCTTGGGTGTTTCCCGTAGCAGTAATAAGTATTTGAGCGGGAAGATTATTCCCAGCATCATGTTCAGTAAAGAAGGATTCAGGGATTACCGTTGAATAGCGCAAGTTTTCTTTGCGCCACACTGTTTCGGCACCCTGGCTAAGAGCTATCGAATCGTTTCCAGATGTTTGAATACGGTAATCTTTCCAAGCAAAAACCTGCGCAGTGCCGGTGTCTTGGCAGAGGGGAAGAACACCTTTCGAAGCAATGCAGGCATTTTTTAAGAGATAAGAAGCTATTAATCTATCATTGTGACTGTTTTTTTTATCAGTAACAATGTGAACAAGATGATCAAGATGTTCTCGGGTAAAGGTAAAGGAGAGACGAGAAAAGGCGGTTTGTGCGAGTAGAGTGAAGGCCAAATCTGGAATTAAAAGAAAGCCATCCGTGGAAAGTTTAATTGAAAGATCGGGAGGCAGAGGTAGTTGATCAAAATTCATGATAATAAAAGTATAGCCTGCCCGCACCTTTTTTGCTATACTTTCTTTTTTAGTGTACGGAGGTTTTATGACGATTTTATTTGTACTCTGCTCAGTTTGTACTGCTCTATTTACTCTAACTTGTGTATCCTTCTCTGGCGGAGTTCCTCTGGTTGGATTCCTTGTAACATTCTTATACTCTCTCGTTTTCTATTTCGTTGTATTTCGCTTTGTTCATTCTCCTTCGAGAAAAAAGCTAAC
The DNA here is from genome assembly GCA_012838745.1 of Treponema sp. Classification (GTDB taxonomy): domain Bacteria; phylum Spirochaetota; class Spirochaetia; order Treponematales; family Treponemataceae; genus Teretinema. The sequence goes on along the minus strand of DUOS01000036.1, from coordinate 3,300 downwards.
AGTGGTAAAGAAACTATTGGAATACCTTGTTTTCGTTCTTTTTGCTGCCCTTGTAGCACGGAGAGCAGGTATATCAGAGACAGGGTTTTTACTTGATCTTGCTTCAGTTTCTTTATGGCTTGTTATTACCGTAACCATTGCTATTCTCCTGTTTAGACTCAGCGACAAACGGGTGCACCGTTATTACCCGTCACTAGAAAAACCTGTTTCAGGTAAGAAGCCGATTATAGTTCATGCTTTCGAATGGATCGATGCTCTGATACAGGCGGCCTGTTTGGTTTTGCTCATTAATCTTTTCTTTTTTCAGCTGTATGAAATTCCTTCAGAATCTATGGTACCTGAGTTTATGGTTAAGGACCGTGTCGTTGTTGTAAAGACAGTCTCTGGCCCTAAGTTTCCTCTTACCCAGGTAGGAATACCCCGCATGCGTACCTATGAACGAGGCGATATCGTAGTTTTCAGTAACCCGCATTATAATGATACTCGTGAGGCACGGTTGAGATCCTTTGTTTCTCAGCTGGTGTACATGCTTTCATTTACCACTGTTAACATTAACCGAGATGAGTCCGGCGCAGTGAAGGCTGATCCTCTGGTAAAACGTGTGGTGGGGCTTCCAGGTGAGAAACTCATGATGGTAGATGGGGTTCTGTATTCGAAACAAGAAAACGATGATGAATACCTTCCAGTACAAGAAGAAGCGCGTTGGGCTGCTTGGGATATTGCTTCCCTGCCTCGCTCACAACTCTCCCTCGTAAGAAACGTTCCCCTTTCTCGAGAAGCGTATGATCTTCTTCTTTCGGTTGAATCACTGCGTGCTGAGCTGAATACAGACGCTGCGCTTACTGAGCTTATTCAAATAGCTAAACGATTTGAAAACCTAAAGCCGGTTGCAGACTCTGTTGGATTTGATCCTGACCTAGTTTCGCAAGAAGAAAGAGAGATTTTATCATTGTTTCAAGCGAATGATACTATTTCCCGTGTTTTACTAACTACAAACGGTGGTGCTGCATGGTTTCGCTCTTTTTTAACGGCGTGGTCTCAATCTGAATCCCCAAAAAATCTTTTTGAAACAAGATCTCAAAACTGTAATTTACTTTTAAAGATTGCTTTTGGAAAGTTAGTGGTTCGAAATGCTGAACTCATGACGGCAAATGTAACCGCTTCCGAATTCGTTCGTGATACTCAGAGGCGTGCGCTTCTTTCAGAAGCAGATACCTACCGTTTTTTCATGGCTGTTCATGATCAACGCAATATGGCGGAATTTCCACCAGATCAGAGTATTCCTGAAAATGCATTTTTATTGATGGGTGATAATCGGCTTAATTCTCTTGATATGCGCCATTCGTATACAGTAACGCTAGTGCCGGTTGATATCCAAGATCCGCTATCATTTTTATATCACTCGAATCTAGATCCTCAATGGGTTCCGTCAGAGCGCATTATGGGAACTGCTCTGTTTAGGTTTTGGCCACCAGCAAGAGCAGGGGTTCCTCATTGATTTTTTGCTGAGGGGGCGTAGGGCAGGGTTGCCCCGCTTCCTTCGGCTATCGCCTCAAAAATACGTGTTCCCTTTTTTTCTATAATGCTTCGTTCTATAGCCTGGATATCTGAGACAATCCACCGGCCTTTTTTTAATGAAAGCGTGCAGGTATCACGGTAGTAATACACGGCTAGTGGTTCTTCAATTTCCCTGTGTGTAGTGTCCGGCAGTTCATTTTGTTCAGCAAGATTTTCCGGTATAAAAAGATAAAACCCTATATTGAATTCTATTAAATCTTTGCTTCGGTTTAATTCTTGGCAGGTTAAATTTGTAATACCATAAACAATATGAGTATTGTCTAGTTTCTTTTCAAAAATTTCTATCGGAGTCGAAATCTTTGATTCGCCCTCATAGTTTTCTCTAAAGCGGAGAGTCATATACATGGAAGTTAAAAAGCCAGAATACTCTTTAAAAGCACTTTTTGAAGAATAGGCTTGAAGGGTATTTGAATCGAGCAGGTCAACTGCTTCATAAAATCCGTTAACAACTTCTTGGGGCTCAAGCCCTTCTGTAGTGGGTTTTGACGCCATATCTGTTATAAAAATACCACCAAAAATAATAACAAAGGCCGCTATAATCCCTATAACAAGAAATTTTGTCGTGTTTTTCTGTACAAAAGTGGATTGAGAAAGCCGACGCATCTGTTTTTGCTCAAATGCTGTTTTCTTCGCTAACAAGGCTTGAGGAGTGTCTGTTTGTAAAGATTGTAAATCTATAAGATTAGAATATGATTCACCGAACTCAAAGATTGACGTAACCGCTGCGGGTTCGGCCATAGTAATTGCGTTCATTATATTTTTGCAAAGAGAACTATTTATTTTTGGTTGTAATAAATTAAGAGGTAGTACGTACCCAGACCTAATAAGACGAGCTAAAAAGGTATCTTCGGTTTCTTTAACCTTTTCTTGAACAGACCAGAAGGTGGTATTCATAAAAGGAGAAACCCCACCTACGATTCGGTAGGCACATGCACCCGCCAAAAAAGCTATACCGTGCTCTGGAGATTTCTGATCATTGTCTGGTAAAACCCACTCAAGGCGATTTTCCCGTTCTACGGTAACTCCGTGTGAAGCGAGGCTACGCCGATACGTGTCACCGGGAAGGATAAGTACCGAATTATCTTTTGCTCGAAAAATAGCTTCTGGACCCGATTGGGCCGCTTCGCTGAGTAGGGCACTTCCCAATGGGCCTGCGCCCGAAGCAGCTCGTGCAATTATAGTAAAGCAACGATGAAAAGCAAGCCAAGCTGCTTCAGTGTCAGTATTAGTTATAATATCTAGCAGGGATACGCCGTCAAAATCCGGACCCCATATATGCAGAATGCCCCCACCTTCCCGTTGGACACGAGCATCATCCCGGGCATCCCGACAAAACGTACCTTCTGGTATCCATGGATGAACTACTCCTGCAGGTGTAATGAGGTAGCCATGAGGCCGCTTACCCCGCTGCAACCGAGACTTAGCCGCCGCATGGGCGGATAAGCCGGTTGAAATAGCTAATACTGTGCGGCCCTCGTGTTGGGTCCGAGAAACTATACGCATTTCTATCTGCCACTAGGGGAGTACAGATACTTAAAGTAATCCATATCAGTTGAAAGCACTTTTTCAAAGCGGGGTATTGTTGTTCTATATGTTTCTATAGATTTCCAAAAACTGTAAAATTCGGGATCCTTGCTAAATGATTCCGCATAAATTTGGGAGGCTTTTGCATCTGCAGTTCCCTTAAGCTTTTCCGCACTGCTGTATGCCGAGGAAAGAAGG
>DUOS01000035.1 GCA_012838745.1 Treponema sp. | reverse complement strand
CCAAAACGGCGAACCGGCCGTGATGACCGGCACCGAAAAGTGTGAGGTTACTTTTAATGGATCAAGATGTAATTGGTCATTTGATTGATGTTGAGCGCTCTGCCTTCGACATGATGATGGATGCCCAAACCGAAGCAGATAAAAGAAAAACCACGGCGAGAGAAGAGGCTGAAAAACAGTTTCGAACTGCACATGAATCTATTGTAAAGGAGCAGGAAGCTGCTCTTGCCAAGGAAAAACAGCACTGTAATAATGCGCGCGAACAAGAATACAACGAAATTGCCGAGCGCCTCAGTGCTATCGAACAAGATGGGAAGGCTTTCAACACATACCTTGACTCCCTTTTTCTCGGTAGTTGATTATGGACCGAGTTGCTGCTGATTCATATGTATATGCAAAGGCAAGCGGTATTTATTCACGTTCATTTATTGGTAAGCGTGTCTCTGGTCTCTTTCAAGCCAAGCGAGTTCGTGATTTATGGAGTCTCTTGTTTGAGGACGAGGTTCCTCTTGTTCCCGAAGGCCTTCTTGCACTCTATTTAGAACGAAGAGCAGAAGAGCGTGGAGTGAACGATTTTATTTCTCTTCTTTCTGCTTATGACAAACCGGATCTTCTATCTAGAACGCTTCTTTCTTTCTATGACTATAATAATCTCAAGGCAGCGGCTTCCGCTGTGAGTGTTGGTGCGGAAGAACCACCTTTTATGGTAGACATAAAACAATTTTCTATTTTGGATAGAAAACAATGGCCAGATATTCAAGCTATGACTAAAAACTCCCCTCTTGCTTGGTTTGATAGAGTGCCAGAACTTGAGGAGCAGGTAGTATGGGAAACAAGACTTGACCATGAATATTATACTGCTGTCTGGAATGCATTTTTATCTCTTTCCACTAAAGATCGCGCTTCGACGGAAACTATAATTCAAGAAGAAATAATACTTCAAAATATTGTTTGGGCAATGCGTTTAACCTCCTATTATCATATGGATCCGGAGCAAATTATTCCTATGCTTGCATGCATTAACGAAAAAGAACCCACACGCGAAAAACTGTGTGGCCCGGCTTTGTATGTTCTTACCCGTTCTTTTGATACGCATACTGATTGGGATGGCTGGAAATATTCATGGCTCTTGAATCCGCACGAGGAAGGATTTCCTTGGGAACTTGACCCCCGCTGGGCTCAGCTTGAGGGTGATAAGTTTTTGTATCGTACCGCAATGACCAGCTTCCATCAGAACCCCTTTACCGTGGGTGTTTTGGTTTCGTTTTTAAAAATAAAACAACTTGAGGATCAAATGATAAGAATTGCGGCTGAAGGACTTCGTCTTGGAGCGAATGAAACTGAATTGAATGAATATGTGGGGGATATCTTCCATGCGTAAAACATCACAAATGAAACTTGCAGAATTGATGGTCCTGAAACAGGATATAGATCAAGTTCTTGAATATCTAGGAAAAACTGCTAACTTTCAGATACAAAATGAAACTGATTATTCGGGCGGCCAAGAGGATAATCCTCACAGTGAGATGCTCGCCAGCCTTCAAGGAGCTCGCGGGTATTTGAGTTTTTCCGATGCCCATGAGTATGCAGAAGATACAACTTTGCCTACCGAAAAAGATATAGATTCAGCAAGCGTAATTCTTGATGATGTAGAAAATCTACGTCAACAAGAACAAGACGCAGCCGAACAAAAAAAGCGAGTAGTTAATGCTTATGAAGAAGCTCTTTCTTTTGCTAATCTTAAAGTAGCGTATAGCGAGTTTGAACATCTAACCTTTCTCACTATGCGAATTGGAAAAATTGATCCCCAGTATTTTGAAGAGCTCAAGTTTTCAGTTGGAGATCGCGCGGTTATAGTTCCTCTTGGCGAAGATAAGACACGAATACTAGCAGCAACCTCAAAAAAAGGTCGCTTTGCTCTGGATACCGAACTCAAGCGCTATGGTTTTGCTGCTCTTGAAATTCCTAAAGACTTTAAGGGAATTCCCGACGATGTTCTTGAGAGTCTTAAAAAGCAGGTTGAAGAATCCACCGCTCATGTAGCGAGCGTTTCGAAAGAACGCGCTCGTTTTTCTTCAATACATCGAGAAGAAATCATTCGTCTTATGTTGACTTTTTCTCTCGGTTCAAAGGTGCAGTCTGTTCGTGAATCTCTTGAATCTACCCAGCTCGTTTATCGCATTATGGGTTGGATTTCAGCAGATGACTCTACCATTCTCATGCAAGATCTTGACGACCGTACCGAGGGTCGTATCGCTATTCGTTTATATGCCCCGAACGAAGTTCCATCGGTTCAAAATGGACGGGAAAAAGTACCCGTTCGCTTTCAACATGGTGCGCTAGTTAAGAGCTTTGAGCGTATGATTTTTAGTTATGGTGCTCCTCTGTATGGAACCGTAGATCCAACACCCATCGTAGCATTTTTCTTTACACTTCTGTTTGGTATTATGTTTGGAGATGTGGGGCAGGGGCTCGTTTTCTTCTTAATAGGAGTCCTTCTTACAAAAAAACTTGTTCCAATTTTGCGTAAATCATACCAGTTTGGGCCAATTTTTCTTGCTATCGGTACTTCAAGCATGATTATGGGCTTGTTAACCGGCGAATTTTTTGCTAATTCAAACGTTTTGCAGCCCTTTGGTTATTGGGTAACGGGTCTTTTTGGTGAACCGCGTGATGTTATATTGGAGATAATGCCCTCTAAGGGGTCTTTAGATAAACTAATGTACTTTTTCGCCTTTACTCTCGTAATTGGTTTTATCATTAACTCGGTTGGTTTAATAATAAACATTGTTAATCAATTTTCCCTCGGTCGCCCTTCAAAGGCTATTTTTAGTAAAACAGGAATTTGTGGTGCAGTGTTTTTCTGGTATGTGATTTTCTTTGCTTTGCGTATTGGCCTTACGGATTTTGGTTTTGCTTGGTACGATGCAGCCGTTTTGGGAACTTCACTTATCGGTTTGTTTTTTGGCGAACCTTTTTCCCGAATTATGGATGGCCACCGACCAGTTTTAGAAAATGGTCTTTTCTCTGCACTTATTGAGGGAGTTGTAGAATTGTTGGAAGTTGTTTCTTCATATTTATCAAACTCCGTCAGTTTTCTACGTGTGGGTGCCTTTGCTCTTGCACATGCAGTTTTAAGCTTTATAATTTTTACTATGACAGGATTTGTTGGCGGATCTTTATCTGCTGGAGGAATCTTAATTGCTGTTTTAGGAAATCTAGTTATCATTGTTCTGGAAGGACTAATTGTTGCTATACAAGTAATTCGTCTCCAGTATTATGAGTTCTTTTCAAAATTTTTTACAGAAACCGGTAGGGAATTTATACCCTTCCGATTTACTTACAAGGAGAAATAATATGATTCGTAAACTTTTAACAGCTGCAGGGCTGATTTTCGCCGGTGCACTGGTGTTTGCAAATGAAGGGTCGGTGAGTCCCGAAGCTGCCACTTCTTCGGTAGCGGGCATTAAGTATCTTTCTGCCGCGATTGCGGTTGGTATTGCATGTATTGCTGGTGGTATGGCTGTAGGCCGTATTGGTGCTGCAGCAATGGGTGCAATGAGTGAGAATGCTGAGCTTTCTGGAAAGGCACTTCCTTTTGTTGGGCTTGCCGAAGGTATTTGTTTGTGGGGATTTCTAGTCGCACTTTTGATCCTCCTCTTTTAATACGGAAGATACACAGTGAAATACTGGATAATCGGGGAGCGTGAGCTTGTTCTCGGTTTTTCTCTAGTCGGAGTACCGGGCACGGTAGTGCGAAATAGAGATGAAGCGCTTGATGCGTTTTACCGAGTAACTGGCCGCGGGAGCATGTTAGCAGGTGGCGCTCCGGTAACGGAAGAACGCGCCAAGGTACTAATTTTAACCGAAGAAGCTTCCGCCATGCTAGAAGAAGAAGTTCGCGATTGGCAAATGAGTGCTGAATATCCGCTCATTGTGGAAATACCCGGTTTGCACGGGCATTTGCCTGGACGCAAGACGTTGACTGCTTCTATTCGAGAAGCAATCGGTATACACGTATAAGAGTGGGAGCAAGATGGAAGAGCTACGTTCAACAGAAATACTAGACCGGGAAATACTAGAAGATGCCCGGAGAAAAGCAGAAAAAATACTCAAAACAAGCGAAGCTGAATGTCGTGCTATTTATGACGATGTTTCTCTCCGCATTGAAAAAAGTCGTGAAGAAAAGAGCCACGAGTATAAGCAAAAGGCGGAATCATATAGAAATGACTCAGCTTCCGCTATACCGCTCGAAAAACAGCGTCGAATTGTTTCCTTTGTGGATACATCGGTTTCACAGGCCCTTACAGACTGGTTTACCAGTATAGGTCCAGACCGTCGACTTGCTTTATATACAGACATGATGAAAAAATATCGGACGGTTTTTAAACCGTCTTCTATGACTGTACAGTACACCGGTTATGGTGAAGCAGCTGTACGTAAAGCCTTAACCAGCGTTTTTGACGATTCCGTTAGTTTTTCTCTTTCCGAGTTAACTCCAGCAGAAGCCAGTAAATCCGGTTATTCTGATGGTCTTTACCTTGAGTCGGATAACCGGTCTGTGTTATGCCGAGTAACTAAAGAAGAACTTTTTGAGGATCTCATGTCAGAAAAACGTCAAGAGCTGGCATTGGCACTCATGGGCGGGAGGTTGCCTGAATGATTAACCAAACTCGCATTGAAGGAACTGTTACCCGGATATCCGGGCCTATTTTATATGCATCAGGACTCGGTGCATGCGGTCTATACGATGTTGTAGATGTGGGAGAAGCCGCACTTATTGGCGAAATAATACGTCTTAGAGACGGAATTGCTACAATTCAGGTATATGAGGATGACACCGGCATGCGTGTCGGTGAAAAAGTAGTTTGCCATTTACGCCCACTTTCTGTCCGGCTTGGCCCAGGGCTGGTTGGCACAATATACGATGGAATACAACGACCACTCGAAGATCTCTATGAATCTTCTGGTGCTTTCTTAATGCCCGGAGAACGTAGCACTCCTCTCAATGATGATAAAAAATGGCGTTTTGTTCTGGCAAATACACAAGCAGGAGAACCTGTTTTAGCAGGTATGCCCATAGCAGCGGGGACCCTTTTAGGAACGGTTCAGGAAACTGAATCAATACTTCATAAAATCATGGTTCCGCCGACTGTTCGTGGTAGATCTCTTACTTGGATTGCCGAGACGGGTGAATACACAATTAATGATGTAATAGCTAAAACAGAATTAGATGAACCTATTTATCTCGCTCATTACTGGCCGGTGCGCAATGCGCGCCCCTACCGGGAAAAGCTTACAGTTTCCGAGCCTCTTATAACAGGACAGCGGGTAATTGACGTGTTTTTCCCCCTTTCAAAGGGTGGTACGGCGGCAATCCCAGGTGGATTTGGCACTGGAAAAACCATGACTCAGCATGCAATTGCAAAATGGTGCGACGCTGACCTCATTGTATATATTGGCTGTGGCGAGCGTGGGAATGAAATGACCGACGTATTAACCGAATTTCCACAGCTTATTGATCCTAGAACCCAACGCTCTCTTATGGAGAGAACCATACTAATTGCGAATACATCTAATATGCCAGTAGCAGCGCGAGAGGTTTCCCTGTATTCAGGAATAACGCTCGCTGAGTATTACCGAGATATGGGAATGGATGTTGCAATTTTAGCAGACTCAACGAGCCGTTGGGCAGAGGCTCTTCGTGAGCTTTCTGGTCGTATGGAAGAAATGCCAGCAGAAGAAGGCTTCCCAGCGTATTTACCAACTCGCCTTGCTGAATTTTACGAACGTGCAGGGCGTATTACCTCCCTCGGTGGAGGCACAGGTTCTGTTTCGATCGTCGGTGCGGTTTCTCCCCCTGGAGGCGACTTCTCCGAACCGGTAACTCAGCACACTAAACGATTTATTCGCTGTTTTTGGGCTCTAGATCGTGAGCTTGCCTATGCTCGTCATTATCCAGCAATTGGATGGATAGAGTCTTATTCAGAATATGCAGAGGAAATTCGACCATGGTGGGATCGTCTCGATCCTCGTTGGAATGATGTACGACTTCAAGCCCTTGATCTGCTCAAACGAGAGCAGCGGTTGGAACAGATTGTTCGCTTGATTGGACCGGACGCATTGCCTGATACTGAACGCATTATTATGGTTGCAGCGGAAATGGTAAAAATTGGATTTCTTCAACAAAGTGCGTTTGATGAGACCGACATGTTTTCTGTTCCTGAAAAACAAATAATGATTTTAGTGATAATTATGGATTTTTACAAACGTGCGCGTTCCATAATTTACAACGGCGCGCCACTTGCCAAGCTGGTGAATCTTCCCTGTAGGGATGAAATTATGCGTATTAAAACCGCCTTTGTTAACGAAGACCTTGCGGGGATTTCCGCTGTAGAGACTCGTATGAATCAACAGCTTGATGAAATTGATCGGTTATACCGGAAGGTGGAACTTTCATGAAAGGTGTAGAATATCGGGGTGTTGAATCTGTTGACGGCCCCATTATTATAGTAAAAAGGCGAGAGAACATTTCATTTGGTGAAATAGTTTCTGTTCGTGATCATCGTGGAGCAACCCGAACTGGTCGTGTTATTGATGTTTCTGAAGAGGTTTGTGTCGTTCAAATTTTCGGTTCAACATCGGGGCTTTCTCTTGATGAAACAACCGTTGAGTTTCTTGAAACTCCCATGGAAATGAGGGTTTCTGACGGTCTATTAGGTCGCGTTTTTAACGGGTTGGGAAAACCTACAGATGGGTTTCCCGAAATGTATTCGTCGAAAATGGTCAATGTAAATGGATTTCCAATAAACCCCTTTGCGCGCATTTATCCTCAGGACTTTATTCAAACCGGTATATCGGCTATCGACGGAATGAATACCTTAATTCGAGGTCAAAAACTACCGGTTTTTTCTGGTAATGGTCTTTCTCATAACCGCCTTACTGCTCAGATAATTCGCCAAGCAAAAATACTTTCCTCTGATGAAAGTTTTGTTATGGTGTTTGCTGGTATGGGTATTAAATATGACGTGGCTCGCTTTTTCATAGATACCTTCGAAAAATCTGGGGTTCTTTCTAGAGTAGCTATGTTTCTTTCTTTGGCGGACGCTCCGTCTATTGAGCGGATTATTACTCCTCGATGTGCCTTAACCGCGGCAGAATATTTAGCCTATGAAAAGAATATGCACGTTCTCGTTGTTCTCACTGATATGACTAACTATTGCGAAGCTCTTCGAGAAATATCTACAACTCGTGGCGAGGTCCCAGGTCGAAAGGGTTATCCTGGGTACTTGTATTCCGACCTTGCAGAACTGTATGAACGAGCAGGCCGGATCAAGGGGTCCACGGGATCTATAACACAGATTCCCATCCTATCTATGCCTAACGACGATATTAGTCATCCAATACCGGATCTTACTGGCTATATTACTGAGGGACAGATCGTGCTTGACCGCGAACTTTCACAAAAAGGGATTTATCCCCCTGTTGCCGGCTTGCCAAGCCTTTCCCGTCTTATGAAGGACGGCATTGGAAAGGGTATGACTCGTGAGGATCACAAGGATGTATCGAGTCAGCTTTTTGCAGGATATTCTCGAGTAAAAAACATACGAAATCTTGCGTCAATTATCGGTGAGGAAGAACTTTCTGATATCGATAAAAAGTATCTTAAATTCGGAGAAGTGTTTGAACAGAACTTCCTTACCCAAGGTGAGTTTGAGAATCGAACTATAGAAGAAACATTGGATATTGGTTGGTGGGCTCTTTCTTATCTTCCCAAAAATGAACTCTACCGTATTAAACCTGAATATATTGAAAAGTATATGCAAGCTGCAGTGGAAGCCTATGAAAAAAAACTATCCGATGTACCCCAAAAGGTAGGATCATAGTATGGCAAGACTGCCAATAGCGCCAACTAAGTCTAACTTGCTCGCAATAAAAGAACAGCTTACAATAGCCCAAGATGGGTACGAACTGCTCGAGCAAAAGCGTGAGATTTTAGTAATGGAGCTCATGCAGATGGTGGAAAAGGTCAAATTGCTTGAAAATGATATTGAAAAGCAAATTGAAAAAGCGTATCCTTCTCTTCGCCATATGTTTATGACTGTTGGGCGGGATCGCACCGAACGTGCGGCAAAAATGGTTTCATATAACTTTGAGCTTAGCGAACATCGAGTATTTCTTGCAGGAATGAACTTTTCGTCTGTTTCTGTAGAACTACCTAAACGACGTCTTGCTTGGTCTTATTTAAATTCATTTGCCCAATGTGACAAAGTCATGGTAGACTTTTTTGAATTGCTTCGTCTGCTTACTGAAATGGCCTCAATACGGACCATTGTCTGGCGGCTTGCGAAAGAAGTGAAAAAAACTCAGCGCAGAGTAAATGCCCTTGATAAGCAGGTAATTCCGCAAACTCGAGAAACTATGACCTATATTGAAGGTATTCTCGAAGAAAGGGAACGTGAAAGCGTCTTTGTACTTAAAGTGCTGAAGGCTAGGAGTGGGGGATCCAAATAATGATAAAACCACTTTTTCAGAATATTATGGTTATGGTTAATGGCACCGATGCATCAATAAATGCAGTACGTTTTGCTGTCCTAATGGCAAAATTGTATCGGTGCCGAGTTTATGCGATTTATGTGGTAGACACCGCAACTATTAAACAGTTAACACTTAACCGTATTTTCATCGAAGAAGAAAGTCGAGAATATGAACAAAGCCTAGAAGACAATGGTAGGCGTTATCTCGCTTTTGTAGAAGAAATGGCACAAGAAAAAGGTGTAAAAATTGAAACTGAACTTCGCCATGGTGCTATTTGGTCTGAAGTTGTTACCTCTGCGGAGGAAAAGAAGATTGATGTAATCCTTCTTGGCGGAAACGATGGAGAAGCAGTAGAAGCTGGTGAAGAAAAAGAAATTATTTCTGCGTCTTATCGCACAATTATGCTTCGCGCTCGTTGCTCTGTACTAATTGTTAAGGAAAAAATGATAGAACAGTTATTTAAACTGTCCTAACACCTCTCATTGGAGATTGAATCATGCGTGTAGCACTTGTGCATTTTCTTGTAAATCGTTCAAAAGATGACGATAAGATCTTAGCGATACTAAAAAAAGCTTCAGAAGGTCGTGGTAACGAGGTTGTTCTCGTAGACGGTCTTGATAATAAAACGTCAACTCACCTTGGAATGTTCGATTATATTGCGGTTCTTATTAGACCAATAAGTGCCCTTTCTACAAAGGTTCCAGAATCTGTACTCAAAACTTTAGCCGCCTCTGGAACTCTTTCAGGTAAAAAAGGATGCGCCTTAGTATTGAAGGTTGGCCTTCGTTCCGCTAAAACCTGCCGAAACCTCATGCACATACTTGAGTCGCAGGGTTTGCGTTTGGATTATTTTGACATTGTTAAAGGTGAACAACACGCTGTAGATGTTGGTGCCAACATAGGCTGAACTAAATAGTGCATGATTGTTACCAAATATTAGGCGTTTCGACTTCTGCATCCGCAGCCGAGATAAAAAGAGCCTATCGTAGGCGTGCTAAGGAACTCCATCCGGATATACCAGGACCGGCTTTTTCTCAGGCTTCTCGTGCAGAGAAAATGCGTGACCTGATTAGAGCCTATGAAACACTTTCTGAGCCTGAAAGACGTGCCGAATTCGACGTTCTTTACGGTATTTTTCGACGGGCTAAAGGTAGTCACGGAGCAACGGCCAGTTTTGATTATCGTGCCTGGCTTTTGCAGAGAACCGATAAGGAAAGCCGTGCTAAGCTCATTTTCTTTGATCTTTTTCATGAACTAGAAGAAGAAGCCGTTTCAGAGTACCGAATTCGACGAAATGATTTAGGCGGCTTTGTTCTTTCAGCCTTCTTTGGTCGAGAAGATTTTATGGATTGTGCATTTGTGCTTGCAGAAGAACTAGCACTTCGAAACGATGTTTATGATGCCTTCCTTCTTTTAGAAGAGGTAATTGTATTGGAACGGAATCGACCATACTTTCGACATTTTTTCTCCGAGGTTCTTTCTTTTACGCGGAATATTATAAAAAACCGCATTGTAGGATTCCTCTCCGATGAGTTGGCCCTCGACTGCCTTGAATCTGCTTTAGAACTTGGGTTTGGTAAAAAAGATGATGCGGCTATTCTTAAGCTTATGGCTGTTTGTTATGAACGTATTGGTGATTTTCCAACTGCGCGCATCTGCCTTATACAAGCCCTTCGCAGGGAACCAACAATGACAGGTGTAAAGGAACTATCCAGAAGATTGAAAATAAAGTTTGAAGATCTAAGAGGTGAGATATGATACGAATAAAAAATGAAAATCAGATTGATGGTATACGTAAATCGTGTAAAATGCTTGCTCGACTGTACAAAGAGGTAATACCTCTCGTACAAGTTGGAGTAACAACACAGGACATAGACGCATTTTGTGTTGACTATATAAAAAGAGGCGGAGGAACTCCCGCCTGGTATTCTCAGGATTTTCCTGGAGCTGCTTGTATCTCCATAAATAATGAAGTTATACACGGCATTCCCTCAAAAAAGCGAATAATACGCGATGGAGACCTTGTTTCTCTCGATATTGGTATTGATCTCAACGGATATTTTAGTGATTCAGCGGTAACCGTACCTGTGGGAACTATTACACCTCGTGAGCAAGAATTGGTAGATACGACTATACGAGCGCTTGATGCAGGAATCGCCGCTTGTCGCAAAGGAAACCGCATCGGAGATATTTCTCGTGCAGTGTACGATGTTGCTTCGGGTGCTGGTTTTGGTGTGGTGTATGAATACTGTGGGCACGGAGTAGGTTTAGCAGTTCACGAAGATCCACAGATTCCCAATGTACCTGAAAGAGGCCCAAATCCTAGAATTGTGCCGGGTATGGTTTTAGCTATTGAGCCAATGGTAAACTTGGGTACGGGAGATATAAAACTACAAAAGGACGGATGGACAGTTATAACTGCCGACGGAAAAACTTCTTGTCATATGGAGCATACCGTTGCCGTTTTTGAAGATCATACCGAAATTCTTACAATTCTTAATCCAAACGAAGAATAAAAGCCCTTTAATGTAACCCCTTGCCCATCAAATTTATTACATTATATATATGAATAATCAAATTATTGAACGCATTCTAGCGGAGGTGTTATGAAACGTACTACAAAAAAAATGGGAAAACTCCTTTTACTTTCTTTAGGAGCCTTTTTGACTTTTACACTGGTAGTATTATGTTGTACCAGGGTTCCGGGTTCTGCACAGACAGCATTTGCAGATTCTCTTGATGTTACTCCTATTCCACAAGAGGCTATAACACTTCTTGAGGGTATGCAGAGTGCAAACCGAGCTGTTGCTGCGGCGGTTTTGCCCACAGTTGTTACTCTTGATGTTGTTGAAACAAAAACGGTACCGTCAACACCCTTAGAGGGTTTCCCGTGGTTTTTCTTTCAGGGGCCCGATGGTAAAAAAGGCGAAGAGCGTTCAGATGAAAAGCCCCGTGGAAGAGAATATCGCGCAGAGGGTCTAGGATCTGGTGTTATTGTTAGAAAAACTGGAACGACGTACTACGTGCTTACTAATCAGCATGTTGTGGGGTCTGCAACTGAAATACGGGTCAAGCTATTTAATGAACGAGAGTTTACCGGAAAGCTTATTGGTGGAGATGAACGCAAGGATATTGCCTTGGTATCGTTTGAATCAAATGATAAAAACATTCCTCTTGCTAAAATAGGGGATTCACAAACGGTACAAGCAGGAGATATTGTCTTTGCTGTTGGCGCTCCCCTCGGGTATATGTCTTCAATAACGCAGGGTATTGTAAGCGCTGTTGGGCGTTCCGGCGGACCAAATAATAATATTAATGATTTTATTCAAACTGACGCGGCAATAAACCAGGGAAATTCAGGTGGTCCTCTCGTCAATATTTACGGCGAAATAGTCGGAATAAATTCATGGATTGCTTCTTCAACTGGTGGTTCTCAGGGCCTAGGATTTTCGATTCCTATAAACAACGTTAAAAAAGCAATAGACGACTTTATTAAGACGGGAAAAATAAAGTACGGTTGGTTAGGAGTTTCTCTTTCTTCTGCTAATCAAATAATGCTTGATGAGTTAGGAATAACTAATACGCGAGGCGCGCTTGCCTCACAGATTTTCATAGGCTCTCCAGCAGAAAAGGGCGGTATGATACCTGGTGATTTTGTTATTTCACTCAACGGAATTAACGTACGTTCTGTAGACCAACTTGTTCGCGATGTTGGCGATCTTGAAAACGGTGAAACGGTAACCTTTGGTGTTATTCGTCAGGGCAAAGAAGAAACTCTTACCGTGCGCATAGAAGAAAGGAACGAGAGTCTTGTTTCTGATGCATCTAAACTTTGGCCAGGATTTATTCCTATCCCTTTAACGGATGAAGTTCGCAAAGAAGCAAAGATTTCCAAGGATGTTAAAGGCGTACTAGTTTATGGTATTCAAGCAAAGAGTCCTGCGGCAGTTATGGGCATGCAATCTGGCGATATAATTACTGCGGTTAATGATAAGAAAATTAAAAAACTCAGTGATTTTTATACCTATATATCAGATAAAAGCGTAAAAGAAACTTGGTATGATATTCTTCGAGAAGGTCAAACTGTTTCTACCATACGCTATAAGCACTAGTTTTTGATTATACGAACGGGCATTTTTCCTACGCGGAAAATGCCCGTTTTTTGTTTTCTCTTGAGCAATCATTAAAAAGAGGTTACAGTAAATACAGGAGAGTTGTTGTATGCACAAAGAATTTTTGCCCTATGAAACTGTTCGAAATAATGCTCTGAAAATGGCATACAAAATTTATAATGAAGGCTTTGTTCCTGATGTTATTTATGTGTCACTTCGTGGTGGTGCCTATCTTGCTAACGTGGTAAGCGAGTTTTTTAAAATTGTTCGAAAAGATGCGCACCCAGTTTTGTACGCTGCTGTTGTAGCTCGTTCTTATTCGGATATTCGCCAGCGGGATCGCGTTATGGTAGATGGGTGGACTTATTCACCGGAACACCTCCGCCATGGAGATAAGATCCTTCTCATAGATGATATTTTTGATACAGGGAAAACTATTAACCATCTGGTGGAAATCCTAATTGAAAAAGGAATCCCTCGTCGAGATGTAAAAGTTGCCGTTCATGATTATAAGTATTTTTCTTTCCATGATGAACAGCTTCCTATTCAGCCTGATTATTGGTGCAGAAAACACACAATTGATAAACCAGAAGATGACTGCTGGATTCATTATATGAGTCATGAATTAATTGGTCTAAGCGAAAAGGAACTTGAGGAATATTATTACCAAAAAGATCCGGAACTTAGGCCCATTCTTTCGATGCTAAACGAGAAATAATGATAGGGCACAGGGGAGTCTTTAAAAGTTATAAATCGCTTGCGACTGCTTTTCTCCTCTTGTGTGCTTCAAATGTTTTTGCTTTCCAAGGTTTGCAAGTAGTCCCTAAGCCCGGTGTTTATGCTACAGACCAGTTGCTTTCTTTTGTAGTGAATCCGAACACTCGTCTTACACTATTCTTAAATGGTATTCGTCTTGACGATAGTTCAGCTCCTTTGCTTTTGTACGCAGAATACGGCGAAGAGAAAATGTACCGGATAAAAACGGAACTGCGTTCCCTTGATCCTGAGTCTCCGCTTATTGCCTCAGATGTTCTTGAATGGAAAATTGACAAAAAACGACCAGCTGTGCCTTCCTATATTCTCTCTAAAACCGAGGGAGGCGTGCAGGTTATATCTTCTTCAGACGAACCTGTAATTATCCACTATGCTGTGTATCATCCTTTTTATCGTTCTGTTTCCCGGGGGGAAACGACCAATAAGGAATTGGTTTTTCTTCCTAGCGGAGCCGTTTTTTGTTCCTATGCTGTCGATTTGGCTGGTAATCAAAGCAACCCGTCGTCAGTTACTCCAGAAACCGGAATACATGACCAGCAACCCTTCTCTGTCGTTAATCCCGTTTCTGGTTCTTGGGCAAATCGGCAAACCCTAGTTATAGATTCCTTACTAGGAACTAAATTACTGTATACCCTAAATGGAACAGATCCTGTGGCACAAGGAATTGAATATTCCAACCCTGTTTTTATAGATGCAGCAGGTTCTGTTACTGTGAGGTTAGCCGCCCAAGACCCAAAAGGTACTCTATGGACTGAGACTGTTTTATATACAGTTAATGAAAAGACGGCCCCCCTTACAACAAACTTACCTTCTTCTAACGGCGTTTTTGAGGCTGGTACTTTTTTTGAAGACACACTTCCTGAAGGGTATACCTGTACCATTGGCAATCCTTGGCGTTCTGGAAAAGAACAAAAAAGGGTTCTTTTTTCTGTACCCGAGGGAATACGCCGTTTGTATCCAATTACAATAAGAAAAGAAAGAACTTTTTGGCGTTGGGTCTTTGCCGCTGGAAGCGAAAATTCTTCGAGCCCCTCACTTATTCTTAAAGAAGATACGGTAAAAACTTCAAATAAACCACAACCACGGCTTTCTTTTCATGACTGGCATTTTATGTCTATTGCATTTGATAGCCCTGTTTTTTATTCACATGATCAGAGAACTTGGTTTGATTATAAGGAGCCGGTAGTCCTAGAACGTACGGAAAACTCTTTTGTTTACTGGTACGCCCCTACTTGGGATAATGGAAAGGTCCAATCTATTCCTTTACCGGTTAAGCCGCAACTTTCTGGGATCCCGCTAGCCGGCGTTACAGCAGAACCAGTTTTTTTAAGTGTCTCCGAATCCCCGTATACCTTGTATTATTCGGTTGGATCGGCATTTCCGCCTTTGCAGGTCGAACTCGGTGATAATGCTCCAGTGTTAGCAAGCGGTTTGCTTTTAGAAACCCCACAAGGAGCTTGTGAACCCTATGTGGTACGTATACTTGCCGTTCACGATGGCGTTGCCCATGGAGAACTTTCTGCTCAATTTATTCTCGATCGAAAAGCCCCTAGAGCTCCATCTTTAGGTATCCCTTCGTCTTTAACCTATTCTAGGGACCCAGTAACTATTCGAGTTTCTGGAGAAGACATGATTCAGGTTTCGATTAATCCTCCCATTTTTGAACACTCTGATTCTTCATGGGTACTCACGGGAGATCCTGACCATTCTGTTGCCTATACTGTTTCCAGTTTTTCCGTTGATCGTGCAGGGAATAAGAGCCCAGTAACTGAACAAAAAATTACTGTAGATCGAAATGCCCTGTATGTTGATGGAGGATATTCTGGATCAAAGATTTCTGACGGAACCCTACAGGCACCTTTTACTAATCTTGATTCAGCTCTTGCGGTAATAAAGGGAAGGGGGAGCTGGCGTGTATCTCTTACAGGTTCAGTACGTCTTGACCGCCCGCACAGTCTGCAGGCGAAAGTTTCTCTTACCGGTTCAAAGGCCAAAATTACAGCGGGTCCAAATGCTGTAATCAGGATGTACTCTGAGACGCTTGAGCTCAACGGAATTTCTATTACTCGATCAAATAGTTTAAGAGCTGGAGGTGGTTATGCTGGTAATTCTGGCTCGCTTCCACTATTCGAAGTAGTTAACGGAAAAATTCTTATAACCAATTGCACGATACGCGATACTGGTGCAGGATCTGGTACTATATTACGCAGTGAAAAATCAAATATAGTATGCCACTCATCTCATTTTTTCCTTTCTGCCGATGAGTATGCTTGTGCAGTAGATACTCGTAATTCAATTTTTTATGCAAAGGATTCATCTTTTGAAGTTCATTCTCGTATAGCCTCCGGCATTTCTATTACCGGAGGTAGAACAACTCTTTTAGCTGCTAGGATTACCGTTTCCGCAAAAAATGCTTCTCGTGCTGTAGAATCTTGGGGCGCATCTATTGTGATCAACGATGTAATGCTCGAACGGCTTTACACTGGATTAGAAAATGCAGATACGGCATTTTGGATGGATAAGAACACTCTTATTGTTTCAGAACAAAACCTAACAATAAATGGTTTTAAATACCCCAGGAAAACTGGAACGAGATAGCTATGAAGCTTGATCTTAATTCTCCAATAATTTGCGGTCTTGATGAAGCGGGGCGTGGTCCTATGGCCGGTCCTGTTTGTGCCGCATCTGTTATTCTACCTCTTGATTTTGATTGCTCTTTTTTAAATGATTCAAAAAAACTTACCAAAAAACGACTAGATTTTGCAATGAGGGAAATTCTTCTTCATGCACAAGCGTGGTCAGTAGGCTGGGCTTATCCAGAAGAAATTGACCGAATTAATATTCTACAGGCATCATTGCTTGCTATGAAACGTTCATTTGAAGGAATGATGCGTAAAGAAGCTTCCCTAGAGGAAAAGAGTTTTGATCCAAAAAAGCTAGAAATAATTGTTGATGGACTTTTTGTTCCTGATCTTGGTTTAGAAAATTGCAGAGCAATCCCACGTGCCGATGCTACCTGTCCTGCTGTTATGGCAGCGTCAATTTTGGCAAAAACAGCACGGGATCGCATGATGATGCGGTATTCATGGTTATATCCACAATATGGCTATGAGCAGCATAAGGGGTATCCTACTAAGGGCCATATAGAGGCCATGAAACAAAATGGGCCCTCTCCCATTCAACGAAAATCGTTTCATCTTAAGGGCGAAGGCCAGCTTGGTTTATTCTGACTATAAAGAGACGTTAGAAATTACTTTTTTTTAGGTATTACTTTTACACGCCGGCCTGGTTTTGGCGGGGGTGTTTTGTCATGCGGGTTAACAGACTCGCTTTCTGTTGGGCTTGCTCTTCTGCGGACAATTTTTTTCCCTTTTGTTTCTGGTGAGGTTTTCTGTCGGGTTTTTCTTGTTTTTTCAATATATTGTAAGCTGCTTTCGAGTCCTCCGAGAAAACGTTGCATGTCTTCTTCAAACACGACAATCGCATGGCGATCAAAGCCTGATCCTTCGGCACTTTTGCTTTCAACAACTTGGAGAAAAACGTCTCCCATCCGGTTTTCTTTAATGTTAAAGAAATATGTCCGGTTGTCGAGTATTACCTCTGTAGTAAACAATTCTCCACGTATTCCCATTTGTAACCTTCCTTAGTAACCAAGAATACTACTCTATTTCACTGTCAGCCTCAAGTACCATACGTGATAGCCATTCACGTAATGCTTCTTCTTTTTTCTGATTTGAACCTGAAACATCAGCAAGAATGCGGAATACAGGTTCAGTTCCTGAACCTCTCATCCAAATAAATGCCTCAGGCGTATCCTCATTATTATAAAAAATAATTTTTAAGCCACCGTTGAGCGAAACTGAAAAATCCTCTGCTAGTTCTCGTGTTTGAGTTCCGTTGTGTGTAACCGCTTTCCACGTCCATTTTTCACCTGGTTTTAATAAGGGGAACTTGCCGTTTTCCCATTCTCTTAAAAAGACTTTTCGGAATTTGTTTTTAAGTACAGCATGAGATGTAGTTTGAATTTTGAGTTGGGCATAAGATTCATAGACACTTGTGGTTGCAAAAGGGGGGAGTGTACGGCGAATATCGGCAAAGGTAAAGCCCTTTTTGTACGCTGTTTCTTGGCCTGAAAGTGAACACCAAATATGAAACATGCCCTTTCTTTTTTCCGTGTCGTCGAGCGTTAATAATTTTATTAGGGCGAAGACGGTGTTCAAGGGATCTCTAACTGCGGCTGGGTGGGTAATATTGCCTCCGTTAGAACCTTCTCCTAAAAATCGTACGAGATATCCTTGTTCGCGTAGAGAGCGAGCAAGGTTTACTACGTTTGCTTCTCCTACCTCTGCGCGCATAACTTGTGTGCCAAAAGCAGCCGCTATGGCCTCTATTCTCATCGAAGTGGGTCCATTTACCGCAACTGCGCACTTAGGGCTAGAAACAGCCCTTGCTGTGCCTGTAACGGGATCTGTTGTATTGGTGTTGGCTCGATTTTCCGGTAAAACTTGTAATTGTCCTGAATAGACGAGAAAGGATAATTCCGAAATAGCAGAAAGAGCAAATACCTCTTGGGCATCTAAAATTTGTGCAACATTTTCTTCTTCATTCCAAAAAACAATGTTTCCGCGGTCGCCATCACAGTCTGGAACATAGCCTAAAAGAGTATGGCGTTCGGGGCCGGTTCCATGCAACCTAAGTTCCTTCATCCGTTCTGCGCAAAAAAGGAGGCTATCGCCTTCGGGTACAATACGGTGGGCAATGGCCCCAGGTTTTTCATTCATTACGCTCAGGTGAAATCCAGCATCAGCAATAAAGTCGCGGTCAATTGATATGGTGCGAGCGCTACCATTAAAGTCTACGAGAAGAGAAAGAGGCTTAGCCGTTTCGCTTCGGCGCTCGGCAGCGATGCGTAAGTCGGAAAAAAAAGAATCTTTAAATGGTCCCGAAACAATTTCTCGGGTAAAGGAATCATAGGCTTTTAATGCTGCTTTTTTTTCATCAGCGCTTTGTATCCAAACGTTGGCAATGTCTTCTTCGGTACAAGCAGCTATAAGTTCAGCAGCGGTTTTTGCAACATTTGGACAGGCCATACGAGTGCGGAACGAATTAATGAGTATTTCTGCTTGTTCGCGATCGAATACCCCACCGTCGGTACCACCAAATTTTAAACCGTTGTGCCCTATGGGATTGTGGCTTGCAGAAATATAGGCAAAGGGGCCTATGGAGCGGGAATATGCCATAACCTCAGGAGCTGCTGTTATGCCAGGAAACCGTACAGAAAGACCGCGAGCAAGGCATACTCGGCAAAAAATATCTGCTACAACTCTTCCTGTGGGTCGTGTATCCCTACCTATAACAACTTGATTGCCAAGATGAGGGCGGTCGAGTACATAGGAAGCAAAGGTATCTGCCATAAGAACGGCTAAAACGGTGTTAGCTTTGCCTATTTCTTCACAGGAGTCATTTTCGTCTGAGCTTACAGTAAAAACTTTGCGCCAACCGGATGCAGAAAGAATGAGCGTATCAAATTCTTTTTGCAACTCAATAGAGTCGGGCAGGAGGCCCGAAAGAGGCACTTCTTTTGAATCACCAAATAGAAAACCAGTTGTTTTGTCGTAGTATTTACTCATAAACCCTCCGATCGGAGATTTTATCATACCACGAATCAATAATCAATTTTTATTTCTTATCTTTCCGGTTGGCATTACTGGTAATTTTTTGTATATTTATTTTGTACTAGTGTTTGAGGAGGTTGGTAAACCCAATATCATGGCTAAAAGAATTTATCTTGATTATAACGCAACAACCCCTGTTGACCGCAGGGTGCAGGACATATTAATAGCTGAACTCGGTAATTATGCAAATGCCTCGAGTATGCATGAAGACGGCCGTCGTGTGGCTGCTGCAGTAGCAACGGCTCGAGAACATGTGGCCTCGCTTATACATGCTTTACCCGAACAAGTCATTTTTACTTCTGGTGGTTCAGAATCGAATAATACTATATTCAGAACTATGGTTTCTTCTGCTTTAGAAACCACTACTTCACGTAAAGAGTTGTATGCTGGCAAAAAACGTATCATCGTTTCTGCTATTGAGCATCCTTGTGTTATGGAATCTGCAAAACACCTTGCTTCTCTTGGTATGGACGTTCACTTTGTTCCCGTTGATTCTGCAGGAAGAATTAATGAAGAAATCTATCGTGACCTTTTGTTAGAGGGTGCTAAAAGCGGTGAGAGAGAAAAAATGCCTCTTTTTGTATCTATTATGATGGCAAACAACGAGATAGGAACTATTCAAGATATACAGAAGCTTGCTACCCTTGCTCACGAAGCGGGAGCGCTTTTCCATTCTGATGCTGTTCAAGCAGTTGGAAAAATACCGGTAGATGTGCAAACTCTCGGGGTTGATTATCTTACGTATTCAGCCCATAAAATATATGGTCCTAAGGGCGTAGGCGCTCTCTTTGTTGCAAAGGGTAGGCCTCTTGAACCGCTGATTCGAGGTGGTCATCAAGAAAAAGGTATGCGAGCTGGTACCTATAATTCTCCAGTAATAATTGCTTTTGGCGAAGCCGCTCGCCTAGCTGCAGAATCTCTTGGAGATTATGGTACTACCATGCTTCGTTTGCGAAATCTATTACGCGAAGGTTTTTTAGCTGCAGTTCCTGATGTTCATATCAACGGGCACAGCGAATATGTGTTGCCTAATACTTTCAATATTTCCTTTCCTGGTGCAGAAGGAGAGGCGATTTTATTGCATCTTGATCTCGTAGGAATTGATGTATCAACCGGTTCTGCCTGCGCTTCCGGAGACCTTGAACCGTCTCACGTATTACTTGCTACTGGTGTGGGCCCAGAATTAGCTCATGGCTCAATCAGATTTAGTATGGGCCACGAAACTACAGAAGAAGAAATTGCGTATGTATTGGAAATGGTTCCCCCAATTATAGCAAAACTTCGGTCGTTTTCGACTATTTCACCTAAGGAGCGATAAAATGAATGATTGGTTATACTCAGATACGGTTAAAGACCATTTTATAAATCCCCGTAATGTTTTGGAGACTGACGAGGCCGACTGGCCTAGTGATGGTCGCGGTATTGTTGGAAATATTCGATGCGGAGATCAAATGCTTATTTTACTCCGTATTTCAGACGGGGTAATAACTGACTGCCGATGGAAGACCTACGGTTGTGCGAGTGCCCTTGCTTCAACATCTATTCTTTCAGAAGCAATAATAGGGATGAGCATAGAGGATGCGTATATCCTAAAACCGGAAGATATTGTTTCAAAGCTTGGTGGTTTACCTACAAACAAGATTCACTGTTCGGTTTTGGGAGACAAGGCTCTTCGGACTGCCATAGATGATTATCTTGAAAGGAACAAGCTGCCCCCGCTCAAGGGCCAAGAAAATGTTGAAGTAATATGTAGTTGTCTTAATATTACAGATCGAGATATTGAAGAAGCTTACAAGGCTGGAGACCGGAGTTGGTCTGATCTTCAAGCACGTACTAAAATTGGCACTGCATGTGGAAGCTGTAAAGAGCGAACTTTAGAGTTTTTACATGAACTTGAACATTTATACGGGGAATAAGATTACTATTCTGCGGTAATACTGTAAGTTGCGATTCGTTCATTCCCAATAACATCACGGGCAATAATGCTTATATCGTTCTTGCCTCGTGCTAAGGAAATATCTCCTAGATACACTTGCCCCAAATCATCATATAAGCTATCCGTGTCTTGGCAGTCGGTTCCTAAAAATAGTTTTCCTGATTTACTGAGGATAACCTCAAAAGCAATATTTGTGTATTCACTACCGTTAAGCAGTACCGTTATTCTGAATGTGGCTAGTTCGTTTCGCACTTCGTCTAGGGTATCTGAAGTATCAGCGTGTAACTGGTATCTTCCCTGACGCAAGGATTTAGCTCTAGCAAGAGTGTGAACCCGGCCATTGTCTCCCGTGAGGGTTGCCGTTTTTATTGTTGGTTTGCGTGAGTCTGCCAATGCTGGAAGCACAAGGAGGGGGTTAATATATCTGCGTTTTAATTGATCAATAATCTGAAAAAATGTTGTTCCTTCAGGCGCGCAGCCACTTGTACCCGATTCTCCGAGAATCGCTCCTGCTTCTATAGTAGTTCTGTTTTGAAGGTGGTCGTGGGATTGAAGATTCCCGTATACGGAAATAAGCCCCTCATCATGTGCAATAATAGCAGCATTCCCCAGTGTGTTTGGAAAACTAGTCATAGGGTTTCCTTTTTCAAGGATCATAATGAGCGTTCCGTTTCCCGCAGATCGAACTAGCTGGCTGTTTTGAAGACGAATACCGCATTCAACAGATGATTCTGTTTTTTGACCAAAAAGGCTTGTCGGAAGTATTTGAGATACCGGCCACTCAAAAGCAGTAAGGACGGAAAATGCTGTTGCTGTAAAAAGAATAAATAAAACACGCTTCATTCAATCCCCCTGATATTGATTCTGGTTATGTGGTCGTTAATACCAAGGTAAACAACATTGCTCCGCTGCACTAAAAAAGCATTTTTTCCGGAGAAGTTTGCGGTTGCGACCAAATGATCTGGCTGTTCAATAGCTGAAAGTGTGTAATCCTCCCCATTTTGTGTTAAGACCACAAACAAAGAGTCTCCTGGATAATCGCCGGTGGAGAGAACTCTGCCTGAGAGGGGTATAATACGAGATTCTTTTGTTTTGCTGTCGAATATACCGAGCCCGTTATGGGTTTCAAAAAAAGCATATCGTCCGCTTTTTTCAAAATTTATGTACGCTTGTCGTCGTAAGTTACCTTTTAGATAGGTGTGGTATAGGATACGGTACTGATTACTCATGCGACTCGCAACAATAAATCGCTGCTGGTTTATACCGCTAATACACGCAATATGGGATCCATCTTCGCTTATGGATACGCCAAGAATTATTTGTTGATCACTCCCACCAGGCCAGAAAGTAAACAATTCGCTTCCATCCGGTGCTATTGCGGTCAGATTTCCATCAGCATACCCAATAACTGTTCCCGCTGCTGAACAGTTAAATGCAGTTATTGGTGCAGTATGCTCCCGGATCCAAAGGCGGTCTCCGTTGGGTAAATGGCGGCTTACACGGTTTCCACCGGGATGAAATAAATAGATATGTCCATCGTCAAGATGTACGTATCCTGGTTCGCAAAGCGTATATTCAGGTGTTGTATCGGTAAAATGCAGAGTAGTTTTATGGGCATCGTAGGGGTAAGTAGCCCAACCGTGTTTAGAAATAGCAATTCGGTCTTCTGTTTTTTGTGTATAGAGTACAGTGCCGTTTGGACTAAAAAACCCGAAGGTATCTCCCAAAACAAAAGGTTCTGCATTTTCAGGAAATATTTGAGGTTCGGTTTGTTCGTCGTGAGGCAGAGACTCGTCGGGGAGTGTGAGTATCCAGGAAGGCTCAAAATAAAAATCTGGCCCAATAGGAACTGCTGCGAGAAATAAATATACTAGTAAAAAAAGTGTAGCTCCCGCGACCAGGTACTTGAGATTTCCTTTGATGTTCATGGCATACAATGGTATAATAGCTGTATGGAAAAAGCAATAGAATATCGTTCGTTGTATGCTGCCGCACTCGAAACTGCAGCTCGGGCTTATGCACCATATTCAAAATTTAGAGTGGGGGCAGCTCTTTTGCTCGAAGATGGAACTATTGTTACGGGAGTCAATGTAGAAAATCGATCTTTTGGGCTTACAAACTGTGCTGAACGAAGCGCGATTTATGCCGCGGTTTCATCCGGTGTAAGGAAGTTTACCGCTATAGCGGTTGCGACCCCGGATTCCGATTATCCCGTGAGTCCTTGCGGCGCCTGTCGTCAGGTATTATCTGAATTTATGAGTCCAGAAACTCCTGTAGTTTTTGGTCCAGATTATAAACGTGCGGTTCATACTACCCTTGGTTCACTTTTTCCCTTCGATGCTCTCCACGAACTCGCTGATGTCTAGTACCGTCTGCAAGCACAAACCACGTTTCTACTGGTAATGCTTGACATATACTACTGTATATTGCAAAATAGCGTAAAATGATGAAATAGGAGAGCAAAAATTGTCAGACGATATACTTACTATAGAAGAAGTTGCCAAGTATCTACGTGTTTCCGAACGCACAGTATATGATTGGGCACAAAAGGGTGAAATTCCCGCTGGGAAAATAGGAACTGTCTGGCGTTTTAAAAAAGACGAAATTGAAAAGTGGGTTAATGAACGCCTTACTGGTTCAACACGATCACAACAACCTAACCCCCATGTTCAAGTTCAAAATATTCTTTCACCCGACAGGATTGTGCTATTAGATCATTCAACAAAGCACGATGCTCTGGTGGCTCTCGCCGATACTTTAGGTTCTGCTCCCCAAATAAAAAACCGCAACGAACTCTCTGTGGAAATACTCCGTCGAGAGGATCTCATGTCTACTGCGATTGGCCGCGGTATTGCTATTCCCCATGTTCGCCTTTCTTCTGTTACAGACCTTGTTATGGCAGTGGGGTTATGCCGCAATGATATAATCGATTTTCAAACTATTGATGATATGCCAGTTCGCCTCTTGTTTATGATTGCCGCTGCATATAATCAGCACGCATATTATTTGCAAACTCTTTCCTATTTTAGTACCCGGCTTAAAAACGCCGAACTTCGTGAAGGTCTGCTTGCCGCTGAGACTCCCTTGGCAGCGTATAACCTTCTTGTTGCTCGCGAATAGTCAGGGTAATTCTGGTTCAGGGAATCTAACTATGAACCATTTATCTGGATCGGCCATATCGCTTGCGATTAGGCCGATTCCAACCTTCGCCGTCGTATCAGCTATCAAATAATCCTTTCCATCTACAGAGAACCGCGCTCCCTTTCCCGCACAGTCTATCGCTGCAAGGGCATGGCTGTATTCGGGTGAAATAAGTAGTACAGCATCTACACCCATATGTTTGAGTAACACAACTAATAGCAGTGCCCTGCTGTCGCAATCCCCAGATCGATTCATATATGTTTCCGGCAAGTTAAGAAAATCAGCGCCTTCTCTGTCGCGTACGTATTCAAAGCTCTGTGTCCATGCTAGTAGGGTGGCCGCTTTTTCTTCACTTGCTTCAGGAAGGAAGGATTCCATAAGGAAGGCAGCTTTTTCAAATCGTGTAAAAGCGTCCCGGTAGATTATTCTATAATATCGTTCCCAAGCAGTGTATACAAAGGGAGTGTTTAAGTAGCTCGTAAGGAGAGAAAACTCGCGGTCAATCACCGATTGATTTGCCTGGCTATCTACTGAATTAAAAGGCACACGAATCGTTCGATCTGCACCGGGGAACGTGCTTTCGATTTCTTTTTCATCAGCCCAGGCAAAGGCAGTCATGGGCCCCGGTTCGCGCCAAGATAATCGGTCGGTTGCAATGGTGTCTAGTGTAGAAATTATTATAGGTTCAAGCTCAGTAGCGAGTTCTGGCTTAGTATGGCAGGCAAGTACAAGCCAGCCCTTATCATGCGCAAGCTCAACGGACGCAGCCCATCCGGCACCACCTGGAAACTTGAGCTGAGTAATTGCTGCACCGCGAAGACGCCAAGGGAAGGACACTTGCCGACCCTCAGACGCAAGCTGATTGGTAACAAAGGTAAGCGCGGCCGAAGCCTGTTTGAAATCGCCCTTAGGGTAAAGAGCAATTTGAAGAGTTATAGGAAAGAGTTGGTGAGAAAAATGGTAGCGGCTTGATCCATCCTTGTTTTCTAGGGTGTAGCCCTCGGGCAGGTCGAGCCCGTATCCCCAGTCAGTTGAAATAAGCTGTTCGGCTGCGGCGAATCCACAAACTAGCAATAAAACAAACATTGAAATAAGCCGCAAGGAAAGAAGATTATTTTTCGTGATCATTGTACACTACCTCTCATGAAAGATATTTCGGTGCTCTATAAAGATACCGACATCTTGTTGATTAATAAACCCTGCGGCATTCCTGTTCAAGGTGGCGCAGGTATATCAATAAGCCTCGTTGATATATTAACTCGTCAAACAGGTAGCCCCGTGTTTCCTGTACATCGGCTTGATCGTGAGACCTCAGGGCTACTTTTAGTAGCGCGCAATGCAGCTACTGCATCTCGATTGACTCGATTGCTTTCGGGAACTGAAATTGTAAAAAAATACTGTGCCGTAACCATGGGCGTTCCTTCCCAGTTGTACGGGAGCATTACGACTCCTGTGGGCAGGGGCATTGATAAAAAAAATGCTGAAACACGTTACCGTGTGTTAGCAACGGCCGGAACATACTCCCTTATTTCTGCCGAGCTCATTACTGGGCGAACCCATCAAATTCGCATTCATTTG
Organism: Treponema sp.; assembly: GCA_012838745.1. Classification (GTDB taxonomy): domain Bacteria; phylum Spirochaetota; class Spirochaetia; order Treponematales; family Treponemataceae; genus Teretinema. The sequence goes on along the minus strand of DUOS01000035.1, from coordinate 12,232 downwards.
GCTTCAATTGGCTGCCCCATACTAGCAGACGACAAATATGGCAACTTTCCCTTAAACCGACAGATACGAAAAGACCATGGAATTCGAAAGCTCCAACTTGTGGCAAACGAGTTGGAGCTGCCTCAGGAGCTTAACCTTCCTCGTCATTTTATAATTCCATTTCCTGATCATATGATGCGGTGTGTTGAATCCCTTGGCATAACATTTCCACTCTCTATTGACACAATATGAGGTTTTGTCCATCATAAGCTATACTATGGATGAAGAAAAGCTTACAAAAACGCATCTTGAAAGTTTGTCCACGCACGACCTTCTTGAAATAGCAGACGACTACGGTGTTGATATACCTGCTGGCTTGAATCGTCGTTTTATTATCGGCGAATTACTTGAAATGGCTGAAGACAATGCGCGTTATGCAGTAAAAACTGCAGCATTAGCCGATTCTGCTATGCCAATCCCAGAAGAAAGTCTTCCTGAGAGCTATAATGAAACGCGAATTACGGTTTTATTACGTGATCCAGGCTGGATTTATATCTATTGGGATTTTCACACTAGTAAGTTTAATACTCTTTTTGATAATCCAAACTTTGATAGTTTTTTCCTTCGAGTAAACACCTTTTCTCGGGAGGACTCATCCCAACTTCTTGATTTTTTCGATGTTGAAGTGGGGGCCACAGATCGTAAATGGTATGTTCGTTTATCAGATAAAAAGAATTATTATCGGGTAGATTTATTCTGTCGGATTAAACAGGAGAAAGATAGGATTCTTGCTGCATCTAGTGTGCACGGAGTTCGGCTAGAAAATACTCTTGGTACTCCAGAAAATACCCGTAAAAGGAAGTCGCCAATTTTGGAGCTGTCGGGAATTTCGGAACTGCGAAAAACGCATTTACGAAATCATCGCCAGTCTTTCGGTTAAACCAAATAGAGTTAGGATATGATAGATACATCACTTATTTTTATTTTAGACGCACAGTTACCCTTTATTCGTCACTTAGACGAACCTGGCCGGATGGAAGAATCCCAGTTGTTTACGGCTATTTCGGAAACGTATCTTCCTCTTTTACGTGCTTGCACTGCTTTAGAGACCAGTGGCGTACCTTTTAAACTATCTATAGCATTTTCTCCTATGCTTTGTGAAATGCTTGCAGATCCTCTCCTACAGACTCGCTATGTGGATTTTCTTGACTCTTCAATAATCTTTGGTATAGAAGAACTTGAACGTCATGCAAATATCCCAGAGCTTACTGCTGTTATTAATCATCAGCTTGAACGCCAGCAACTCAACCGCAATGATTATGTTGAGATATACGAGCGTAATATACTCAAGAAGTTTGATTATTTTGCAACGCACGGATATTTGGAAATACTGGCTACAACGGCAACTTCCTGTTTTTTTCCCCTCTATACTGATATTCCCGAAGCAATTAATGCCCAAATTGAAACAGGCTTGGTCGTCTATCGTAATCATTTTGCTACGGCTCCCACCGGCTTTTGGCTTCCGGCTATGGCTTGGGTAGACGGCTTAGAAAAAGTCCTAAAATCATACGGTTTTTTATATACGATAGTAGATGCCCATGGTCTTCTTTTTGCAGATCCTCCCCCCAAGTGCGGTATTTTTGCGCCTGCAAAATGCGAAAATGGGTTTACAGTATATGCACGCGACACACTTGCTTGTGAAAGTCTTTCTGCTCTTGGTGGAATTGCTTGTAATGATGCGTATCTTGATTTGGAGCGCGATATTGGCTTTGACTATGATGATCAAGATATTTCCTCTCTATTTGATGTTTCTCTCGGCCGGCGAAGAACTGGATTTTGTTTTCATTCAAAGGGAAAAGAGAGCTGTGGCAAATCTACATGGTATAATATTGATGCAGCTGATGCGCAAAGAGAAAAGGACGTGGATACGTTTTTACAAGATCGTGTCCGCCTACTCAATAAAGCAGAAAAACTTTTAGACGATAAGCCTGTAGCCAATGTTATTGCTCTACCAGCTTCGTTTTTTGGTCAAGAATGGCATGAGGGGGTAGACTGGTTTGAATCCCTCGCACGAAAAGTTGGAGAAATGTGTGATATTTCTCTTACTCTTCCGTCTGAGAGTCTTCGGCTTCAGACATCTTCTGAAATAGTAACTCCCTATTATTCTTCTTGGCACAAAAGCGGATACGCAGAAGAAGTGCTTAACAGTACAAATGACTGGATGTATTTCTTTGTTCGTAAGGCAACTGTTCGCATGATTGATCTTGCCGAACGATTTCCAGACGACTCTAGTCTCAAAGAGAGATCGCTGAATATGGCCGCTCGGCAACTACTTCTAGCGCAATCAATGGACTGGGCCTTGATGATGAATCGGGGGGACCAGAGTGCGTATGCACGTGAACGTTTCGAAGATTGCATAAAAGCATTTACCGTTGTTTATGAATCCCTTGGCTCAAACTTTATTAGTACCGAGTGGCTTACTCGTACTGAAAAACGTGATAATCTGTTTCCAGAGATAAACTATCGTGTATTCAGTAAAAAGAAATAATACATATTTTAAAAAACTATTTACGCGTTAAGCTTATTCAAGTTGTTGGATTTCGCGAATTTTCTTCTGCAAGGAAAGCGTAATGCGTGCGGTTTCTATACCTTCTTTTGCAGGGTCAAAACGCTTATCTATGGCAAGCGATTTATTCCACTGAGCAATTGCCGCTTCTAGATCTCCAGAAGCGTACAGTTTGAGTCCTTCAATGTATATTTCTTCTACTCGGCGAGCACGTTCTGCTCGGCCCTTGTCACCTAGATTAAGTTTTGCTGCTAAACTAATCCGATTAAAAAGTGCAGCCTGCGTCGTCATATCGAGTGTATAATTTATATTAAACTGCATATCTCCCACGTTGATTTCGCCACCAATACTTATGCGGGGGTTTGCTCCCTTGAGTTGTATACCACCAAGAAAACTGAAGAAACTCGCAACGTCTACTATAATTCCAGCTCCGTAAATCATGGTGCCTGATAAAGCAGGATCAGAAAGGTTGATTGGTTTTTGTATTTCTGCAGAAATAGTTATTGGGTTTGCGGGTTTATAGGCAGTTCCAAAAGTTATTACACTTGGTAGGGGTTCCTTCATAACCGGTGGACCAAAGTTGCGAAAAGTCAAACCGAGAAAGAAATTTGAGTCGCGGGAATTGTAAAGTTTAAGTAAGTTAAATTGAGTTTGAAAGCCAATATCTCCCATTACGGCAACAGCAGATTGTTCAAAACCCGATCCCGATTTGAGATTGCCATAGTTATCAGAATAGTCGGGTATATACCTATATCCTGCCTTTAGATTTGCACCAACGGCGATACCTTTAAAGTAGTATCCTGCAAGAAAATTGTATGAGGCGTTAAGAACCGCAAAGGTTTCACTGTAATATCCTCGAGATACACGCTCGCCAAAAGTGTTATATTCAGTAAAGGGTACATAAAAACAACGGAAGGAAGCGCCATAGCCAAAATTTCCAGTTCGGGAAGTAACTGAAACGGTTTCTAGCCGGGAATCAGCTATCCAGTTATTATGGAATACAGCTAGTTCAGTGTTTTTCATGGTTGAGCTACCAGCAGGATTTGTCTCAAAAAAACTGATATCATTAGCAAGGGCACAGAAGGCCGATCCCATAGCTTCTGACCTACCGCCACCGGGCACGAGCAAGGAACGAAAAGAGGTTAAACCTTCGTTTACATCGATAAATGGTTCAAAGATATTTGATATATCGATGTACGGATCCGACAGGTCTAGCGCAGTTGCCGTACTGGCAAAAAAGAGAGAGAAGATGATTATCACAGCAAAACGTCGGTTATACATTGACAATTACAGTATATTGCATTTTTGGACGTTATTCTTCCGTTTTATACTGGATTTGCATCTTTTATCTGCCGAAAATCATTAAAGAGGTCTATTTTGACCGTAAGGGTATAGTTCTGAAAAAAAAGTTCGTGGTTCTCATTATAATGACGCTACTGTTCAACGCAGTAATTGCTGCCCGGGGTAATCCTGAGGTAGGGTTGCCCCTTGTTGACCGTCTTATAAAGGAGCGTAATTATAACGATGCTATTTTAGAACTTGCACGATACATGACCGATAATCCCGATGATTTTTACGGGGGACAGCGTCGTGTTCGAAAGATTGTAGCGATGCGCGAAAAATATAATGACCAAGCCTTATTGCTCCTTGGAGTAATAGCCAACGAGCCTACAAACGATGAAAAAAAACTCAAGATGATCACCTATCTAGAAACTCTTGAAAAAAATCCCAACGAATCAGCCCAGTCATTTATTCGCGATACTAAGGAAGCCGCGCAGTTTACCTATTATCGAGCAAAATTTGACGAAATAATGAATGAAGGTAATCGATTAATTGACGAGGGCCTGTATACACAGGCTGCATTTAAATTTACTGAAGGATACACATTCTATAAGAGTGACTTTGACGATGAAGCTTCTCCCGAACTCTTATCAGCAGTTAACTCGCGGCTTGGCAGGGTATTAGGTCTCTTAGAAGAATATCGTACCTTGGAGCTAGCTGTTAATACCTCGGCAGATCAGGCAAACAGAATGGTTGCGAACAAAAGCTTTGCCGAACTTGATGTAGCTTTAGGTGCTTTCCGTAACGACTTGGTTCGGCTAAGCGCCCGTCGGAATGAAATAGCAGAAACTGGTTGGTTCTTCACAGATACCTTTGCTAAAAGTCAATCTAAAAACCAAGTGATTACCGATAACTCTTTTTTACCTTTTGCCTGGCGGTTTACCCTCGGTCGTGATACTTCAGAACGGTTTGAAGGTGTACTTGGAGCGCTTGATGCCCAGTGGAACCGGCGCCTCGATTCTTTTGAGACAGCAGTTGAGGATGCAGCCAGAGATTCTTGGAAAAAAGCCTATGATGCCGTTGGATCTGGGGTAGTGGAAACTTCAGAAATAGAAATTTCCAAGGCGTCACGGATACTCAACGAAGGGCGCCGCTTTACGAATGTTGCAGAAAATTTTGTTCTTCGGGAACAAACCTATGGCCAGCGCGATGCTACAACCGTTGTTACACGATACAGTCGTATTCAAATTCATCTTGATGCATTACTTGCTCTTGGTGGTGTGCGAAAAAATTACAATGCTATCCAAGAACGGATTTCTAATTATTCTGAGAAAGAGCTATCTTTACAGGAAGTTCGCCTTCGATCAGACGGAGGTTCAACTGGGTATGCAGGCTTTCTCAATGATCTTGCAGGAGTTGTGAACGATATTAATCGTGTATCCACACCGGTAGAAAACACTCCTGCTGTTTCTGGCTATACCAACGATTATATGCGCCGCAAAGATGAAATTCTTGCTATGATAGCCGGTGATCGGTTGGCCCTGCATCGGAACTTTGCCCAGCAACGTAGCGAAGCCATAGCGCTCATGAGTGAACAATGGCAAGAAATGTATACGGGATCCTTGGTTAAACTCGAGGGTGTTCCGTCTCCAGACGGCATGAGTACTTATTTTTACCCTAAGGAAGCATTGGATGATTTAAATAAGGTGAAAACCGGTGCAGAAAATGATCGTACGGTTATTGCACAACTACTTTTAGAAATGAATACCGCTCCTGCAGATGTGCTTCAAGATTCTGCTTACGTTGAATCAGTGAATACTATCCGGGAAACGCAGACGGCTCTTAGCTCAATTTCGAGCCAAACTACCGAAGATATTTCTCGCGCGAACGCAATGGTTTTACAAGCTAGTCTTGCTCGCCAGGAAGCTGAGTTGCGTTTGGCTCAAACTAGGGCGGCGCTTAAACGTAATGATTTCCAATCTGCACGAGACAACTTACAGCGTTCTCGGGAAAGGTTTAGCCAATCGCTTGCATTACAAGACTCAATCGCACTTCGGCAAGAAAGTGACCGTAATCTCGAAAACCTTGGAAATGACATAACCCGTACCGAAAACGAATATGTTGTACGCGAGGTTCGTCAGCTTATTTCATCAGGACGAAACTTGTACTATCTCGGTAACTTTGATCAAGCAGAGCAGGTCTTTATACAAGCAAATAATCGCTGGCGGGTAACGAATATTGAACAAAATGCCGAAGTTACTCATTGGTTAGACATAGTGAACACCGCACTTTCTATGAAAACAGGCCGTAATATTCCTGTGTCGGCGCCGTTATATCCTCAAATGAGTCAGATTCTTAGTAATGCGAACAAGATGTATATTCAGGGGCGTCAACTCATATCTACGGGAGGGCGGATGGAAGCTGTTTCCCTGCTCACCGATGCTAAAAAGAAATTACAACAAGTTCAGCTTGTGTATCCTTTGAACAGAGAGGCGGGAGAATTAACCTTGCGCATAGATCAAGTAATTGATCCTGAGGTTTTTAGACTCTTTTTTCGACAAAAGGTAGAGTATATTCGTGCTAATTATCGAAGTGAAGGAAGAACGGTATATAGCGAATTGCTTGATTTATATGAAATTGACCCCTCTTTTCCCGGTTTAAAGAAACTAGTTGATGATGTTGAAATATACCTTGGTGTAAAAATACCGCCACCCAATCCTGCAAGTATTTCACGATCCACAGAATTAACCCGATCTGCTCGCAGAATATATGATGCAAATACTCGTAGTATGTTTCAAGTTGCCCTAAGCCAGCTCGATGAAGCGATTAAACTCAATCCTGATAATCAATCGGCAATAGCCTTAAAAGACCGTGTGCAAACTGCTATTGGAGGACAAGCGGTTGCCGTTCTTTCTGCAGAAGACGAGTCGCGTTACCAACAAGCAGTTCAAGAACTGCAACGAGGAAATAAAATTACTGCCTCTGCTATTGTGGAACAATTGTTGCAAAACAGTAAAAGCCGCAATTCTACTAAGATACTCGATTTGAAAAAAAGGATAGACTCTCTGTTATGACCCTACGAACCGCCTGTTGTGCAGTATTTTTCCTCATCATTTTGGCGGTTCTCCCAGCTCGTGATTTTTACTGGGAATCCCCAGAAGTTGCCGGTGCTGAAAACAGTGTATTCCCTGCATCTGCAACAAATGGATCGGTCTCCGCCGTTGTTTGGCAGGATATTGAGGTAAGTGGGCGTGGAGCAGGTTCTATTTGGCTTTCTTGCCGCGTCTATGATGGAAAATCATGGCGAATTCTTAATCGATTTGCTGGCCCATTCTCTTACTCAGGAGAAATACCCTCTATAGTTTCCGTTGCACTTGATACAAAAAATCGCATTCTTATTCCAGCTGTAACAGACGTAGATGTAGTAACCGTTTTTATTTCTGAAGATCTTGGGAAGAGTTTTACACAATCCAAAATAAATGGGAAAAATATTGGCCTGGTTGGCCCACGAATTTTTGTTCGTGGAGACGGTGGGTACTTTTTGTTTGCAACTCGCGGAACGGAAGATACTTTTACCCTCGTATATTCACGATCCGAAGCTGGTGACCGATGGCAAGATTTTCAGCCGTTTTCTGCTTCGGAAGGTCTTAGACGGGCTTTTTTACCCACACATTCAGCAACGAACGGAAAAGACATTGTATTGTTTCAGGCTTTTAATGAAGGAACTGGCAGGGCTTCTTATCAATTATATGCATCAACTTCAACTGATTCTGGAAGAAACTGGACTCCACCAGTATTAGTTACTGGTTTTCCAGAACCGTCTTTACCAGCTGGAAGTTCTGATGCTCGCAGTGAATTATATCATAATCAGAGACCCCAGCTTAGAAAGACGGGAAAAGACATTTCCTTGGTTTGGGAACGTGCCCGAACGTCAAATGAAAAATATGCAATTTACTATACAACTATAAATCCCGAAACGCTTTCGGCAAATCAAATAGAGCGCGTTTCTCTTGGTGATGGTTATTGCTATGATCCCGATATTATTCTTTTTGATGGTGCACCTGCCGTGGTCTGGTTCGATAATAGGCGGGGTGTTAATAGAGTATATATGGCTCTCAAGGATGGTTTTCTCTGGGATGAAATTGATCTTTCCCGATCAAAAGACAACGCTGTCTTCGGGCGTATTGTAAATGTGGGATCTAATGTCGAAGTGTACTGGCAACAAGCAACTAGTAAAGGGCGCAACCGAATTGTTCGTCTTTCTCCTGATTTCTCAGCTTCACCACCTAGTATTGCTGCATTAAACTTTACTGATGGCGGTAAGGGCAGAAATGATTTAGTTCAAACGCGTATAGCCATTCCCGAAGACTCATCAGGCATTGCTGGTTATTCATATAGTTGGGCTCAAGATACTGCAGCTCCAGTTCCTGAGTTTATTCAAAAACTGCCAGATGAAACTCGCCTTGATGTTACCGCCAACGAAGACGGTACCTGGTACCTCGGTGTTCGTGTAGTAGACTATGCCGGTAACTGGTCTGAACCGCGGTATGTAGAGTATAGTCGGGATACCACTCCCCCTAAAGCACCGAATTTTGCTCCCCTCAATCGTAACGAAGGGGGATATCTATCTTCGAACACCTTTTCCGCACAATGGGCCCCAGCCGAAGACGATGATTTAGCAGGGTATACTTGGAACTTAGAATACCTTGCATCATTGCAAGAATTAAATACAATTATCCGTAACGAAGCTCTTAATGCCGCTCAGTCTGGTCAAGAAATACCGCAGCAGCTTGATTTAAAAACGCTTGTAGAATCTAGGTTCCAACCGTCTGCACCCCGCTCACAAGTTCGAATTAAAGAACCGGTGGTTTCATTTTCCAACCGCGATAACGGCTTGTATGCCCTATCGATATCAGCAGTTGATTCAGTTGGAAATGTTGGTAAACCCACCGTACAGTATTTTGCCTTAGATAAATATATTCCTTATACCATAATTACTCGGGTAGATTCCCTCGTAGATGATTTTGGAGAACTGTCCGTTTCTATTCTCGGGCGTGGATTTACTGATGAAGGAACAATTACTGCGATTTATTTAGATCGTGACGGCACTGCTCCTTGGGATCGGCTCCTCACTCAAAAAGACGGTGATTTCAAAGTGCTACACGACCGGTTTATTACGGGTATTCAGCTTTCAGATATGGAAGAAGGTTCCTACCGAATTGTTATCCAGCATCCCGTTCGGGGCCGGTATGTTTCTTCGCCACTTGTTGCAATAACCTCCTCTGGTACAGTAAAGCTTGGAGATTATCGCTATACATTTGAACCTAATTGGGGTATTGCTACCCGAGATACTGGTTTTGGAATTACCCCAGCCACAGTGCTGCTTGTTTCTATTTTTGCATTTGCTTTGCTTATTCTTGTTGTGTCCTCTTATGGAATTACTACATCAGCCCGAGATTCGGTCATGATACACAACGAAGTACGTGCGTTGATTACAGGAGATGTTATGCCCTTTGAAAAGAAGAAAAAACTCGTTTCATTGCGTAGAAAGGGGCTTGGCCTTAGATTCAAGCTCTCCTTTTTTACCACAACTTTGGTTATATCCGTTGTGTTGCTGGTATCCATTCCTATAGGCTTACAATTTTCTCAAAATCAAGAACGTACCTTAGTACAGGGCCTTGAATCTCGCGTTCAAGTACTCCTGGAAAGTCTTGCATCTGGAGCACGTGCCTATCTTCCGAGTCAAAATGTTCTTGAACTTGGATTCCTGCCTGAGCAAATAGCAGCCCTTTCCGAAGCACGATATGCAACTATAACAGGAAGCAATGCGACCAGTTCTGCTACCGGTGTTGATTTTGTGTGGGCAACCAACGATTCAGAAATTCAAGAATGGATTAGTACTGAGGGCCTTATACCTGGACAGTCCCGCCTCTTGCGACCGGAAAACAAGGGAATTGACGAACGTGTTTCTGTATTAAACGAACAGGCAAAAAAAAGCGTTGGTGAGTTATCCGAAGGTATTAGTACGCTCACTAAAGAGGGTATACGTCTGGCCTTGAGTACAGATGCCGAATCTGTACAGCGTCGCGATGAAATTCAAGTTATAACTCGACAGCTCGAAGAAAAACTAAACTCTGAACTTCAAGCTCTTTCTGTCTCGGGATCAGGGTCGTTCCCAGAATATAATCCAAACGAATTATCCCGTGAAAACACAGACTATATATTTTATAAACCTGTTCTCTATCGGCAGGGCACATCTGATCAGTACGTACACGGTACTGTGCGCGTGGAAATATCCACAGAGTCTCTTCTAAAAGCGGTAGATCTTGATCGTGAAGCGCTTGTACAGACAACTGCCTATATTGCGTTATTTGCCGTTCTCATTGGGGTGCTCGGAGCTCTCGCTCTTGCCTCTATTATTATTTCTCCTATTCGCCGGCTAGCAGCCCACGTTGCAATGATCCGCGACACCGAAGACAAAGAAGAGCTCGATGGAAAGGATCTAAAAATTACATCTCGAGATGAAATTGGTTTGCTTGGAGAGACTATCAATGACATGACTCGTGGGCTTGTTCGAGCTGCTTCTGCTTCTAAAGATTTGACCGTTGGTAAAGAAATTCAGAAAATGTTTATACCGCTGGATACTGATGATTCAGGAAGAAAACTCACCTGTGGTAGTAGTTTAGATGATCACGCAGAGTTTTTTGGGTATTACGAAGGAGCAAAGGGTGTTTCAGGAGACTATTTTGATTACATCAAGCTCGATGAACGCCACTACGCTATAATTAAATGCGACGTAGCAGGAAAGGGTGTTCCCGCCGCACTCATCATGGTTGAGGTAGCAACTCTTTTTCTTGATTATTTTAAAGACTGGACGTATAAAAAAGATGGATACCGCCTTGAATTAATCGTTTCTCGCATAAATGACCTCCTTGAATCTCGCGGATTCAAGGGAAGATTTGCGGCATTTACCCTGCTTATATTAGATGCGGTATCTGGCTTAGCTCATTTTTGCAATGCTGGAGATAATCTCGTACACTTATATGAGGCAGCTACAAAAAAGGTAAAAACAATTACTTTACCAGAAAGCTCAGCTGCTGGTGTATTCCCTTCTTTTATGGTCGATATGAAGGGAGGATTCAAGGTTTCAACTTTGAAAATTCAGGCGGGTGATGTTTTGTTTCTATATACTGACGGTATAGAGGAAGCAAAACGTTTTTTCCGTACTCCTGACTTGAACCTTTATGTTTGCGCAGAGCCCGGTCTTGAAGTAGATGACCTCCACGGAAATCATTCTGTGGGGCAGGATAATGAAGAGTTGGGAGCAGATCATGTGCACGAAATAATCGAATCAGTATTTGCACGAAGAAAATATACTATGACGAAATGGCATAATCCTGAAGGGGACGTGGCCTACGACTTCGATTTCACTGAAGGTGAAGGAACGCTCGAAGAAGCTATTATAGCCCTGATTTCGATAGAAAAAGTTTTTCGTATGTATAGTGATCCAGAAGCAGGGGAATTTGAGCGGGTTCAAGTGGACAAACGAGTTGATACTTTTCTCGGAAAGTATTTTGTACAGTATAATAAGTATTGTGAGCGGCGGATTGATCATCCTGAGTTCAATGAATATCGATACTACACCCATGTACGAGAAGATGATCAATATGATGACCTAACAGTTTTGGGAGTTCGCAAGCGGTAGGACTGCTATTGACTGCTACAATTATGAATAAGGAGTTATTATGACAAAACTTACTGAAACTATAAAAGAGTATGCATCCAAAGGCAAGGAAACGTTGATGTCTTTTTCTTCAAAGGCCGGAGAAAAACTACAAGACGCGAGTGATACTGTTATAAAAAATATAGATACGCACCGTTTGCAAAAACGTAAACAAGAACTGTATGCCGATCTTGGCCAGTATGTGTATGAACGTACTGGAGAAGGGAAGCGATTATCTCTCAAAACTCGTGAGGCTGAAGAATTGATTGCAGAGCTCACTTTAGTTGTAGATGAGCTTGATGGTAGAGGGATGAAGGCTGCTGAGATTGAGTAGAAAGAAAAGCAAAGAAAAAGGATAATACCTATTGACCTTCTGTAAGTGAAAATGGTATAAATATCCTTGTCGCACCGATACAGAGTAAAGGGTGCGGTTCTTTGATAATACTTGATCGTTGATGTATGGGCTCTTCTTTAATTGCCCGCATAAGCCAATTATCCAAAGATAGAAAATGACTCAGGTTAGAACAGGCACTTTTTTGTGTGTCTTTTTTATATAGTACGAAGCGCACCTGCGCTGGTGTACATTTGATCTTTGAAAAAATAAGGGAAGGGAAAGAAGGAAGCGGTAAAAGCTTTTATGTCTTACGACAAAAAACTTTTACTCGCAGCAAGGTAGATATTTT
>DUOS01000034.1 GCA_012838745.1 Treponema sp. | reverse complement strand
CGAAACTGGAACCGTGGAAAACGAGAAGAATATGACCACAGAAAATTATTTGTTACCGAAAAAGAATCGATCAATGATCATCTTTCCTCGGGTGCAGTAAACACCGTAGGCATTAAACAAGAAATGGTAAGCCCAGAACAGGAAGAAAAGGCCTCTGGAGAAATCACTAGATATGAACTATTTGTGCGAAACTCTTGCCCAAATTGCCCTCCAGTAAAGGACTGCTGCTCACGCATGCCATTCTCAGGAGACCTTATCGATGTAGATACTACTGATGGTTTGGAAAAAGCCCAGAAATACGGTGTTTTTTCCGCTCCAACTGTCATCTTCTTTGATGCTGCAAACCGAGAAGTTGCGCGCGCGCATTCAACTCGTGAAATTCACACACAGATATCTGTTCCCGAAATGGCGGAATCACAGGCGTGAGAGCAATGCAGGTTGGCCTCCAAAAGACGAGCTTAGTAAATTTTCCTGGAAAGGTTTGTGCGGTTGTGTTCCTACCGGGATGCAACCTGCGCTGCCCCTACTGTCATAATGGAGAACTCGCAACAGCTAGCGTTGCATCCGGCCCGCAAGGAGAAAAAGAAAACGAATATGTTCCACTAGAAAAAGTTTTTGCCCACTTAGAAAAACGAAAAAATGTTCTTGGGGGCTTAGCTATATCAGGCGGTGAACCGCTTCTATCTCCGGCACTTTCTGAGTGTATAAAAAAAGCCAGAAGTTTAGGTCTTGGGGTTAAAATTGACACAAATGGAACTCTTTCAGAACGCCTCAACACAGTACTTTCCGATCCTGAACTTAAACCAGATATTATCGCTATAGACATAAAGACAAGCCCTAATAGATATGGTGAGCTTACGATAGAAGCAGAAGCCGGTGAACGAGCAGCAACAGAACTTGAGAAATCTCTTAAAATATTAAAAAATGAAGTTCTTTTAGGAACACTTGCAGTTGAATACCGTACGGTTCTCGTTCCCGGCCTAGTCGGCGAATCAGACATCCGCGAAATTGCATCACGCTTACCCCACACAGCCAACTGGCAGCTCACTGCCTTTGTTCCAGGAACATGCCTTGACCCAGAGTGGAACTCCCACGAAGCATACGGCCCCGCAGAACGGGACCGTCTTATAACCCTCGCAAAAAGTCTTATTCCTACGGCAGAATATCGCTAGATATCCTGCCGATAATTTCCTATAACGTAACTATTCTAGCATATCAGTCGCGCGAAAAACCACGGATTTAAGATCGGTAAGATCTGCACTTAAGACAACCCGTGAACCTTCACGAGCAATACCACCCACCGCTTTAATCCATTTTTCTGAAACACGAAGATTTGCTGCGTCGGAACCACCCTTTGAGTTAATTGCTTCTGCTACCTTCCGGATACCTTCTGCAGTTGCACGAGCCACCGCAACAATCTCGTTTGCCTCTCCTTCCGCTTCATTAACCATCCGCTGTTTTTGTCCTTCACTTAAGTTGACCGCTTCCTCGTATGCTGCCTTGGAAAGATTTATTTTAGTTTCCATCTCACCAAGTGAGCGGGCAATTTCAGCACGTCTTTCACGCTCTGCCTTCATCTGCACTTCCATGGCATCCATAATGGAGTCGGACACTCTAATATTTTGAATTTCATAACGAGTTACTTTAACTCCCCATGGATCAGACGCTTCATCAACAGCCTTAACCACGGTGGCATTAATTTTTTCACGGGCTTCAAAAGTCGCGTCAAGTTCAAGCTGGCCAATAACAGACCGCATTGTTGTCTGAGCAAGAAGAATAGTTGCCGAAATATATTCACGGATACCGTAACTTGCTTTCTTTGGATCCATTATCTGGAGATATAAAACCCCATCAACCCGAACTTGTACGTTGTCACCAGTAAAACAATCTTGGGCAGGAACGTCTATAGACTGTTCCTTAAGTGTTTGTTTGTATCGAACCTTATCAATAAAAGGTACTAACACATGAAATCCTGCTTCCAACGTTTTATGAAACTTCCCAAGCCGTTCAACAATAAGAGCCGTTTTATTAGGAACAATGCGTATACTCTTGAACAGGGTAACAATAAAAATTAAGGCAAAAATTGCCAGCAAAACAAAAAGTGGTGTTAAAGGGCTCATTCGTTGCCTCCTTGTGCAGTTTTTCTACTAAGGCTTGTTTTAGAACTCTTTTTTGCCGAAGTAATTAAGTCGGTTATGGTAGCAATACCGGCAAGTTCAGACGGATATACCGAAACATCGCAAGTAGACAACGTTTCTTTAAAACGGTCTATATAGCTTTCAGCAAGCCGAAGCCCCATCGCAGATTTCCCTCCCGGTACTGAAAGAGCATCTGCAATTAAATGAAGCCCTTCTGCACTAGCAAGACTCGTAATTTCAATTGACTTCGCTTGCCCTTCGGCAATGTTAATACGACGCTGTTTTTCGCCCATAGAGCGGTTAATAGCATCTTCTTTATCACCAAGGGATACATTAACCCGAGCCGTTCGCTTTCCTTCGCTAGAAAGAATGCTTGCTCGCTTGATTCGTTCAGCCCGCATTTGGCTTTCCATAGCTTCTAAAATAGTGTCTGTTGGCGTAATATCCCGTATTTCATAACGAGTTACCTTAATACCCCAATTTACAGAAGCCTCGTCTAGAGCACGAACAATATTGTCGTTAATAGTTTCACGACCACTAAAAGTTCTATCTAACTCCAGTTTACCAATCTCGCTACGCATGGTGGTTTTTGCAAGTTGGGTAACGGCAATAGAATAGTTTTCAATCCCATAACTTGCCTTTACCGGATCTATTACCTGAAGATATAAAATTCCATCTACCTGCACTTGAACGTTATCGGAGGTAATACATACTTGCGGCTCAACATCCAATGCATCTTCTTTAAGATTCTTTCGGTAGGATATATGATCAATAAAGGGAACCAGTAAATGAAACCCCGACGACAGGCTGCGGGAATACTTACCAAGACGTTCAATAATTACTGCTTCCCGTTCGGGGACGACAACAGCAATCTTAAATAATATGACGATCACAACGAACGCCAACAAATAAACTAAAAAAACTGACATTATTACTCCTTGTCTTTTACCGGAGAATCACTTTCCGGCTCTATTTTGTATACCATTCCTTGCAGGGAAACAATTCGAGCATGACTTCCAGCAGCAATATCTACACCGGTGGTTTTTGCTCGCCAAGTAGTCCCTCTAAAACGAATACGACCTTCTCGTTGAGGTCCAACTATTTCGGTAACTTCCACTATCTCGCCGGCCCCAGCCTCTTCGCTTGCAACCTTTGAAGAATCAAATACTGATCCAGCAAAAATTCGTGCAAAGTGTTTTCGCAAAAATATGAGTGCTATAAGAGAAAAACCTACAAAAAATAGTATTTGTAACCAAAGAACACTATTTACTCCGGGAATGAGCGATACCAGCGCAGTTGCCAGCGCCCCCATTCCAAAAAAAAACATGACAAAACCGGGAGTCAGCATCTCCATGCCAATACAAGCAATTCCAATTACCGCCCAGACAAACCAAGGTTCATTCATGATTACCTCCATATTGTACTATAGCACAAGTCCCATTTAGAACACATAGAAAGCCATTACCCGTTGACGGCGACCAGTTCATGCAGTATATTAAAGATATGAATATAGCATCGCTTTCAACAGCCTTATCTCAAATTTCTGTACAGCAGGAAGCTGCTGTAGAGGTTCAAAAACTTGCAATGAATACGGTGGAACAGCAGGGTGTTGCCCTCACAGAAATGATGAGCCAGACCATTGCAGATCCCACCTTGGCAACCAAGGTGGATTTACTAGCCTAAGAGAAACTAGGCTTTTTCCCAAACGCTGTCGAGTGTCCAGTGTTCTGATACCGGCTCGGCAGTAAGTTTCCCCACAAGAGATTCTTTTAATTTTTTAAAAACACCCGTACGCATAAACGATTCCGCATACTTTTTATCTTCCCAAGTTCCTATAGCCAAAGCCATAGGTTTCGCGCTGAGTAATTGCATTCGAATCAAGCCTGGTGCTTTTTTTGCTTCCTCAAATACAAGGGTCTTCCAAAGATCGCATCCTGAATCAAACCCAGAATCCGTAAATACATAACGCATGCTTGCAGTATACATAGTGACCTCCACTAGAATTTAACGGTAATACCCGCTGTAATAAAATGAAACATAGAGAAAGTATATACTTTACCGCCACCATCGGAACCGCCTTCAAGGATTCTATAGCCTAAACGAAAGGTCGCGTTATCAGTATACCGCCATGCCAGCGCTAATTGAACATCTTCGGCGCGTCCGTAGGGTGTTATCAGAGCATCACCATCAAGTACAAGGGAAAAAGGATCCATGAAACGCCAATCAACTCTAAAATTTATAAGCGGAACAACCCCGAGATCAGTCCTGCTCACATATCCTGTGTCACTTGCAAGAGAAATTTCCGCGCTGCGGATTTTTCCCGTAAGACCAATACCAAGATCAATGTCGTCATTTTTTAAAAATGTCCACCGATAGGTAAGCCGATATGAATCAAACCTAAAACTCGAAGTTAATTTTGAACCGGCTAGAAACAATTTGTTTTGGAAAGAAACGTCCGTATCTATTGTGCCGGATCCTTGGGCCGTAAGCGGTGCAGCTAAAAGGGAAACAGTATGCCGATCAGCAAAGGTATACCCTACCCGCATACGAAAAGCAGGAACAACTCCAGCAGGAGTTTGATCGGCGAGAGAAAATCTAGTAGCTGTATTTGATGGAATAGCAACATCATTGTAACCAGTAAAAGCCACTCCGCCTTCTACATCTACAAAGGCTTGTGCTGAAAGGGTTAATGAAAGAAAAATAGCTAAAACCAGAAAAACACCTACTAATTTCTTATTCATAGAAATCTCCACATACAAATTTAGTAAATAAATTATTACAAATCTAATATACTGAATTTACGTACAAAGTTTAAAAAAAAGCAAGTTATCTGCTATCTTTATTGGAGGATTAGGACTGTTTTAAATAAAAAACCCGGAATGAAACCTTCCGGGTTATTAGCGGCAATAGGACTTGAACCTATGACCTGACGGATATGAGCCGTATGCTCTACCAACTGAGCTATGCCGCCGTAATGGAAGGCAGAATAGCAAAGGGCGCAAATAAAGTCAAGCTGAGAAAAACGACTCTAAATAAGCATGTTTTCTCGGGCTGCACGAAAAATTCTGCTATTCCATACTGGGTTGCGTAAAAACTGCTCTCGCATAGAATTATTATCTATTTGCTTTGCTCTTTTTTGTAAATACTTAAACCCACGACTCAAAAAACCAGTCCCATCCGATTGAGATACCAATGGTAAATATCGAGCTAATTCAAAACAAAGATAGTAATACAATGTACCATAAGCATCATTGCGAGCATAAGAAGTTTTAGCGAGAGCTTCGATACCAGAAAAACATTCCAAAACAGAATCTTCGCCTTCAAACCGAGCACGGTGGTATAAACTAAAAGCCTGAAACAAAGATGGAGCGGTATAATCATCGCTACCGGAAGTAATAAAACGATCTTCCATCGTAGAAAAACCACTAAGGACAACATTACCATCAGGATCTATCAGCTCAGGAAAAATGAGGTCTGAAACCTGATGACCAGAAAGAACAGCGGCTTCTATCCTAAAACATGCTGCATCGGGTATACGATCCTGATACTCGCCCAATATTCGGACAGCGGCATGATATTTTCCTTCATGGGATAAAACCCGAGCATACCATATCCGAGAAAGCAACATAATATCTGAAAACCCGTAAATTGTTGCCAAGGATGTGGCTGCCTGAAATGATGCTCCTGCATTTAAGTAATCACCAAGTTCTAAATAAATTCGTCCCTTAATAAATAAAATTTTCAATTGTTTATCTTTAGCAAAACAAGTATGAGCATTTTTCTCTGCATTTTCTACTGATGATAAAGAAAAATCAAAACTTCCTACCCCAAAATGAACACTAGCAAGTTTTATTCTAGTATCTAACACCGAAAATTCATTTCGAATTTGTTCCGCATTTTCCAGGGCATAGTCAAGATAAGCAATAGAATCGCTTCCTTTATTCTTCACAAGGGAAAGTTGAGAAAGCAAACAAAAAGCGCGAAATTCGCCATAGGCAATTTTTTCTTTTTGAAAAAAATGCAACACATCACGAGTGTGGGTCTCTGCCGAAGTATACTCTCCAAAGGCAAAGGATTTTTCTGCCGATGCCAACTTTTCAACTGCTGAGCGAACATGCGGCGAGGAGATGGAATCAAGACAGATTTTTTTACCTTCTTGATTATCTGAATAAAAAAAACAACTCACGAGAAAAGAATTAGAAAGCGGAAAACCCAGTTCATTAAAAACTATAAGTAAGTCCATAGTAGGCATAAGAAAACCCAACTCATATTTCAACCATAAAAAATCTGCTATTTTTCGATCGTTTGCACTTTTTGATGCCCCACAAAGAATCGCTATTTCTTCTTCCATGGAAAGATTGACGGAACGAAAATCTGTAGGATCCGAAAGAATTCCATAACTATATAACCATGATCCTAGTGAAACGATAAAGGATGCATCTTTATCCAAAAACTGAAAGAAAGAAACAATTTCCTGATAATATAAAAAATGCATCATGCGATAAGTAAGATAAGCCATATCGAGTAAATCAGAAGGCATAGAAGCCGCATCGCCAGGGAGAAAACTAGGTTTTATTGGGGCGCTAAAACTGCATAATTCAGAAAGAGTTTCCTTGAGGTAAGAAATTTCTTCTCCAAAGGCTCCCGTACCTATAATTGTAACCGGTATCGGCTCTCCTAAAATTTTAGTACGTGCTAGAATTTTTTGTTTAAAAAAATCTAAAACTGCTTCGCGAAGGTAGTCTGGATGTTCTGTTGAAAAACGAAACCATGAGTACGCATTAAGAGCCGGTTTGTTTTCCTCAAAGGCAACAAGGGCTTCATCTGTCAAAAATGTTTGCACATCAGTTTCAGGGGCTCTCGACAACATATCCCAGAGTATTTTTATAATATCTGTGCCAGAATTTGCATATACAGAAAGGACATATTGATCAGCTGGATCCTGTTTATAAACAGCATACTCAATAATCCTAGGGCCGGAATATAATTCTAGCCCTGTACCTTTAAGTGGAACTGTCGATACATAAGGCCGTAAAAACTCAAGAGCATTAGCAGTAAAAAGGATTCCTTCATCTGGAGTAATTATGGAACGGTACTGATAAAGTCGCTCCTTAAATGCATCGGGGTTCATGCGTTCTTCAGTAGCGTCTACCAGAATATAGTATTCTCGTATCCGTTCACGTAACTCATCTAGAAGACCTCGAAGCTCATCAATAACGCGTGAGGCTGAAAAGGCAAACCCTATCGAGGTTTCTTCAAAATTATACAGCATACCACAACCAATACGATTAGCAGTGCCGCCATTTTTTCGCACGGAATCTCCAATCGCCGAAAAAAGGCGAATGGGAACGTCGGGACAAATTTTATTCAGTTGCCGGTGATAACGCAAATCAACAAAGAGATAAAGCATTAGTTCCTCAGGGCGCAGAAAATATTGGATTGACAGCGTTTCTGCGGGTTGTTAGTATAAACCGTTACCGAAAAAATATCGAGTGTTATTTAAGCAAGGGGTAATTCATGAAACCGACAGCACTAAAAGGGCGAAGTCTTCTTAACTGGAAGGACTGGACACCGGAAGAAATAAGATTTCTTCTTGAACTATCTCATTCAGTTAAAAAGGATACCCGCACCGGAGATATCCACCAACGTTTTCGTGGAAAAACGCTTGCCCTGCTTTTCGAAAAACGTTCCACGCGAACCCGTTGCGCCTTTGAAACGTCCTTTGGAGAAGAAGGGGGACACCCAGTTTTTCTTTCGACACAAGATATTCAACTGGGTTCCAAAGAATCCATAGAAGATACAGCACGCGTTCTTGGAAGAATGTTCTCTGCAATCGAATTTAGAGGTTTTGAACAAGAAACAGTAGAAATTTTAGCACGTGAATCTAAAATTCCTGTGTACAACGGGTTAACCGATACCTTCCACCCTACTCAAGTTCTAGCCGATATCATGACCTTAGAAGAATCTTTTGGTAAAAGCGAAGGAAAAAAATTATGTTATGTGGGAGACGGGCGGAATAACGTTGCACGATCTCTCATCATTATTTGTGCAAAACTTGGCGTAAATTGTACAATGATTACACCACCTGGATTGTCTACGGACACAGCTCTCCTAGACGAGACATCAATATGGGCTCGAGACTCAGGCGCAACTATCCAGATAACCGACTCGATCGAAGCCGTTGAGGGTGCAGACGCCTTGTATACCGATGTTTGGGTTTCAATGGGTGAGGAAAAAAAACGAAATGAACGACTCGCACAGCTTACTCCCTATCAAATTACTGCACAGCTCATGAAAAAAACAGGAAATGATAACACTGTCTTTTTACATTGTCTTCCCGCAATAAAAGGGGAAGAAGTTACAAAAGAAGTGATAGAAGGCCCCCAAAGTCGGGTCTGGGACCAAGCCGAGAACAGGAAACACACAATAAAAGCAATTATGCTTGCAACAATCTAATACACGGATATATAATTAAAGAAGACTCTGGAGGTCATACATGAAGAAAACAATGCTTCTTATTATAGCTTTAATGCTTATGTTTGGAAGTTTCGCGACTCTTTCTGCAGATACTGCGGACAAAAAAGAATCGGATATTTATTATATAAACGCCAAGATTCTTAAAATATTCCCTCATAAGCTCGGTTACTATGTTATTTACCGTCGTGGTGGTCTTAAAACTGCCCAAGCTTTTATACCTCATGAATGGTTTGATAGGCGAGACAGTCGTGCAGTATTAAACCTTACCGATGGAAATATTGATCCATATTTGACTTTTGTAATGCGAAATGGTGAGTTTGACCATGTTCGTGTCGCTGCAAAAAAAAATTTGAGACACAATACTTGGGGAACTATTGCCGAAAACGCCATACCGGCTGATAGATTTCAGATAGAAACACTTGCCCCCGAATTTTAATTATTTGTGCATAAATCGATTCAAACACTGATTAAAGCCATTCGCGAGGAAGCCCTCGACGGGTGGCTTTTTTGTAATTTTGCCCATCGGGATACGCTTACCGATACAATTCTCGGCCTTGATACTCATACCGTTTCAACCCGCTCGTGGTATTACCTGCTTTTAGCAGAAGGCCTAGCAGTAAAAATCGTACATGCAATGGAAACTGATGTTCTCAAGTCCCTACCCGGAGAAATATCGGTCTACACTAGCCAGCATGAACTTTCTTCTTTGCTGGCCCGTTTTTCGGGAAAACGTTTTGCTGTTTTATACGACACTGATCTAACGGTTCTTTCAACAGTTTCCGCCTCACATCTTGCACTAGCAGTCTCCTGTGGCATCAAACAGGTAAGCGCTGCCCGCCTCATTCAGCGTGTTAACGTATTTTCTGAACACGACTACGAAAGCCATGAACAGGCGGCAAAAGTCTTATATAGGACGATTTCTAAAGTTTGGGCTTTTATTACTGAACAGTTTAAATATAAAAAAACGCTGTACGAAGGAGAAGTACAAGATTTTATGATGGCAGAAATCTCCAAGGCGGGTATGCTCACCGATAACCCGCCAATAGTAGCCGCCGGGATTAATTCTGCTAATCCACACTACTCAGTTCCATCAGAGGCAGCGAAAAACCGAGGATCAGTCATTAAATCAGACACCATTATTCAGTTTGATCTTTGGGCTAAGTTCCCCCAGGGTATGTATGCAGATATTTCTTGGGTTGGGTTTACCGGAAAGAAGCTTGATTATGAAATAGAAGAAATGTTTTTAACACTAAGAAAATCCCGAGATCTCGTTGTTCCTGCAATTAATGAAGCTTTAGACCAAAATAAAGAAATCTCCGGTGCAGAACTAGACATTATTGTACGAAAAAACTTATTTTCTTATGTTGATCCTTGCTATATCCGCCATCGAACCGGGCACGGCATAGATTCAAACTGCCATGGATCCGGAGTTAATCTTGACAGCATCGAATTTCCAGATTCTCGACCAATTATTGAAGGGAGCTGTTTTTCTGTTGAACCTGGTATATACTGTGAAAGTTATGGTATGCGAACAGAAATTAACATCTACATTCGCAATGGCCGCCCGATTATATCCGGCGGTCCAATACAAAATATCATTCTTACACTACAGGATTAAAACATGAACACTGTTCCAACAGAACTAAAAAAATTTTTAAACGATTATGAACAATACATACTTGCAGGGCACCGAGAACCTGATGGAGACTCGGTAGGAAGTACCCTCGCCCTTGCGTCATTTTTGAAACGACGAGGAAAAAAAACGATAACCCTTTCTTCGGGACCGTTTAAACGCCCCGAAGTTAAAAAGTACGAATCACAGTTTCTCTCTCGTCTTCCTGAATCTACCAACACAGAAAATACTGCCGTAGTTGTACTAGACTGTGCCAACATAGACCGTATCGGAGAAGCTTCGGAAGGTATTGAGTGGTTCCCTATCGCCATAATAGACCACCACGCTACAAACACAGACTCAAACCCCGTGGACTATGTTATACCTACCGCTCCGGCCACCACGCTACTCGTACAAAATGTTATAGAATCTTTTAATGAAAAACCCACAAAGGAAGAAGCAGAACTGCTACTTTTTGGTCTATGTACGGACACTGGTTTTTTTAGGCATCTCGACACATCTTTTCCCCAAGCTTTTGCTTCTGCATCGCGACTCGTTTCCGAAGGTGCGAGCCCCAAGGAAACTTTTTTGCACATGAATGGCGGAAAATCTTTTGAATCCCGCATCTTAATATCACAAGTTCTTTCCCGAATGGAACGTTTTTACGACGGTCAAATGATAGTTTCATCAGAAACCATGGAAGACACCGCACAGTTTGGGCTTGAAGGACGCGACTCGGATTCTCTGTATCAGCTCATCCAAGGTATATCCGGTGTAGAAGTAATTATACTAGTACGACAAGAAACACCTGATAACTGCACTGTAGGCTTCCGCTCCGTTCACCGGGTAGATGTAAGTTTAGTGGCTAAACACTTTGGCGGAGGAGGACACATCCGAGCCTCAGGATTAAGCATACCGGCCACTATAGAAACCCTCATTCCTCGCCTTGTTGCAGCTTTTGCCGATCAGTTTCCAGGAGTTGAAGCTTGAATTCCTGAATTCAGGTTTTTTACTTGAATTCAGCTTCTTTTTACAGAGTCTCTTTCTTTTTTTTACTGCTTATTAACGCTCTTGGCTCTAATCTCATACAATTCAACACTGGCACAGAAATTGCATACCATTACCGGAGGTATGCTCATGACAGTTGAAAATCTTGAAATAATCGTATCGGAATTCAAAAAAACGTTGAATCCTGAAACTACTCAACGTGCGGTAAGCGCTTTAGGAGAGTTTTTGTATACAAACTTTACAAAATATCGTCTTGCTATAACAGACGAAGACACCAGAAGTGACTTTATTGTCTGGTTGTATCCGCGTTTTTCTCGAATACTAGAACAATTTGATCCTGGGAAAGCTTCTCTGAAAACCTACCTTAACTGGACGGTAAAACTCACTTTCAAAACATTTTGCCGGGAACATTATGGGAAAGAAGCGCGCCAACGTGTTTATATTGTAGAAGAACAAACCAGAATTCTCAGCGAAATGGCAGAACAAGCAAACTGCGGAGAATGGAATGGAACAGTAGAAGAAAATAGTAATCTATACGGTAATGCAACGGATGATTTTACCCTAAATAAAGAAAACTCAAGCCCAAAACAAAAAGAGATTCAAGCACGCCAATTGCTGTTGTTAGCTTGTAAATCCGGATACGATATCAATGACCACCATATCCAAAACATTGTCCGTTGCACGGGTATGTCAGAAGAATATTTACGCAAAAAACTTGATTCTGTACGGCAAAGATGGGTGCTTTCACGTGATCGTCTAAGAATACTTCGAGAACGGCGTTATTTTTTCTATTTACGTTCTCAAAAAAACCTTATAGAAATGGAAAAAGTAGACCCTCAAACCACCCGGTATGAAGTTCTCAGACGTGAATACCAGTATTGTCTAAAACGAGCCTGCGACCTTAAAAAACAAAGCAGACGTTTGCAAACTTCTCCCAGTAATCGTTTTCTTGCCCTGGCCCTCGGAATACCGAGAGGAACCGTAGACTCAACACTTGCAGCCGCGCGTAATCATGAGTATTCTAATACTCTATGAAAATTTTAGTTGCAACAGGGAATCAACATAAAGCTGAAGAGTTCGCACGAATTTTTGCACCCGACACTATTGTGACTCCCTCAGATCTCGGTATTAATTTTGATCCCGAAGAAACAGAATCCACCTTTTTTGGTAATGCACTTATAAAAGCACGTACCCTCAATGAATTAACTAAATTACCAGTAATTGCAGACGACTCAGGGCTCTGTGTAGATGCTCTCAACGGTGAACCTGGGGTGCATTCTGCCCGTTTCGGTTCAACAAACGGCCAAGAACTCGGCAGTACCGAACGAAATGCACTCCTAATTTCACGTCTTAAGGGAGAAAAGGCACGAGGAGCACGTTTTATCTGCAACATGGTTCTGTATCTTTCGAAGGATCGGTTTATTTCAGCTCAAGAAACTCTAGAGGGAGAAATTGTTACACATCTAGGAGCAGGTTCCGGTGGATTTGGTTACGACCCCATCCTCTTTTTACCAGAATTTGGTAAAACTGTGGCAGAATTATCCCCAGAAGATAAGGATTGTGTTTCACATCGGGGAAAAGCTGCCAAAATAATAAAAAATATTCTAAATTCTTTAAAATAACACTCAAGATCTCATTTCATTTTGCCGATACTACAATTGGGAAAGGTCTGTCTGACTGCTTTGGTAGTTACGGCAACCTTAATCACAATCGGGTAAAATGATATTTGGATTCGTCCAATACATCATTTTCCCGGCCGGAAAGCATGGATGCTGCCCGGAAAGATCTATTCCATGGAGGAATACTATGGTTATCAACCACAATCTCTCTGCAATGTTCGCACAACGAACACTCGGTGTCACCAACAGAACGCTCGAAGGAGACATTTCTAAATTGTCTTCCGGTATGCGGATCAATCGTGCTGGTGATGATGCTTCGGGCCTTGCGGTATCAGAAAAA
Organism: Treponema sp.; assembly: GCA_012838745.1. GTDB lineage: Bacteria > Spirochaetota > Spirochaetia > Treponematales > Treponemataceae > Teretinema. The sequence goes on along the minus strand of DUOS01000034.1, from coordinate 9,298 downwards.
ATGCGTAGCCAGATTCGGGGTTTGAATCAGGCTTCACAAAACGCATCAAACGGTATCAGCTTTATACAGGCAACTGAAGGGTACCTTCAAGAATCTTCCGACATTCTCCAAAGAATTCGCGAACTGGCTGTTCAGTCTTCAAACGGAATTTATTCCTCAGAAGACCGAATGCAAATCCAGGTTGAAGTTTCTCAGTTGGTAGCAGAAGTAGACCGGATTGCAAGTTCTGCCCAATTCAACGGCATGAATATGCTTACCGGACGCTTCGCTCGTGAATCCGGCGAAAACACCATCACCGGATCAATGTGGTTCCATATTGGAGCTAATATGGATCAACGTGTTCGTGTGTTCATCGGTACCATGACCGCTTCTTCCCTCGGTATCCGTAGTGTTGGCGATGCTTCCATCATGACTCTCGAAAATGCGGATTCTTCTAATCGCAACATCGGTGTTATTGATGAAGCACTCAAGGTTATCAACAAACAGCGAGCCGATCTTGGTGCATACCAGAATCGTCTTACTCACGCCGTAGTCGGTCTCGACATCGGAGCGGAAAACCTTGCGTCTGCTGAATCACGTATTCGCGACACCGATATGGCCAAGGCAATGGTTGAATACACCAAAAACCAGGTACTTGCTCAGTCGGGTACAGCAATGCTCGCTCAAGCTAATACAAATAGCCAGCAAGTATTGTCTCTTCTGAGATAACGTAGTATAATGTTTAAGGGTACCTCTGGGGGCATTGTGCCCCCGAGACCCTTTTTTTGCTGTTTAGCACGAGATCTTTGAAAAACACCCGCTTTTAAGGCGGCATGTCGCAGTATAGACAGTTTCGTTTATCCCCTCTTTTGGGGAGTAAGAGCGAAACTATCCGTACTGTGTAAAACTAGTTCGATTCGGGGAGGCGCTCTCGTCTTTGTATCGAATTGGCAACATGCAGTATGGATGTTCGGCAAATGGATTGCCGAACAAACAGACTTCAAGGAGGGTCATAAATGGTTATTAACCACAACATGAGCGCTATGTATGCTCAGCGGCAAACAGGGGTTGTAGAAACCGATTTGCAGCAGAGTATTGAAAAGCTCTCAAGCGGTCAGCGCATCAACCGTGCTGGAGACGATGCTTCGGGATTGGCAGTATCTGAAAAGATGCGGAGCCAGATTCGAGGACTCAACCAAGCTGGGCAAAATATTCAAAATGGCGTGTCTTTCATTCAGGCAACCGAAGGGTATCTTGGTGAAACGACCGACATTATTCAACGTCTTCGTGAACTTTCTATCCAGTCCGCAAACGGAATTTATTCCGCTGAAGACAGGATGCAGATTCAGGTTGAAGTTTCACAGCTTGTTGATGAAGTTAACCGCATCGCCAGCCATGCTCAGTTCAACGGCATGAATATCCTTACCGGACGGTTTGCAAGAGATTCTGCAATGGGACCCATGCAGCTTCATGTCGGCGCTAACGTCGACCAAAATGAAAAGATCTTTATAGGAACCATGACCTCTCAGGCTCTTGGTATTACCGGAAACCAGGGAACGGAAGATTCTATGATTTCACTATCATCTGTTGACGGCGCAAATATGGCTATCGCATCCCTTGACTCAGCGTTGAAAACCGTGTCCAAACAGCGTGCCGATCTCGGTGCCTACCAGAACCGGTTTGAAATGGCTTATAAGGGAATCACTATTGCTTCTGAGAACTTGCAAGCAGCGGAATCACGTATACGTGACGCCGATATGGCACAGGAAATGGTCAAGTTTACTAAAAACCAGATTCTTAGCCAGGCAGGCAATGCAATGATCGCACAAGCAAATACACAACCACAGTCAGTCTTAAGATTGCTACAATAGCAGTAAACGCGATTACTTAGATAAACTAAGAGACTTCTGGACGTCATCTCTTAGCTTACAGTTTCCGGAAGAAGAAGATGCGCCCTTCTTCTTCCCTCAAAAACCCCCGGCAGTAGCCGGTTAAAATACTACCGATGTAACGAATAATTACAACGGCTCTGTGTCACGGATGATACAGATGATTTCTTTCAAGGAGGTTGCCGATGAGTATCGAACTTAGTAGCGTCGGACAGCAAATTACGGCAATGGATCGCCGTCTTGAAGGTTCTGCCAATACAACACAAAGAAATACACCTGTCGCAAAGCAGACAACAAGGCCCGATGAAACCTTAAAACAAGCGCAACTAGCACAAGAAGATGTTGCCCGCATGGTAGAGCAAATACAGAGAATTTCTGATATGTTTGACCGAAAACTGCAATTCCGGGTGAGTAAGGAACTGGATCAGGTTATCGTTAAGGTAATCGATTCTACTACCGATAGGACTATCAGAGAAATCCCGTCAGCCGAAATACAGAAGCTCCAGATTAGAATCAAGGAAACCTTGGGTCTTCTCTTTGATGAGTCAATATAGCAGTATTCAGCTGCCGTACTTCTAACACCTCGGACAGGCGGATAGAGAGGTGATTACTTGTCTGACATCAGTATTCCTGGCGTAACGCAGAGTAAGTACAAAACAGACCAACTCATAGAAGGATTAATGAAGATCGAGCGAATTCCACGGGAACGCGCTGATACTGAATTAACCAAGTACCGCGATGAACAAACGGCTTGGAGAGAAATAAACCAGCATTCAACTACCCTTCGGGATACTGCACGGAAACTTTTTTCATATAACAACCCCTTCAGCGAAAAGCTTGCAGACTCGACCAATGAACGAGCAGTTACCGCTATTGCGTCACGCGAAGCGTTAGATCAATCGTTTCGTGTTGCAGTTACACAAACAGCACAATCAGACAGCTTTTTATCCGCGGAGATTCCAAAAGAAACTAAAATTCCGGCTGGAAAATATGTATTCTCTGTTGGTGAAAATTCTATCGATTTTTCTTGGAAAGGCGGTACGTTTAACAGTTTTGTTGAAGCGATAAACCGCCGTGGAACATCCATGCTCCGCGCTACCGTCATTCAAATTACCCCTAATACCCGCTCTCTCTTGCTTGAATCATTAAAAACGGGAGCTCAAGAACGCTTGGGCTTTTCTGATGCGGCACGTACCTTTGCTATTGATAACGGAATAATAAAGAAAAATGATCAAGCAGCTATTGGCGTTACTCCAAACAATCTAAGTACATCTCCCAAGGGTAATAATATTATAGATTTTTCAAGAACAGCTCGATCTCTTGACGCTCTCGTTCTTGAATATACTGTTTCAATTAAAGAAGGTACCCAAACTGCTTCAGAGCACAACAATGCTAACGGACCAGATTTAGGTAAACCCGGTTCGATTCAATATGGCGGTATCACTATAGAAAACATTCCGTCTGAAACAAATCTTGCAGAAAGTACAGAACCGGCAAACCAAACCCCAGTGATTAACAATTCAGTACTTGCTCTTCGCTCAGTGAGAGGTGTTGCCCTCCCTCTTCCAGAAATAAATAGTACCGGAGAATCTCTTACTTTTCGAATTCCACTTGCCGAATACGGAGATGTAAATGCACTCTTAATTCAGAACAAAAATACCAACCGTACTGTTACTGTAGAATCCGTTACTATAGTAGACCCGCGTGTTGCTGGTGAGTATGTTCCAGTAAATCCTGTTTCAATTGCTCAAGACGCACAAATCACTTACGAAGGAATCTCCATAACACGACCAACCAATTCAATAGATGACCTTGTGCCAGGAATTACCCTTGAGATTCATGAACCAACAGATAAACAAGAAACACTCACAATAAAACCAGATACAGAAACCGCTAAAAACGAAATAATTGCCTTTGTTGCTCACTATAACCGTGTACTAGCAGAAATTAATATTCTAACCCAAAATAAACCAGAATTAATTACTGAACTTCAATATTTTTCAGAAGATGAAAGAACTACTGCAGAAAAAAAACTAGGAATGTTCCTTGGGGATACCACTCTAAACGGAATTAAGTCCTCCCTGCAGCGAATAATAACAAATATGTATCCCACAACAGATCAATCAAAAATTGTCAATCTTACAAATATAGGCGTTTCCACAAAGTCTACAGCTGGAGGCGGAATAGAATCCTCACGATTGCGTGGTTATCTTGAAATCGATGAAAAGAAACTTGATGCAGCCCTTTCATCTTCCATGCCAGCAATAAAAGCACTTTTCGGTTATGATACTGATAAGGACTTAGTAATTGACAGTGGAATAGGACACGCCATCGATTCCCAAATAGGGCCGTATGTACAAACGGGCGGCATCTTTTCTACTCGAACTTCCGGTCTCTCTACGAGAATCACCTCTACAGAACGTAGAATTACACAGCTTGATCAAAAGCTAGAACAAAAAGAATCTGACTTGCGAAGAAAATACGGCCAAATGGAAGGGGCTCTTCGTGGCCTTGAACAACAGTCCGATGCAATAACAAACTTTAACCGTCAAAATAGCCCGAAATAAACAGGAGACATCTATGGAAATCAGCATCAACGGCAATTCTATTACATACAAATTAGACGAAGAAACAACCTTGGGCCAAGTATTGGGCTCGCTTGAAAGTGAATGTGAAAAGAACAGTATGACTATTACGAGTATTGCTGTAGACGGTGAAATAGTTTCTCCAGCGAATTTAGATGTACTCTTTAGTAAGTCTCCAGACGATATTTCCACGATTGAACTTAAAACCATGAATGGTGATGATATAATTGCTGTACTCCATCGTATTGGAGAGCGCATGGCCGCACAAGTAACAGCACTTACTGAAATACCAGTATTACTTCAAACTGGAGATGACCCGCGTGTATTGGAAATTATTCATGGATTTGCACAAGATTTTGAATCTTTATGCCAAAGTTTGCCTCTTGTAAAAACAATTACGGACAAAGATATTTCGACGGCTCAGATAGACGGTATTCCCTTAGAACAATATCCCGCTGAACTTACCCCGCTTCTCGGGGAGCTTGTGGAAGCGATGAAAAGCAATGATACTGTATTAATAGGCGATATTTCAGAATATGAACTAGCACCAAAGGTAAAAGAGCTCGCAATAGTTCTATCAACAGTGTAAAAAACGGAGGGTCCCATGATTTTTTTAGGTTTAGCCCAAGTAATCCCCTATAACACCAGTTTTGATATACGCTATATGTTCTTTATCCTTGCATTTGCACTAGTTATTGCAGTGATTGTTGGTGCAAATAAGTATAATGAAGCTAAAAAAAGCGGGTCAAAAATACGCAAACAAAGTTCCATACGACCGAGTGCAGTTTTTGTCCAAAATAGAAGCTTCCGCAAAGAACTACATGAAGTTTCAAAATTATGCGGATTTGATAACAACCAAGCCGATTTTTTTGCTAAATTATGTAGCAAATACCGAGTTTTAAACCCACTGTATCTACTACGCAACGAAAAAATATTAGACGAAGTCTTTTCCCAAGCATTTCAAAGTCTTAAATCAATAGAACCCACAACAAAAGAAACTGAATTGAGCAAAACAATTTTATTTAGGATTCGCGAATCAATAGACAATTATCGCAAATCAGTAGCCCTAATCAGCTCAACTCGTAACATGGAAAGCGGAATTGAAATAATACTCATAACGCCTCAAGACGAACAATACCCTACAGTTGTACTAGAAAATACAGCAATGGGGCTTATGTGCCGTATACCCCGCGATGGATTCGACAATGAAATCCGCTTACCAATTAGGACTAAGGTTGGTCTTTTTTTTACCACAGAAGCTGGTCAGTCATATAGATGTACTACACGTATAATACGTTATGAATCTGGTTCACGAGAAACATATGGGATTATAGCGCATACAGATTCACTTACCGCACTACCAAACCGTAAGCACGATCGACTTGAGTTTGAACTATCATGCATATTTCAGAAGGTCAAGGTTGCTAATATTGTTAATGGAAAAAGAACGGTACATAAGTTCTACCCAACAGGAAAAGAGTACTCTGGCGTGCTTTTGGATATTTCTGCAGGAGGCTGTTCTATGCAAACCCAGTACCCCCCTGCCCAAAATGACTATATAGAGATACAATGTTCACTTGACCGAAAAAGTTCCGACACCATGACGGGGAAAGTTATTAGCATTGGAGACGCAAGTCATGGAACCGGTTTTCTTATTCATATTAAATTTGCTAAGATGCCTAGGGCTACCATGAACAGGATTTTTTCGTTAATATTCAACTTTGGAGATGCGTAACGGTGACGGTATTGGAAATTTTTGATATAACAAGAAAAGAAAACTTTATTTACTATCGACGCGAGTTCACGGCAAAGGCACATATTGACTTGCCCGGTAAAGAACATTCAGGCGGTATTGAATTTATAATAGAGACGGCCCCAACGGGTAAAAAAGATATCCATATTACTTTTGTTGATTCTGTGGACTATCCCCTCGTTCCTTTAATGCTTACGCTCAAGGAGTATATTCTTAATATGGATCGCAAGGGATCCCTCCCCTAAGTTGAAAGCTTGACCGTTTTTTCTGAATACAGTACTTTTATAAGATGAATCTTCTATCTTTATCTTCAAAACACACTATAAAAATTGGCACAATGCTTGGCACTTTTCTACAACAAGGCGACGTTCTTGCCTTAGAGGGAACACTCGCCTCCGGTAAAACAACATTTACCAAGGGAATTGCCCAGTCACTAAACATTGAAGAACCTATAACAAGCCCCACATTTACTCTCATTTCGGAATATTACGGCAAATACACACTCTACCATATGGATGTATACCGCCTTGACTCTGTTGAAGATTTTTTAAACCTAGGTGTAGAAGAAATGCTATATGGCACTGGAATTTGTATTATTGAATGGAGCGATAAGGTAAAAGAAGCTCTTCCGCCGTCTACCATACACATCACACTGGAAATACCTGAAAATACCGATCATCGCATTATTACTATTAAAAACTGGCCGTATGGAGAAATTGTCATATGAACACAATTGCAATTGACACCGTTACCCAACTCCTTTCTGTAACTGCAGCAGGACCAGCAGGAACTTGTACCGTAAGCCTCGAAAATAAAATACAACATGCTGAAACTCTCATTGGGGTTTTAGAAACGGCTATAGCACACGCTGGATTTTCACCAACAGAAACAGAACGTATTCTTTGTGCAGAAGGTCCAGGTTCTTTTACCGGGTTACGAATAGCGTATTCTACAGCTAAAGCGATTCAGCTTGCATCAAGCTGCCCACTCTTACCGATTCCTACTCTTTTATGTTATGCATATCCCTTTAGATTCTCTAATGGAACCGTTGTAAGTATTCTTGATGCAAAAAAATCCCGCTTCTACGCGCAACTCTTTAAAAAAGGGAAACCCCTTACCGAAGAACTTGATTGTACCCCTGATGAACTTGTTGCAATACTTAAAACACACGATTCTATACTACTTACGGGACCGGATGCACCTTTATTCCAGAATGCCGTTGAATCCAGTCTTAGTGCATTGGACTATATACTTATCCCCTATGGAAACCAAGGAATCTCACAAAACATGATTCATATTGCATTGCAAGATTCAGAACAGTATACTCAAAACATATATGACTATGCAGGGCCTCGGTATGTTAGGAAAAGCGATGCAGAAACGAAACATGGGTAACAATACTCATGTTCCTCTAAATGATTCAGTTAATTCCATAGAGAAAGAGCTTGAAGAACTTAATGAAACTGAAGAAATCCCTACATCCAAAGAATTTGTTTTTCTTAAAAACATCATTGGAAACTCAAACAACCCCAACCTACCCATTTTGGTTCTTGACTCCGATCTCACTATTATCCATACAACACCTGCGGTTATACGTCTTTTCTCCCAATATTATGATTCTTTTTCAAAACCTTTTTTTAATGTTTTTGGCAAATGCCTCGAACAGGCCGAGCTTAGAGAGCTACTAACCGGTATAAAATCACATGATTCGGGGTTTTCTTGGACAGGTACTCTCAAACATAAAACACCATCAACTACAACACTGTACACAACCACGACTTTTATTCCCTTTCTTGAGGAAGATGAAAAAGTTTCTGGATATGTAGTCTATTTTTCAGATATAACCCGAGATCACAACAATCAACTCCGCGCAACTTTTCAAGGTATAATGGAAGCGGCAAAACTCAAAGATAATGAAACAGGACTTCATAATGAACGTGTAGGATATTACAGCAAAAAAATGGCTGAATACTTATATAACAATAAGTTATATTCACAACTTGACCCAGACTTTATCGAAAACATTGCAGCTCTAGCAGCCTTGCATGATGTAGGAAAGATTGGAACACCAGATTATATTCTTCAAAAGCCAGGAAAACTCAGTGAACTTGAATGGGAAATAATGCGCGAGCACACTATTAACGGTACCTTTATTCTTTCCTCTCATCCAGTTCCCATGGCAAAAGAAATAGCACTGAGCCATCATGAATGGTGGAACGGATCTGGATACCCTTTTATGCTTGAAGGCACCATGATCCCGCTCTCGGCACGTATAGTCACTATAGCGGACGTATACGATGCCCTCAGAATGAAACGAACCTATAAAAAAGAGTTTTCCCACGATGAAACCGTTGCTCATATTTCTGCAGGCGCAGGAACACAATTTGATCCCGCGCTGGTAAAAGTTTTTTTAACTATTCAACATGATTTTAACGAAATATGGAATTTACTTCGTGACTCAGACGATATCGAAGAAGATATGCGCGACCGCTCCATGGAGTTTTCAGCAAAAGAAGAAACCTTAATTACTCCTGTGCAGGAATAATCTTAAACAAGTCTTCTAAGTTTTCTCCTGAGCCAGCTGCCGCTGCACGGTTCTCATTTTGAATTGCTTCGTATACTTCCTCACGAAATACCTTTACCGCCTTTGGCGCATCAATACCTATTTTTACCTGATCTCCACGTATTTCTATAATGATTAGCGAGATATCCTCACCAATCATTATTTTCTCATTAGTTTTTCTAGAAAGTATTAACATTACACTCCCCGCTTTACTGATGTTTCAGCAAGAAGATCGTGTTTTGTTTGCCAACGAGGATCTGTAAGAATTACTTGCATAGCACGGTTATTCTTTTTGTTGATAATAAGGGGCCCTTGCAAGTTAACTGTAATGGGAGAGCCGTCACTAGGAATAGTAATTAGAGTCAAAACAATAACATCGGACGGAGAATCCAACTCCATTGTCGCTAAGAGAGAATCATCAATATCAAGTTCATAATCCTGGCGAAAGAAAAAAGGATCAATAGTCAAAAACGCTAAATCCTCTTTCTCTAACGATTGAACCCAAATAAAAGGTTTTTGTGGGGCGTCT
>DUOS01000033.1 GCA_012838745.1 Treponema sp. | reverse complement strand
TTCTTCAACTTTTGCTGTGCCAAAGGTGTCTATCATAATTGAAACAGGAAAAGGAACTCCAATTGCATATGCAAGCTGAATTTCACAACGATCTGCTAACTCTGCAGCGACGATGTTTTTTGCTACATATCGAGCCATGTAGGCTGCCGAGCGATCTACCTTAGAAGGATCCTTTCCAGAAAATGCACCTCCACCATGGCGACCGGTACCACCATAGGTGTCCACAATAATTTTTCGCCCTGTCAGGCCTGTGTCGGCAAAAGGGCCGCCTACAACAAAACGTCCGGTAGGATTAATAAAAAACCGTGTCTTTTGATCCAACAATCCGGTTTGTTCTAGTTCTGGGATAACGACTTCGTTGATCAGTGTCTCGCGTATTATTTCATGCGTTATGTCTGGGTCGTGCTGGTGGGAAATTACAACAGAATCAATACGAAGTGGACGGTGCCCGTCATATTCAACTGTTACTTGGCTTTTTGAATCGGGGCGGAGCCAAGGAATTTGTTTTGACTTACGAAGTTCGGTTGCACGGCGAAGCAAGGCATGAGCATACATAATAGGAGCAGGCATGAGTTCAGGAGTTTCAGTACAGGCAAACCCAAACATCATTCCTTGATCTCCTGCTCCCTGTTGTCCCTTAAACTCATCTAATCCTGAACCCACAACTCCCTGATTAATGTCTGGTGACTGAGAATGAATCATGTCTAATACTGCCATTGAATCACAATCGAGACCGTAATCTGCATTTGTATATCCAATGTCTCGGGCAATAGTCCGGGCAACATGCTGAACATCAACATAGGTGTTTGTTGTTATTTCTCCACCTACAAGAACAAGGGCGGTTGATGCGAATGTTTCACAAGCCACATGACTTGTTGGGTCGTCTTTGAGACAGGCATCAAGAATTGCATCAGATATTTGGTCGCAAAGTTTGTCGGGATGACCCTCTCCAACAGATTCCGAAGTAAAAAGATGTCGATTTGAATTCATGGGGCGCTCCCTTGCAATGTAACAAATATAGTATTAACATTTATTATACAAGAAACTATAAATAATAACTATAAGGAGTTGGATGAATGGCACTCTACAAGGCATATCCAAAGAAAGGAAAGACCTGCAAGGTAACATTTGTTTTACCGGTTGAAGCATCTAATGGCGTAAGTAAAGTAGCCTTGGTAGGTGATTTTAATAATTGGGAAAGCGGTACACACCTTCTTTCTTTAGACAAGGACGGATTGTTTTCTATTACAATTACCCTAAAGCAGGGAAGTGAATATGAATTTCGTTATTTAATGGATGATGAACGCTGGGAAAATGATTGGGCAGCCGATCGGTATACGCAATCTACTTTTGGTAATTGCGATAATTCTGTTGTAATCGTCTAATAATTTTGGTGGAATGACGGATCAAGGATTTGAATAGAGCCCTGTAAGCCTTTCGTTACGCGAACTGCATGGGCTTTATCTATAAAAATAGCATCTACGCCGGGAAACTCAGCGAGGAAGCTCATTGATTTTTTAGTTCCGAGCAAAAAAAGAGTTGTAGAAAGCGCATCTGCTACCATTGAGTCTGCAGAAAGCACACTTACCGAAAGGAGTTCGTTTTCTGCGGGGTAACCGGTTTTCGGATCCAGAATATGATGATACTGTTTATCCCCTTCAATAAAAAATCGTTCGTTTACTCCAGAGGTAACTACAGAAATATTACTAACATGAAGGCTTACAATTGAGTTTCCTCCGGAGATTTCCGGATTTCTGATGCCAATATGCCAAGGCTTTCCCGGTTCTTTACTTCCTATTACAAGAATATTTCCACCGAGGTCGATTATCCCACGTTGAAGGCCCCAATTGTGAATCATTTTTGCGGCTTCGTTGGCTGCGTAGCCTTTAGCGATAGCTCCCAAATCAAGACGCATTCCTACTTTTTCCAAAAAAACAGTGTTCAAATCATGGTCAATATGAATAGATCGCCAGTCAATTATCTTTAGTGCGTTGGTTATTTCGCTTTTTTTTGGTACAGTCGCCCCCTCATTTCCAATATTCCACAGACGAACGAGGGGCCCGATTGCCGGATTAAAACGACCTCCACTTTTTTCTGCAAATTCTAGAGCGGGTCCCAGTATATCGAGAATTTCTTTTTCTGCATAAACAGGAGTAATTCCTGCGGCCGCATTAATTTTAGCAATAGTACTGTCATCTCTATTGGCACTCAAAATTGCATCAAGTTCACGTAAGCGCATAAAAAGCGCTTGATAACGTTCATCGGAACCTTGTTTAAAAAGATTGATTGAGCAAACGGTTCCAAAAACAAACTCTGTATGAGCTTGCGGAGCTTGAGTGCATCCAGCCAGTAAATAAGCTACAAACAATAAAATAAAGAACAGTAAAAACTTTGATTTTAATTGATTCATCTGAGACTGTTTTTCTCCGCCTGTTTTTTCATATACTTCAGTATTAAGGAACTCTTAGTCCTTTACAATCTTCAAATGCAATTCTGCAAGTTGAGCTGGATCAATATTGGATGGGCAACTATCCATCAAGCTCTGAGCAAAACTGTTTTTTGGGAAGGCAATTACTTCTTTGATAGATGTTTCTCCCGCCATGAGCATAACTAAGCGATCTAAGCCAGGAGCAATTCCTCCATGGGGAGGAGCGCCGTATTTGAATGCTTCAGTGAGGAACCCAAACTTTTCTTTAGCTTCTTCTTCAGAGAATCCCACAATTTTGAAGATACGATTTTGAAGATCAGGGTCATGGATACGGATTGATCCTGATGCAAGTTCATAGCCATTGAGGACTAAGTCGTAGAGTTCCCCTTTCACGCTTCCTGGATCTGATTCAAGAGTGGCATGATACTTGTCTTGAGGCCACGTGAACATATGGTGGGCTGTTTCCCATTTTTCATTTTCTTCGTCCCATTCGAACATGGGGAAATCAATTATCCATGCAAAAGCAAAGGTGCCTTTCTCGCATAGGCCTAGATCTTTGCCAAGTTTGCTCCGGACTGCGCCTAAGGAACTACAGGCTATTTTGTGGCGTGTGTCGGCAACAAAAAGCAGGAGATCGCCTGCTTTTGCGCCAAGGGTATCGCATACTTGTGTAGCCATACCGTCAAAGAACTTTGAAATACCACCTTCTAGTACTGGAGCATCTGTGTCGGTTGAAGAAACTTTCATCCAAGCGAGGCCGCGAGCCTTGTATATTTTTGCAGCGGCTTCTAGAGCATCTATATTTTTGCGGCTAGTTGTAGCAGCGGCGCCGGGAACAACGAGGGCCTTAATAGATCCTCCTGCAGAAAGAGCATCTTTAAATGCTTGAAATGTTCCGAGGTCTGCTAGAAAGGCTCCGTCTTGCATCTCTAAATCAAAGCGGAGGTCTGGTTTGTCTGTTCCGTAAAGATTTAATGCGTCTTCCCAAGAAATGCGGCGGAATGTTGTAGGAAGATCAATTTTCATTGTTTCTTTGAAAACCTGACCCATCATTCCTTCTATAAGAGTAAGAACTTCATCTCGAGAGACAAAACTCATTTCTATATCAACTTGCGTAAATTCAGGCTGTCGGTCGCCGCGAGCATCTTCATCACGATAACAGCGCGCTATTTGAAAATACCGGTCAAACCCAGCAACCATGAGGATTTGTTTGTACAGCTGAGGGGATTGTGGCAGTGCATAAAATTGACCGGGATACAAACGAGAAGGGACTAAATAGTCGCGGGCTCCCTCCGGAGTAGATTTAATAAAAGTAGGTGTTTCAATTTCTAAAAAGTCACGTTTAACGAGAAAGTCACGAATAGAAAATGCGACTTGAGATCGTAGTGCAATATGCTGCTGCATGGATTGTGAACGAAGGTCTAGATACCGGTATTTGAGGCGGAGTTCTTCGCTTGCATTAGTTTTTTCGTCAATTGTGAATGGTGGTACTTCTGACCGTGAAAGAATTTTGATAGAGATAGCAACTACTTCCACCTCGCCAGTAGGCATATCAGGGTTTTTCATAGAATCGGGGCGAGTGCGTACGGTTCCTTCTACTGCAATACAGAACTCCATACGCAGTTCTGTTGTGATTTCAGCAAGTTCAGCTCGTGCATCGGAATCCACGACAACCTGGGTGAGGCCGTATCGGTCTCGTAGGTTTATGAAGGAGATGCCTCCATGATCGCGTTTACGGTGTACCCAACCATTCAAAATAACTGTTTTACCATCGTCCGTTGCGCGGAGTGCTCCGCAGGTTGCCGTTCTATTCATTGTTTCCATGTGAGGAGTATATCCGTAACAGCGTGCAAGTGGCAATAAGAAGTTTAATCTTAGAGAATAAACCAGATGGAGAAAAAGTGGAGGATTGTTCCTGCTAGAACAAAAAGATGCCAGATAGGGTGTGTCCACCGAACCTTCTTCATTGCGTACACAGTGGCTCCGGATGTATAGGCGAGCCCTCCTGCAATGAGAAACGCCCAGCTGATATAGGGAACTTCGGCTCGAATTGACTTACCAAAGAAAACAATAATCCAGCCCATTAAAATATATGTGAAGAGAGAAACTACCCGTAGGCGACTTCCGAAAATGGCATAAAACACAATCCCTACAACTGCAAGACCCCAAATAAGGGTAAAAACTTGCCAACCGACCGTTCCTCTTAAAATAGTTAGGCAATATGCTGTGTAGGTACCGGCGATTAATACATAGATGGCGGTGTGATCCAGACGTTCGAAAACGGGATAGGCCTTCGTTAAGAGTAACGAATGATATAGGGTGCTCATCAGATAGAGAAAAATCATGGAAAAGCCAAAAATACTGAATGCAATAATGTAATATTGTGTTTGTCCTGCTGGTGCAAGGAGAACGGCGCGGGCAATAAGAGCCGCTAGTCCAGCAATAGCAAGAAAGACTCCGAGGCCATGTGTTATTGCATTGGCTATTTCTTCTCCAAGGTGATAAGGTTTTGGTAATTTGTGCATAAATTTAACTTCCTTTCTTTTATAGACGAAATAGTAAGAAAAAGGTTGCAAGATGAGTTGTTTATCGACGAACTTCGTATAAAAGAATGCCCGCTGCTACCGAAACATTTAGACTATCCAGCTTTCCCTGTGTTGGTATTGAAACAATAGCATCACACGTATGCTTGAGAAGGTGGGAAATACCTGATCCTTCGCTTCCTAGTATTAGCGCTGCTTTTTCTGGAAGCGCAATTTGTGAAGCAGGCGTTCCATCTGAGTCTGCCCCATAGACCCAAAAACCAGCCTTTTTAAGTTGTTCTGCAACCCGGACAAGGTTTGGAACTCTAACCGTAGGAACCCAAGACGCAGCACCAGCACTTGTTCGAGCAATTACTTCTGAGTCAGATGCAGCTCTATGATCGGGCAGAATTACTAGATCTACGCCAAACTGATCTGCACTTCTGATTATGGCTCCAACATTGTGAGGGTCAGTAATAGAATCTAAAATGACTACAAGTGCTTTTTCCTGTACTGAAAGTACCGCTAAACAATCTGCGAAATTAAGAGGAGCGATGGCATCCGCGTTTTCCATGATTAATAGAACTCCACGATGGTCGCGAGCTGTTTCTGGAAGTGATGAAGCAGTTTTATCAAGTTCCTTTATATCAACGGCTGCAGCAGGAATTGAAAGATCCTTAGCAGTTTGCAGAATTTTTTTTACTCGCGGGCCTGGTTTTGAGTATAGGATGCGATATCCGGCAGGCGAAACTGATCCAATAAAGGTTTTGAGTTCTTCTTCTATGGCGTGAAAGCCGGTAACAATTCTCATACTTCGTATATCTCCCCGTATTTTACGATATGCACATTGGGATAGCCTGAGTTTTCAAGGTGGTCTTTGAAAACAACCTGAACGTTTGACTCTCCATGAACTAGATAAATTTTCTTTAATTCTGATGTATCCGTTTCATTTAGCCATGTAGTCATTTCGTTGTAGTCGGCATGGGCACTGAAGGCATTAATCTGTGTAGTTTCTGCGCGTACAATGTGCCATTCTCCCATGATTTTTACCTCTAGTTCGCGTTCTTGCAAGCGTCGGCCTAGGGTATGTTCTGCCATAAACCCAACAATCAAAAGCTGGTTTTGCGCGTCGCCTATGTTGTTTGCAAGGTGGTGCAAGATGCGTCCTGCCTCACACATACCATCGGCGCTGATAATAATCATTGGACCGTCCATCTCATTGAGAGACTTGGATTCTTCGACACTAGTAACTAAGCGCAGTTCGTTAAATCCAAAGGGGTTTTTGTGATGTTTTAGAAAGGCTTCATGTGTAGCTTCGTCATAGCATTCTGGGTGTAGTTGGAAAATACCTGTTGCATTGACGGCCATGGGGGAGTCAACAAAAATAGGAATTTGAGGAATTAGTTTTTGATCTACAAGCTGGTGAAAATAATAAATGAGCTCTTGTGTGCGTTCAACGGCAAAAGCAGGAATAATAATTTTTCCATTTGATTTAACGGCTTTAAGCGCAACTTCCGCAAGTTTTTGCATCGCATCGTCTGTACTTTCATGTAATCTATCACCGTATGTGCTTTCAAGAATAATATAGTCAACTGGTGGTAATATATCGGGATCGCGAATAATCGCTTTGCCTTTACGGCCAAGATCACCGGTATATGCAATGCGAACAGTATGGTTTTCTGAGTCGGTAACGGTAATTACTGCCATTGCTGATCCAAGAATATGGCCAGCGTCAAAAAATTCTAGATTGACGCCTTCTGCAATAAACATTGGACGATTATAAGAAATCGTTATAAATTGATTTGCTGTGTTAACAGCATCTTTTTCACAAAAAAGAGGTTTCCAATCAAATGTTTGTCCCCGCCGAGCTGCCTGTTTCCTTAAATATTCTGCGTCGCGGGCTTGAATGCGGGCTGAATCCATCATGATCAAGTTAGCGAGATCTCGTGTTGCCGGTGTTGAATAAATATTACCGTTATATCCATTTATAGCCAAAAGTGGCAGCAAACCGCTATGGTCGTAATGTGCATGGGTAAGCACAACTGCTTCAAGCTTTTTTATAGGGACGGCAAACTCTCTGTTTTTTTTGTCTGCTTCGGCTCGGCGCCCTTGAAAGGCACCGCAATCAATAAGAATTGCACGACCATCAACTTCGATAACATGTTTTGAGCCGGTAACTTCTTCGGCCGCCCCGAGGGAATACAATAAAATACTCATGCAAAAAAGGATACGATGATTGGTGCTGTTCCGCAAGCGTAAATGGTGTTATAATTATCTGTACGAGGTGTTTTTTGTATACAAGAGAGATAACTCCCGCCCCAGAAAGGCCCGTCGTCTCCGGCGTTCCGGATTTTGGTTCGTTTTCTGGGCCATTCGGAAAATTTGATATACGCGGAATGAAGCGGCCTTTTGGTAATTTACCCTTTCCTGAATTTATTACCAATGTACGTATTATGGGGGTAATGCGATTTTTATTTTGTGATTCGCGAAATATTGGTGAAATAGAGTTTTTCGATGCAGGGTATTTTTCATTTATGGAAACAACACTTTGGAATCGAAAAACGCACCATAGAATTGCATATCGTCGGATTATTCCACCCGGATTTCTTAACTTTCCTAAAGACTTGTCAAATAATGTAACTGCGAGTCGTTCTCCCAATCGTTATTCGCGAATACATACGAGGCTTCAGCGAAAGATTATTCATGCTGATTTTGATTTTGTGGGGTCTGCCGCCCGGCCTCCCTGTGAAGGACGCTTTGAAATGGACCTTTCGGCAGAAGGTTCCGCAGATCTTTCGTCTCTCCTGCCATATCATGTGCGGAGGCGTTGTCAGGCTTCCTATCAAGCTGTTTCTGTCTTACATGGATGGTTGGGTACTGGGTACGACGACCATCATATAACCCGCGCGGGTGGCGTTGGTTTTTTTGATATTCGCAAGGCTTATTTTTCGCTCAGGACCAAAATGAGTCAAATGATTGGCTTGGGACGACACGAGGGAAAAATTCTTGCCTTTCAACTTGGTAACTCGGTTACTCGCGAAGATCATCAGTATAATGACAACGTCCTTTTTATCGACGGAAAGGCATTTCCTCTGCCGCCAGTTAAAATTACTCGACCGTATGGAATTAATGGTGAATGGATAATCCAGGATACAGAAAGCATGGTGGATTTAGTATTCAGGCCGCTTTCGGATTCAGCACGGAAACTAAGCGCCTTTGTGGTGCGTACTGATTATCACACAGTATATGGAACCTATAGAGGCGTTTTGCTGGCTGGAGACGGGCAGCGAATTGTCTTGCGAGGATATCCAGGAATAGGAAAAAAAATACTGCTTAGAATTTAAGGATGATATATGCCCGAAGAACAAAAACTTGACCCAACAACACTGCCAGAGGTACCAGACAAGGTTCTGCAAGAGATGAATCAGCTCATGACAGATCGGCGATATCATATAAAACAACCAAATGGGTTCTTTCGTTTAGAAAAAAGTGATCGGGTAAGTCAAGAATTCGTCATGTATACCTTGAACGACTATATGGGGCATATTCAACAATGCGTCGCCTCAACTAAAAAAATGCTGCCGTTTCGAGACCCAGAAACGTTTCTAGAAGGTCTTGGCGAATCATTGCCTGCAGGTGCCCGCGTTCTTTCTGTCGTTAGTGAGATAAACCTTCGTGCAATTAGTTCGGAGCTCCTGCATCTCCAAAGAGATCCACAGCAGGTAACCGTCGTCAGTCTTATTCCTTTTATTAGAATGCTATTTACTCCACTTATCAAGGTGTATTATTTGAACGGAGAGGGAGTTGCTAAGATATATCGAGCTATTTACATGTATATAATCAAAAAAATGATACCTGCTGATCCCGTTGCACTCAAACAATTTGCCGGAAGTGCGGTGAAGGAGTGGTATTATATTATTGATACGGTATGTTCTGGTTTATACCCTCTTGTACTTCGAATGACTTCACCTGCGATGCTTTCTATGTATCAATTATTTTACACGCGCGGTTCTCGAATACTTTCATGGCTTGATGTAGTTCCTGAAGATGTGCTACTTCCAAAAGATATACCCGACACAGTTAAATTTAAAATAGAAGAAACATCTATTAAAGATGAAAACGTGGATGCTCAAGAAGACGATGAAGATTCC
>DUOS01000032.1 GCA_012838745.1 Treponema sp. | reverse complement strand
TGGCCTTCGGTATACAAAGAGAATGTTCTAAACGTTTTTCGCTTAGCAAGTGTTACCCGCGGGAACTCAAGCTGGAGAAGTATTGCGGAAAGTATTTGCGGCTGGCCACTTTGAGTTTCTGTGAAAACCGAGAAGTTAGCACCAATTGCTGCCGTTGCCGAAAGCCACGAAAAATCCGGCCCAAAGAAGAAGTCTAAGGGTAGATACAATAGGTTAGCAAGAAGCTTTAAGCCAAACACATTACCGCCATAACGCATATTGGATCCAGTAAACACTGCTCGCTGTTCGGCAGTAAACTGACCAAACTGTAATTGCAGTTTGACGTTATCGTCAAAGAAAGTAAGACCTATACCTATATCATACAAGGTTGCCCCCCAGAAATGCCAATCGAGGTACAAGCCCTGTATAAAGGAAGGAATCGCATATCGAGATTTATCTCCTGGACGCAAAGAAAGCATTACCGAATCAAGCTCAATATCATCACTACTCAAGCCCGAGAACACAAGTTCATTATTATACCTTCCGCCCTCGCCAGGAGAAATAAGGCGAATGGTCGGCGCAGTCTTGTCAATTTGAATAATTGTCCGTGTTACGGCAACTTCTCCCGTTTCCATTTTCGCCCGCACGAGCATAAAGTGATATCCTTCACGCAAGTCGCCGGTTTCTAAACGATATCGCCATTTTTTTCCAGACTCGGTTTTTTGGAAGGTTTTACCATTATCAAAACTAATTTCAACCTTTTGCAAGGTTTTTTTCTGAAGTTTTTTCTTTTCATCCTTGGAGATATCTTTAGATTTAAGTGATAATACCTCTTCTTCAGTAAAAGCATATCCTGCAGATCCCGTAAGCCATGGGCGATCAACGGCAAAATCTCCCATAATCAAATTATCTATAGTGACCCAGGGGCCATTCGGAGTATAGATAACGGTATGATCTTCTGAGCGAATAATTTTATCGCCCTTAACCAAGGCTTGCACATTAATTTTATGTTCTCCCTCGACCATCATTTCAGGGGTTATTGTGAATTCGAAATAATCGGAACGACTCGGCTGAGTGGTATCAACGCTCTCACCATCAATGTACATAATCAGATTCTCTACTGGATCTTCTGATATTACACGCCCGTAAATATTGAACATTCCCTGAACTTTTTCGCCGTTCATGGGGTATAGGAACTCTATTCGATTACGATCAACTCCACGGTAGACTTCAAAGTTACGAGAAACACGAGTAATGTTTCCCGCTCTATCGTAGCCACGCACCTCCATGTTATAAAAACCTTCTGGTAAAGAGGTAATGTTAAGGCCACGGGTAATTATTAGTTCATTATCAAAAGGGATATCCCTAAGCGCTGCAGGTATTGCCGGCTGAGAAGGATTTATATTGCTAATTTTCCCACGAACTTCTTCCAGTTTTATGTTATCCATAGTTTGACCAGAAACAAACAGAGTTTCACCGGTTCGGCTTCCATCAACTGGTAATTCGAGCCGGATTGAAGGAGGCGTATTATCAATATTTACCAAACTCGAATATAACCCAACGGTTTCATACTTATCAAATACTCGAATAAAGACAACATGAGTTCCGTCTTGTATAACCCGGGTATCAAATCGGTACTTCCAAGATTCTGTGCCTTCCGCGAGATTAAAAGAGTTTCCATTATCTAAAGAAACCTCAACGCGGGCAATACCGTTTTTATCCGATGCAACTCCAACTATATCTATTTCTTTATGATTAGTTTTCTCAAACGATGGCGTTATTACCGCAGCTTTTGGCTCTTCCAAAGAAACACGGATTTTACGCACAACTTCTTCTCCGCGCAC
>DUOS01000216.1 GCA_012838745.1 Treponema sp. | reverse complement strand
GCCCCGATAGGGGTTCAACTTCATATTGCAAAACGTAAGAGAGATCCACAGAAACCACAGATGAACACAGATTAAAAACAAAAGAGAAACCACGAATCGAAGATCGACGGAGTCAATTACGCGAATTAACGCGAAATAAAAAAGGGGAAAGGCAGTTAGGGGAATAGATATGGTAGCAGCACTTGTAGAAGCCCAAAACATAAAAGGAACCACAGATCACACAGATTTATACAAGCGATACTTTTGTTGTACCCCACCCCCCCTCGTATAGGGAGCTAAAAGAAACTCCATCGAATTTAAGGGTGTAAAAGCGAATTGCGAAGCTCTTCAAAGTCCCCTTGAGGGGATTTAGGGGTAAAAGAAAAACCCAAAATTACGCCCAAAACCTAATGCTGAAATAAAATCCACGAAGTTGCATCGCCTCAGGAAAAAGACGTGAAAAAAATCAGACGCTTTTTCGTTAAGAAAATTGCGCTAATTCTATAAACGGAGGAAAAGTCACCGAATTAACACGAATTAAAATAAGGAGAGTATTAGATGAACAGACACGGTGGCTGAGCTTGCCAAAGCCCCAAGAACGTTATAACAGTCTCTATAAAACTGTTATAACCACACACTGACTATTATTGAGTTTCACCTAACCCCATTTCTTGAATTTCCCAAAACCCCCCATTTGCAGGTCCCACTCGTTTAAGGATGTTATCTTCGTTCAACCTTTTTAACTGATATTCTATTCCTTTTTCTGTTATCCCAACTTTTATTGCCAACTCAGAGATGGTAACCTTAGAGTCTTTTGCAATTAATCGTAAAATTTTCTCCCTAGTTTTCTCCCTAGTTTTCTCCCTAGTTTTCTCCCTAGTTTTTCTAATTTGTTCTTTGTCTATTTTCTTTTCATTTTCTTTATTATTAGCCGAATAAACTACTACACCAAATACACCTATCCGTTCATAATCAAAAACAGGTGCTGGATTTCCATTATCTTCCAGTTCAACCTTTACTCTCGCAATTCCCCTATTAAATCTGTTTACATATCCCATTACTTTCATTGCTTCAGCAACCACAGGATTACGGTAATCATTCACATCTGGAAAATTTTCAGGCCGGGCGTTTCCATACAATCCTCCTGGATTTATTATCTCTATACGCCCAGAATACTGATAGAATTTCACAGGTGCATTCGACTCATAGTCGCGATGCATAATGGCATTCATTAGCAACTCCCTTAGTGCCCACTTAGGATAATCTAATTGCCTGCTCTCTTTCAACACAGATACAGCAACAGGCTTTTGCTTTATAATAACAAACTCAATAAAAGTATCCAGTTCTTGTAAAATATCAAACAGGTTTCCTGTGAATTTTTTCTCATTAAGAATCTCACCAGCCGTGTTATCCCCGTTAAACTTAACGTACTGAATATATGCACCTGGTATATACCGCTCCACTTCTTTTCCAAAGAGCAACACTCCTGCATTTGTTATACTTGCATAATTAGAGCTATAAAAGCGTAAACTAGCCAGTTTTTCTTCCACACTCCTATAATCTTTGGCTAAAATTTCTTTATCAATAGCATTAGGCAGATAATTTTCAGTAAAAATCTTTGTTTTTATTATATCAATACCGTTACCCAATGATGGGCGAATATCAAATGTACTGATATTTGCAGTCCTCTTTTCTATCAAAAGCCGTTCTTCCATTTCACTAGCTACGGCTTTACGCGGTCCAACTCGAATCCAAGTTCGACCTCTATATCTTACTGGAGGAAAAGGTGAAGGCTGAATTTCCAATACAATTACATCACCCTCTAAAAAAGAAAAAGATTGTGTGGACATTATGGGTTGTGGCAATATATTCCCATCGGAGCGCAAACCTCCTAATGATTGTAACAACTTATCAGTAGCCTTAAGTCCTGATAGTCTCCCGTTGTCATGCACCCCTATTAACAAATATCCATTTCTTGATGTTTTGCTTACATCATTTGAAAAGGCACAAATCACCTGAGCAAACTTATCAGTATCATTCTTTGATATGGTACGCTCTATTTGTTCAGATTCCATGTCTTCGATCAGCACCCGAACCTTGCCTTTTGTCAATTCCACCTGACTCATAAATCAATTTTACAGAGGATTTGTATAACATTTCTCTAGTAGCCCAAAGTTGCCAAAAATTATCCTTCAAAGCAATAAACACCAAAATTACGGAGTAGCTTTATAGAGAAATAGACACGGTAACTAAACTGCTTAACGAAGTCTATACCAATAAAAGAAACCACAGAAACCACAGATGAACACAGATTGAGAAGTTATATAGTGAAGTAGGTTGATAGGGTAATAGAGAAAAAAGATCCATAGGTGATCTCGAATGACAGATTGCACTCAGTAAAATGCACGAAGAAGCAGAATTGC
>DUOS01000215.1 GCA_012838745.1 Treponema sp. | reverse complement strand
TCTCTCGATACCGATCCGCCGATTGCTGGAAAAGCTTTTTCACCAATCGCAAATGATAAACGGTATCATCATAATCTGGTGAATGAGGATCGAGACCGTCTTTTGAAGCTGTTTTAAGATCTAAAATATTTTTTGCTACCGCGGCAAATCGAGCCTCTAGTTCAACAAAGGTCCAACGCCATTTAGTATTGTCTCCATAAGCATCCATAACAAGCCGAATAGAAAGACCTATTTTTCGAATAAGATAATATCTTTTTGACTGTGGAAGATTACGAATTTCTGCAATTTTATCTTCATAATCTGAAAAAGGAGCATCTATATAATTGCTAACCACTTCTTCAAGATATATAACTGTCTTGTAAATGGTTTTACGCGCATCATTAAGTGCATCCTCATTTTTTACCCCTAGAAGGGTAATAGAAAGGTAATGCTTAGCCATATACAGGGTAGTAAGAAAGAGCGTTTCGTCCGCAAGCATGAGCCGTTTGTACGCAGCGCCATTTGAATCCTTATCGATCATTTTTAGTACGGTTTTTTCACGAATTAAAAGGGCGTCAATTTGTTGTTGGTAGGTCGCGACCTGTTCTCCATAATCTTGTCGGGCCGATTCGGTTACCTTTGCCATTTTTTGACTCCTCGTTTTTATTTAGACGGCATACCGCGCAAGCAATTCCTCTGCGTGTTGTACAGAAGCAGCGCTCATTCCATCGCCGGCAAGCATTCGTGCAACTTCTTCTACACGCTCTTTTCCAGCAACAGCATACGCACTCGTAAGGGTTTGACCCATTTGTTCCGTCTTTTCTATCTTAATTTGATTATCGGCACGAACAGCGATGCTCGCCAGATGTGTTATACATATTATTTGCTTTTCTGAGGAAAGAGCCTTTAAGTGTGCTCCTACCGAAAGTGCAACTTCCCCACCGATTCCAGTATCAATTTCGTCAAAGATAAGCGTTCCTGCCTCATCGACTGCCGCCAATACCGTCTTTAATGCAAGCATAACACGAGAAAGCTCTCCACCCGAGGCTATTTTAGTGAGTGGCCGCAAAGGTTCACCAGCATTTGGACTAATCATGAACTCAATTATATCAAATCCATAGGGTCCAGATTTTTGCATAGTATCAGTACCTTCACGAACGGTACTGGAAACCCTAAACTGGGTAGATGCCATGCCAAGCGTACGAAGAATTGCCTCAACCTCGTGTTGGAGCAATTCAGAAGCTGCCTTCCTTTTTTCTGAAATAGCAGTACCTGCACGGTACATAGAACGCTCTAACTCGGCTATTGCGCTCTCAATTTGCTTTTTGTTTGATTCCCAGCCAGCTAACTGCTCAATTTGGGCTTCGGCAGAATCTGCGTAATCAATAACCTCTTGCAAGGTTTTACCGTATTTCTTTTTAAGACGATATATAAGAGAAAGACGTTCCTGTATAAACTCGAGCCGAGATGGATCAAAGGCTAATTGTGCGTGGTATTGACGAATCGAATCGGCTAAATCATCCAAATCATAATACGCGTTTTCAATGCGACCAAGCATAGCCGAAAGGCCTGAATCTATTCCTGCCGCCGATTCAAGCTGTATTCGAGACCGTTTGAGTTGGGAAACACTACCCTCAGATCCAGAAAGAGATTCAGTTACCAGTTCCATGAGGGCAAAGAGCTTTTCGTGTTGAGATAAACGTTGTTCTTCTATAGTAAGCTCATCTTCTTCGGCAGGAGAAAAGTTTGCAGCTCGTATTTCTTCTATTGCAAACTGAAGAAGCTCAGCTTTTTCTGCACGTTCACGTTCCGATGTACTCATTTCATCGCGGAGCTTTCGTTTTGCCCCAAGATCGGCATACTGAGCCGTAAAAGCGGCGACTTCGTCCTCGATGCCAGCGAAGGAGTCTAAAAAGCGGCGATGTTCTGCAATTTTTAACAAAGATTGATGTTCATGTTGACCATGAATATCGACTAAATATGCGGTAAATTCGATAAGTTCTGTGCGCGTAACGGGAGTATCTTCAATCCAGCTTCCGCTTTTCCCTGTTGATCGCATAGTTCTACGCAAAAGCACTCGATTGTTTTCTGGTAAGATTCCGTGATTTTCGAGCCATTGCCGCGCAGCACGCGCATTGGGTTCAAGAAAAACAGTTCCGGATACACGCGCTTCATCTGCGCCTGTTCTAATAAGGTCGGTACTCGCCCGCCCTCCGAGCAAAAAAGAGAGGGACCCAATAAGGATAGATTTTCCGGCTCCTGTTTCTCCGGTTAAGATAGTAAACCCATTGGGAAATTCCAGTGAGACTGAATCAATAAGTGCAAAATCCTTAACGGTTAAATCCTCAAGCATCAATGCCCCCAGATGTGGAAAACACCGGTGTTCCGGACCAGTTTAATTTAGATTTGAGGGCATCATAAAAAACAACGGATTCGCAACCAATCAAGCGAATTGATTTGGGTGCCTGCTCTATGAATACAGAATCGCTTTCTCGTAAAGGAAAAACTTCTTGGCCGTCGAGAGTCAATATAGAAGATTCATGCCGCATTGGTTCAACATCTATATTCATGATTCCATTACTCGGTAATACGATAGGACGGTTTGAAAGAGAAAATGCGCAAATAGGAGCCAAGACAAAGGCATTGAGATCGGGCGCTAATATTGGCCCACCAGCGGCAGCGGCATAAGCCGTTGATCCAGTTGGAGTTGCGACAATAATTCCATCAGCCTTATAAGAACCAAAAGGAACACCGTTAAAGGATATTGAAAGATGAACAATCCGCGCAATACCACTACCAGATATAACGGCATCGTTGAGTGCATCGCAGGTAAAAACTGTTTTACCATCACGCACAACTCGAGCGGTAAGCATCATTCGTTCACTTGTATTTATTTTTCCATCTAGAAAATCGTTAAGAGGTTCCTTCCAAGCAGTAGGTTCAATACCAGCTATAAAACCAAATTCACCAAGGTTAATCGGAAAAATGGGTTTATCTGATCGAACACAATTACGAGCAGCGTACAAAACAGTACCATCACCACCGAGGGTAATAACAAAATCGCATGAATCAAATGGTTTTGTGTCGGTAACTCCATCGAATGTATAAATATCGCAGGCAACATTTTTAGCTAAAAGGACTGTCTGAATTTCAGCAGCAATGCGCATAGATTCGGGTTTTGAAGTATTAACGATGGCAACCGCTTTTTGCATAGGAGAGCCCTCCAGGCTCAAGGAAGTGTCGCGAGAACCTTTGATATCTTCGCGACGTTTCCATTTCCAAGACGAGGATATAGCGGAAATAGGACACAGCGCATAAGAAGAGACTTTGCGTTGATACATCCTTCTAGGTCATCACCAAGTTTTCCGACGATAGACATCTCGAAAGCAGGGGTTATTTCTATTGCTTTTCTGTTTGTGTATTGTTTTACTTCTTTATAGCCGCTGGAAAGAATTACTGGAAATGAATATACCGCGTTTGATCCCTCTCCCTGTTGAACAAGGGTTCTATGACGACTTTGCATAAGGGAACGAGTGAATGCGGTAGCAATTTCTGCTCGTGTTTCAGTATTCCGATTCATTTCCCGTAGCTGCACAAAACCGAGAGCAGAGTTAATATCGGGAAGTACATCGGTGAGCGGAGCCTCATCACAGAGGCGCTTGAGTACCACAGCATCCCGTTTTTCAGGTGCTAAGATCAACGCACCCCCACCCGCAGTTAGATAGTCAGTTTCTTCTAAACCAATAATTGTAAACACACCAAAACTACCAGCACTTTTTTCGCCCAGAGATGCTCCGAGGCTTTCAGACGCATCTTCTATAATAGGTATATTTAATGCTTGTAATGCCGGAAAATCGGGCAAAAACCCGAGCGTTTCATGAAGGAGAATAAGCCTTCCTCCACGCTGTATAGCATCCGTTACCGTTTCAACCGTTACAAGAGCGGTTACCTCGCTCACATCAGCAATTATTGGTTTGTAACCGAGGTTGCACACTGCCTGATACTGCCAATATGGAGCAAGAGCCGACAAGACAATCCCTGAGCCTGCAGGTAAATCCAATGCCTTGAGGGCATAGTCTAAAGCAATCGCAGCACTTCTTAAGGCAGCGGTGCCCTCTACGCCAAAAGCCTCGCGTGCAAACTGTGAAAGTTTTTGATTCATCTCACCTGGCCCTATCTTTTCTGCAACCATACAAGTTAGAACCGCGTCCATTTCTTTTCTGCGAATTGTTGAGCTATATACTGGTATTTTCATATAATTCCAAATGTTTAAAAATTGATATTTTATAGACTGACAAGTTTTTGCAATTCTTTGGGGTCAAAGAGGCGCCGTATATCCAAAACAATTAAATACCCCTCTTCCTGACGTACCACGCCATTGATGTATTCCGCACCAATTCCGCTTATCATTTGCGGAGGAGGCTGAATATCGTCGCGTTGAATCATGACAACACGGGCTATACGGTCAATGATGATCCCAATTTTACTTCCTTCTATATTAAGGATAATAAACCCACCCATATATTCATCGCCTTCTTCAAGCTGAGCTTTTTTCAAATGAAAACGCTTATGAAGATTGATAATCGGTATTATTTCGCTACGAAGGTTAAAAATACCTTCTACATAATGCGGAGCATTCGGAATTGCGCGCACATCTTGTACCTTAACGATTTCTTTCACATCCATGATATCAACACCATAGATCTCTTCGCCAAGCTGAAACGTTACAAGCTGAAACTGCGCATCTAGAATAGACATAAAAACCTCCAAGCGATATCCTTTAAAAGAATACTATGCTTTGAGTAAATCTTCAAGATAGAACAAAAATACAGTTGTATTAATTATTTCTATTATCGAGGATTACAATTATTTTTATGACTAAAAACTAACTAAATATTGATGCTCTTTATATATGGGTATGTATCCTCCGTGGGGCATTGTACCCCACAGAGCATATAGGAAAAAAATATAGGTTTTGGCTAGGAATTATTCAAGTTCAGCAATATAAAAGCAGCGCCGGGAAGAAAAACCGGCGCTGCAGAGTGTAAAAAAAACCGAGGAGAGAAAGAATCAGGTTTTTTTGAGATACTTTTGATTATCGAGAGCAACTGCAGCTACGATAATGACCCCTTTTAAAATGTACTGGAAGTTTTGATCCATACCGACAAAGGTCATGCCATAGCTAATAATCGTAAACATAAAAACACCTGCAATAACCCCTGAGACCTTTCCAATTCCTCCCGAAAAGGAAACACCCCCAACTACACAGGCCGCAATTGCATCTAGCTCATAGCCAAAGCCAGTGCTGTTGTTCGCGCTACCTATTCGAGCAGCTTCAAGATACCCGCCAATACCGTAATACGCTCCTGCAAGAACGAAAACAAGTACAGTGGTAACAAGAACATTAACCCCTGAAATTTTCGCGGCTTCGGGATTACCACCGACCGCATACATATTTTTACCAAAGGTGGTCTTATTCCATAGGAACCAAGTAAGGAGACTAACGATGATTGCGAAAAGTACAAGGTTAGGAACGCCAAAAGGGGAACCAATAACGAAGTCTGTGTACCGCGGATCATGGCCCCCGATAGGTTGCGGTCCTGGAGCACCAGAAGCAAAGTAAATAGAAAGAACCCCATAAATTGCAATCATCATCCCGAGGGTTGCAAGAAACGGATGTATTTGAAACTTTGCTACAACGTAGCCGTTTATCGCCGAGAATATTACGCATACAATAATGGCAGCAAGAAGAGGAAGAAGAATCGGCATATTTTGAATACCTGGATAGAATAAAGCAGCGTAATCAGCACGCTGAAGAAGTGAAGCTGAGATAACCGCTGCAAAACCAACCATACGACCGAGGGAAAGGTCGGTACCTTGCAACACGATAATACCTGCCACACCGAGAGCTAAAATTAACCGTACGGCAGACTGAGTGAGGATGTTTTTAAAAACATTCAACGAGAGAAACGATGGTTCTCTCACAATTATTAGAATAATTATAGCAAAAATTACGAAATAGATACCATTGCTAATCAATAGGTCTTTCCAATCTCGTGAGTTCATGCCTCGAACGCGCTTTATACCACTGGATACAATTCCGCTCATACTACTTCCTCTCTTGAGTTTTTAAGGTTTTTTACCGCAAGGCGAAATATTTCTTCCTGCGTTGTTTCATCGGTATTTACTATTCCGGCTACTGAGCCGTTGCTCATAACGAGAATACGGTTGGTAATACCGAGAAGCTCAGGCATTTCGGAGGAAACCATGATCACTGATTTTCCACTCGCAGCAAGGTTAATAATAAGCTGATAAATTTCGTATTTTGCTCCAACATCTATTCCCCGAGTTGGTTCATCGAGGAGAAGAATGTCCGGCTTGGTAAGAAGCCAGCGCCCGATTATTACCTTTTGCTGATTCCCTCCTGAAAGTGTCCTGATGGTTGTTTTTCGGCTGGTAGTCTTAATTCGCATTGCGTCAATTTGTAAATCAGTATCTTTTTTCATCCGTCTATCTGAAAGAAACCCGAGCTTATTTTTGTAAGTTTTAACGTTAGCAATACAGGTATTAAAGGTGATATCTGCCACGGGGTATAAGCCAGTTTGCCGGCGCTCTTCGGTAAGAAGTGCAAAACGATTTCGAATCGCTTGATTCGGATTTGCATTTTTTATAGGGAGGTTATCCACTAAAATATTTCCCGATGCAAGTGTGCGCGCCCCAAAGATAGCTTCCACCATTTCGGTACGCCCAGCGCCAACCAGACCAGCAACTCCAAGTATTTCACCGCGACGAAGGTCAAAGGAAACTCCCCGTACGAACGGCGGATATAGTGTATAAATATTTTGCACGGAGAGGTGCACATCACCTGGGATATTAGTTTTAGGCGGAAAACGATGTTTGAGATCACGTCCGACCATCATGTTGACGATTTTCTCCATAGTAAGACCCGGTACTGGGACTGTGCCAACATGTCGACCATCGCGAAGGACGGTGACTTCATCTGCAATTTCAAAAATTTCTTCCATTTTATGCGATATATAGATAACCCCAACGCCCTCTTTACTAAGGAATTTTACGATATCAAAAAGCATTTTCACTTCATTAGTTGTA
Source organism: Treponema sp. (assembly GCA_012838745.1). Lineage (GTDB taxonomy): Bacteria > Spirochaetota > Spirochaetia > Treponematales > Treponemataceae > Teretinema. The sequence continues at coordinate 6,137 of DUOS01000215.1, read as the reverse complement.
AGGGACGAGGTCGGTTCGTCAAGAACAATAACCCGCGCGTTGTACGAAACAGCCTTTGCTATCTCGACCATCTGTCGTTGAGAGACAGAGAGCTTTGTAAGCTTTGTACGCGGATCGATATTTAAATCCAGACGCTTGAAAAGATCTTTTGTATCTTCAAGCATTTTTTTTTCGTCAATCATGAAAAACTTTGTAGGGTAACGGCCAAGCCAGATATTATCAGTAACAGAACGCTGGGTAACTTGATTTAGTTCTTGATGTACCATTGAAACGCCATGTTCAAGTGCATGTTTTGGATCGGTAAAATCGATCTCTTCACCTTCAAAGAAAAAGCTACCCGCGTCTTTTTTATATATGCCAAAGAGGCATTTCATCAGTGTGGATTTACCTGCGCCATTTTCACCCATCAAGGCATGAACGGTTCCCGCTTGCACATCAAAACTTACGTCCTCGAGAACATTAACACTGGAAAAAGATTTAAAAATTCCACGAATGGACAACAAGCTGTCTTTCCGCACGAATTACCTCCCTTTTTTTTATAAACAAGGTTCCTCCTCGGACAATTTATTTGTACCGAAGAGGAAAACAATTGCCGTTATTGCGGCTTATCTTTTCTGAAATTCCTTGTAGTTATCGGGAGTTACCGGAACATAAGGAACCCGAACAGCTTTAGATCCATCAGTTTGAAGTGACCAATTCGTGCCGTCGGTTGCAGATTTACCTGTTGCAGCATTTACTGCGAGGTCAACGGTGGCACGAGCTTGGTTTACGCCATCATTAAGAACGGTACCATTAAGAGTCCCTTCTCCAATATCAGAGAGTGCTTGATCAAGGGCATCAACACCGTAGATAGGTATCTTCACTCCAGCTGCTTTAAGTGCATTAATTGCACCAAAAGCCATGCCATCGTTGTTACAAATAACAAGTTCAATATTTTTTCCAAAGCTAGAGGTAAGCCATGTAGCCATCTTGTCATTTCCGTGCTGGGTTGACCAGTTAGGATCAGCTTCAAGGGCAAGTTGCTGAACTTTAATGCCGGCATCCATGAATACCTGAACAGAATATTTTGTGCGTGCTTCGGCGTCGGGATGTCCTGGTTCGCCTTTTAGCATGACATACTGAACCATTCCGTCGTTATTCTTGTCCCAGGAGGGGTTTGCTTTCCAATCGGCAAGCATCATTTCACCCTGGATGATTCCAGATTCTGCAGAGTTCGTTCCAACATACCAAACTTTGTCGTAACTCGCCATGGCTCCGGCCTCAGTGGCTTCTTTATTAAAAAGCACGAGTGGAATGTTGGCCTTCTTGGCTTTTCCGATAATTGTTTTTGCGGAGGCGGGATCAACAAGGTTGATCGCGAGTACAGAAACTTTCTTCGTAATGAATACGTCGATCTGATCGTTTAGTTTTGCCTGCTGTCCCTCAGAATCAACAATCTCAATTTTTGCTCCCTTCTCGCTGGCATACCGCTCGAGTTCGGGCTTCATAACGCCATTCATAAAGTTGTCGGCAAAATTGTAAATGTTTGCACCGATAGTAAGTTGACCACTTTTTTTCGCACCGCAGCCCATGAAGGCTACAGAAATAACGGCGACCATGAGAACCGCCATTAGTACAGAAAGACTCTTTTTCATTGCAACGCTCCTTTTAAGTTTGTACGGTAAAAGGCGTCACGGAAGTGTAGCGCCGTTACCAGTATCAAATATAGTGTGAGGCCGTTTTATGAAACGCAACATGGACTATTCTCTACAGTTTTTGTAAATTTCTTCAAAAACTAGATTTTAGCGCGCTTTTTACAGAGTTTTGTGGGTTTTACTCTGGTCGAATTGTAGTGTAATCAATCCAAACATATTTAGAGTCGGTAATATTTTCAGATGAAAATCCCAAAACAGCCCGAGCAAGACGCATAAGAGCGCGCGCCTGAGAGCGGTAATCGTTATAAACCGTACCAGCGAGATAACCTCTATCTATCATCACCTGTGCATCGCGTATTCCATCGATGCCGACAATTGGAATCCAACTCGCATCGGTACAACCAATTTTTCCGTCACCCGAGTCATCTACAAATTTACCAGCTGCACGAAGCGCTTTGATAGCACCTAGAGCCATCGCATCATTATTAGAAATAACGAGTTCAATTTGCGGCAGCCATCGTGAAATAACTCCTTCCATTTTCTGGAACGCTTGTTCCTCATTCCAGTTTGCAACCTCAGTAGTTAGGAGCTGAATATCATAGCCAGCACTGGCGAGGCTTTTTGTAACCTGCTCAGTACGAATTTCGGCGTCTTGGTGCCCCTGCTCTCCCTTTAGAAGAACAGTTTGAATTTTCCCGTCACCGTTGCGATCGAGAGGACCGAGTCTGGTAGCTGGACCAAACAAGGTTGCAACGAGAGATGCCTGAAGCTGGCCCGATTGATCCGCTCGAGCGCCAACATACCAAATCTGGTTCCAACGGTCGAGATCCCTCGCAAGCGGTTCTCGATTAATAAAAATTACCGGTATTTTCTCTTGGCGCAGCCTTTCTATCACTGGATACATACCGAGTCGATCCACCGGATTCACAATCATGAGATCGGTTTTACGATTTATAGTGCGCTCTATTTGCTCATTTTGTATCGTTTGTGAATTTCGTGCAAAGTACCGTTCTACACGAAGATCCGTTCCTGCATTGGCGAGAATTTCTTCGGTATACAACATGATATACGGATCGGTGTCAGTATAGAGAAACAGAGAAATTCTACGTTCAGACGAAGTGCAGGAGGTAATGCAAAAAAACAGAACTACCAACGAACATATATGAAGTACCGACATGACATTTTTTATCTTTTTTTTATATATCATCGTTATTCCTTTCCTGAGTATTTTCTTCGGGAATCCACAATCTAACTGTCGTACTCTCATCGGGGATGCTCTCTATTTCAATTCCCGCATCCTCGCCATAGTACACTTTGAGTCGCTGCCAAGTATTCTTAAGCCCAACACCAGTACTTTGTTCCGATGATGAAAGTGATTGCATTATTTGATCGATACGAGCCTTCGTAAGGCCATAGCCCGTATTATGAATTTCAAAAACAGTCCGTCTCAGTTTAGAATCGGAAAACCCTCGTATCATTATGTGGGCAGGCTCATCCCCGATGCCATGGTTGATTGCGTTTTCGACAATCGGTTGTAACACGAGTTTCATAATCTTACGATCAAGAATCCCCTCTTCAGCGTCAAGTATATATTCGAACCGATCCATATATCGGATTTTTTGGATAGTAAGGTAATTTCGAATATGTTCTAACTCGTCGCGAATCGGTATAAACTGATCTCCCCGAGAAATTCCTATACGAAAAAACTTTGCAAGAGCTACAACTGTGGTAATTACATCGTGAGTACGCCCATTTTCAGCAAGCCAAACGATAGAATCGAGAGTGTTATATAGAAAATGTGGATTAATCTGATTTTGCAAGGCACGGAGTTCAGTTTTTCTCTTGTCGCGTTGTTCAGCAACAACACGGCCCATAAGAGTACGTATCTGCTCAATCATACGATTAAATGCGTGAGAAAGCGCGGCAATTTCCCGTTGACTCCCCGGTTCCACTGATATTCCAATGTCTCCATTTTCCACTTTTCCCATTACTCGCTGAAGCCGCGCAAGAGGACGGGTAATGCGTAAAGAAATAAAACCTGCAGCAAATGCTGAGAGTAAAAAAACAAAGAGGACAACGAGAACAGTAACAAGGAGGGTACGTGCACGAGTTTTAGCAACTTCGGTAATGTCATACCCGGTGATAATACGCCAACGAGTTTGGGAGAGTGTATTAATGTTTACATACAAATTGCGCCCATCAGTTCGAGCGCGCATACCGCCAAAATGATTGAGAGAGGCAAGAGAAAGAGCCTCGATTGCCGAAGCAGAACTCGAAGAAACGGTAGAAAAAACAAGATTGTCTGAATCATCAACGATAAGGATAAAACCGCCTTCACCGAGATCAGTTTTATCGGCAAGATCACTGACAGTTCGGAGGTTAAGGGTCACAGTCAAAACACCCTTCTCATTTTCTCCCTTGGCGGCATACGACAGAGACTTGCTAACTCGGACGGCAGGAAGACTCGTGGAAGCTACTGGATCAGCAAAGAGAGCCTCAAAGATGAATATTTCTGGAGAATGAATAGCGGCCCAAAATCCTGCACTTGTTGTGTTCTTTCCCGTCGTGTCTCCGCTTAAAAGGACAATATGACCAGAACGATCAGCAAGAAACAAAGAAACAATATCTTTTTTATTGTCCATCGTGAAACCCCAAATTTCACGAACTCGATCTGCTGATACTCTCGGATCTAGATTGTGCATCATCGCCTGGACGTTGTTCATCGTTTCAATTACCGAGTGAATATATCCTTCATAATTAAGTACGATTTGTTTGTTAATCTCGCGCGATTGACGCTCGATCATAGAATCGGTTCCAGTCATAAAAAATGCATATTGGACGGCGCTCGTGAGGACTATTCCTGCACCAACAAGAATCATTGTGGCAAAGAGAAAACTCTGGCCTATAGATAGATTACGTAGAAAGTTTTTCACGATATCTTTTAGGAGGGTAGCCAGTAAATTTTTTAAAAATATGGCTAAAATAATACACGTCACGATAGCCGCACTTCTCGGCAATTTCGAGGACGAGCGAATTGGAGTAGCGGAGAAGATCCTTCGCTTTCTCCATACGAATACTTGTTAGATATGCGGTGAAGGTAGTATCAAGGTGACGCTTTAAAAGCAAACTGATATATGAGGCACTAACTGACAAAGCGTCACAAACCGTATCAAGCGAAAGAAATGGATCGGCGTATCGTTCGGCAATGAGAGCTATAAACCCATCAACAAAACGCTCCGCGCTCGTTTTTCTTTTTTCGGTCGCTGAAGCACGTATGGCAGAAAAAACAGAAAAAGCCCAATCACAAGCAGCTTTGTCTGTACTAGGAGAAAGCACACGTGCAAAGGTATCGGACTCAAAAAACAGAGAAGGGTCGACCCCAATTGATTCTGCAAAACGAACAGCCGAGGAAAAAAGAGTGAGGGCGAAAAGGCGAAGATCCGCGGTTTCGTCGGTAAAAACTGACGAACGAATAACTTCAATTGCACATCTAAGATCATCATCACTCCCATTTCGGGCTACAAGTTCAAGAGACCGCGCATCAGTGTCTGCCAAGAAAGGGAGCACAGGTCGTGTTTTGATCAATTCCGAGGCATATACGATACGGCTAGCGCCACGACACCGCGCAAAAGAAAGAGCTCTATCGGCATCTTGCCATGCAGCATGTAAGCCTTCTCGTACATCAAAGGGATTACTCACACCAAAGCTAACGGAGGCAGATAGATACCGTTCTACCATGCGAACAGTTTCATACAAAACATTATCGAGCTTCTTCATAAAATTAGCCCCAGGATCACGAACAGCAAAAACGACGGTCTCGTTAAATATTGTTGAATACCGAACGAAACCATGGCGAGTCAAAATATCTTCAGTGATTGAACGGATTGGTAGTTCAAGGCGCGCTGATGCAAAAGAATCCACTGGTGCTTCCAAATCTTTATTTTCAATACCTTGGATCTCAAGAATTGCGAGAGCATATAAGGATCCATCCTGAGTAAGACCGGCCTCCGACAAATCCGCTAACTCACGTTCAGTAACAGGCCTACTTCCTGTAAGAAGAGAAATAAAACTATCATCGAGAACTAAGGGTAAAATTCGTTCATAGCGTGACTTAAGAAAGTTGAGATCATAGCGCATACGAAATTCCTCGTCTAAATCAGCTCGAAGACGGTCGAGAAACGCAGAAAAATCTTCTTGTGTAACTGGTTTCATGAGAAAACCCGAAGCCTGAAGATCTATAGCCTTACGAGCGTATTCAAATTCATCGAAGCCAGTAATAAAAGCAATACGAACCGTAGGCCAGTCTTGCCTGATAAGAGAAGCGAGTTCTATTCCATCAATAAAGGGCATCTTAATATCTGTGAGAACAATGTCCGGTTGATGTTTTTCGATGAGTTCAAGGGCGTCATACCCGTTTCCTGCGGTAGCAACCACGGTAAAACCGCTTTGCTCGGAGATTTTAGACGAGATGCGTCCCCGTTCCTCATCCTCGTCGTCAACAAG
>DUOS01000214.1 GCA_012838745.1 Treponema sp. | reverse complement strand
GGAGCAATTTTAGCACTTACTAACGGTATTCTCAAACTTGTTTTCTGGGGACTCATGTTTGGTTACGGAGTTTTTTGGATTTGCATTGTAGCGAACTCTTTTCCCATGCTCTGGCAAATGGCGCATTTTGATAACATTGGCGTATATACCGGTTTGTATTACACCTTCTCCCAACTTGCGGCCATTGTTGCCCCAGCTTTTTCTGGTGCGATAATAGATAAAGCCGGGCCACGGTCTATGTTTATCTTTTGTTCAGTGTTTTTTATGTTTGCATTTATAGTAATGGGGTTTGTAACAGGTGGGGAAAAAGACGATGCACCAGTTGCTTTGGATTAGTTTTGAATCAAATTTTATGGGTTTTCGTGTAGTAATTCGCTGTAGTATCGAGGCTCAATAGCCGATTCATCCACACCGCAAGCTGCTAATAGCCGATATAATGCGTCTTGTGAACGAGAGATTATTGATTCATTGGGGTTAGTTTCGTCTAAAATAATCTCAAGTTCAAGAAACCAACCTAAAGAACCAACGAGAGAAATCTCGGCAGTTATAGGACTTTCACCGTCAGCAGAAATGGTATAAATCTCAGTTTTCTTTTCTTTGGAAAGGGCTACTGTAAACCCAATGTCAGTAAGAAGTATTTCGAGTGCCGCTCGATTAGAAACGGTAAACTCTTGTTCGTCATTTACCTCTATATTTCCTTGTATTTCCTTTCGCTTATAGGTGAGGGTAATCAACCCATCCTCTTCGCGAATGCGGATACGTACGGGACTCTTTTGTAAATGCCAGTACACGTCGCGTTTTATTGTTTCACGAACAAAACGAGCATCAGGAAGCGAACAAAGCGCAGTTGCAATTTTTTCAGGATCAGTTATATGCGCTTTAAGTTCAACTTCCGTCATAATTTATCCATTAAGCTTGGCTCACTTCCAATTCAGCACAGAAGTATCATAATCATCGGGTGCTTTGTATCCCATGAGTTCAATACAAGTTGCAGCGAGAGAAGAAATACCCAAGCCTTCTTTAAGAGTTTGCGAGTATTCACCCTTCGTATCGGGATCGTAGAGAATACAAGGAACAGGATTGAGGGAATGGCTTGTCTTTGCTTTAGCAGAGCCGTTTTCTTTTCGGGATACTTCACCAGTCTTCTTGTTATGCTCAAACATATCGTCTGCATTACCGTGATCGGCAGTCATGATCATAACCGCACCAGCAGCAGCGACTGCCTTCTTGAGGCGTGCTAGCTGGAGATCCATGCCCTCCATGGAACAAAGAACAGCTTGATACACCCCGGTATGACCTACCATGTCGCCGTTGGGGAAGTTGAGACGGATAAAGTCGTACTTATCGCTTGAGATTGCTTCGATAACATAATCGGTAATTTCGGCGCACTTCATCCAAGGGCGCTGTTCAAAGGGGAGCACATCACTTTTTATTTCAACATAGGTTTCGAGCTTTTCATCAAATTTACCCAGCTTGTTACCATTAAAAAAATAGGTGACGTGGCCATATTTTTGGGTTTCACTTATTGCGAGAGTACGCACACCAGTTTTGGCTAAATATTCCCCCATAGTTCGGTCAATCGCTGGGGGGGTTACCAAGTACTGCGCGGGAATGTGTAAGTCCCCGTCATATTCCATCATTCCTGCATATTCCACTTTCGGCACTGCGCCGCGGTCAAATTTATCAAAATCAGAACCTGATTCAAATGCCGCGGTAAGTTCAAGGGCGCGGTCTCCACGGAAGTTAAAGAAAATGACGGAATCACCATCGTTTATAGTTCCAATTGGTTTGCCATTTTCTGCAATTATAAATTCTTTGAGGTCTTGGTCAATAATGCCGGGAATTTCCTTTCTCCAGGTTTCTATTCCCTCGTGAGCACTCACAAATTGGCGGCCTTCTCCACGAACATGAACTTTCCAGCCGCGTTCTACCATGGACCAATCGGCATTATAGCGATCCATAGTTATAAACATACGGCCGCCACCTGAGGCGATACGAAAGTCTGTACCGTCGGTATTTAGCGAAGTAAGATACTCTTCGAACGGATCAATGTAATCTAATGCACTTGTTTCGCCAACATCCCGGCCATCGATGAGGGTATGTATTCGAGCAGTGGCAACTCCATCGGCTTTAGCTCGTTCGAGCATAGCTTTGAGATGATCAATATGGGAATGAACATTACCATCTGAAAAAAGCCCGATAAAGTGAAGTTTACCCTTATGTGATTGTACGTTGGATATGAGCTTTTTCCATGTGTCGCCTTCGAACATGGCACCGCTTTTAATTGAATTAGAAACGAGCATTGCACCCTGAGAAAAGACACGGCCGCAACCTATAGCGTTATGCCCAACCTCGCTGTTACCCATATCATCGTCTGAGGGCAATCCAACGGCTGTGCCATGAGCTTTAAGCTTTGTAACTGGGCAGGTATTGTGGAACTCGGCTAAAGCTTCCATGTGGGAGTCTGCAACGGCATCACCTTCGGTGTATTTTCCGTATCCAACTCCATCCATTATAACGAGGACAACAGGGCCTTTACGGCCCTGCCATTTTGAATTCTTATCAAGTGCTTTGACCATTATATTCTCCTGTGAAAAAATGTACGTTATTACCTGTTAAGTGTATCGCTTTTTGAATACGAAGGAAAGTATTACCCTTGGAGAACTTTTTGCGCAAGAATTTTCCCTCTCTCCTTGAGAAGTCCTAAATCTTCTTGAGTCACTATTCCTTGCCATTCTGCAGATTCTACGCTATCCCAAGAAAGCTTGGAAATACATTCTTCATATTCTTTTTTTGCTCCACCACTCCAGCCCCAGCTACCAATGCGAAGAGCTTTTTTACCGGTAAAGTGTTTGCGCGAAAAAAGATCTAAAACATGTGCCATAGGCGGAAACATTTTATATTCATAGGTGGGCATAGCTATTACGAGACCTGCTGCCTTATAGGCATCTGCAAGAACAAAGCTCGCATCTGTATCGGGAACTTGATGGATAGTGTAGGGCACTTTTAATTCTTCAATTCCTTCGATAACTGCTTCGAGTCCCGCGCGAGTGTAACCGTACATAGAGCCCCAAATGATGCAAATATGTTTTTCTAAGGGTGCTCCGGTATTGTAACCAGCATAGCGCTCATATCGATCCAAAATTGTCGAAGGGTTTTTTCTCCATACCATGCCATGGCTTGGTGCTACAACCTTAACTTGTAAGTCAGAAAGTTTAGCGAGGGCTTTAGTAACAAAGGGAGAAAAACTTGCAACAATATTTGAATAATATCGGAGTGTTTCTTTTTCGAAAAATACATGTTCTTCTTCGGTGAACTCGTCATCGAAGATGCGGTCTCCCAGGGTTCCGTATGAGCCAAAACCATCGCAGCTAAACAGAATTTTATCTTTACTATCATAGGTCATCATGGTTTCTGGCCAATGAATGTTTGGTGTTTCATAAAATTCTAAAATTCTTCCGCCGCCTAAATCAAGCGTGTCACCGGTTTTTACTTCTCGTAAACCTTCTGTTATTTTAAAAAAGTTGCGAACCATGGCAATACCCTTGGGGGTAGAAATAATTTGTACGTTGGGATTTCTGCGCCTGAGTTCAACTAAGAAAGCAGTGTGATCTGGCTCAAGGTGGTTGAGTACGAGATAATCAATAGATTCAAATGATGAATCGACTGATTCAAGTTGGGCTTCAAATTGCGTAATAGATCCGGCCCAGTCTTTTGCAAGATCTATTAACGCTGTTTTTTCACCGTGTACAAGATATGAGTTAATAGTAACTCCATTGGGAATGGGCCAAATACCTTCAAACCGAGCTGCTGTCTTTATATTGGCATGTATGGCATAAACACCATCGCTAATTGTGTGTGCGTGCATGGATTCCTCCTAGGATGAACAGGGGCTATATTTTTGGAAACAGTTTACAAAATGCTTCGAAAACAATACCGCTAACCGCACTCGCATCTATGTTGGTGAGCATTTTTTTAGAATCATAAAAGTTTATAAGCGGTTCTGTTTGTGTTCGATATACTTCGAGCCGTTTTGTAATTGCTTCAATTTTATCATCTTCGCGTACTATGAGTTCGCTTCCGCATTTATCACATATTCCTTCCTCTTTTGGAGGCATAAAGGTGATGTGATAATTTTTGTTGCATGTTTTACATACACGGCGTCCAGAGAGGCGTTCTACAACAAGTGTATCGTTAATGTCAAAATTAATAGCTGAATCAATCGTTATGATTTCACCCAATGCTTCTGCCTGTGGAATGGTTCTCGGGAATCCATCGAGAATGAACCCGTTTTTGGCATCTTCTTGTGTAAGGCGTTCTTTTACTAGCTGGATGGTAATGTCGTCCCCAACAAGCTGGCCAGCGTCAATAACAGCTTGAACCTTTAATCCGAGGGGCGTTTTTTCTCTAATAGCTGTTCTGAAAATTTCGCCAGTTGAAATATGGGGTATGGTATATTCTTGGGAAACAAGAACGGCTAGAGTGCCCTTTCCTGCTCCTGGGGGACCTAAAAAAACAAGTTTCATGAGCGGCTCCTTGAATGGAATTACCCTATGATACCGAGAAAGTCATTGTAAATCAATACAGTAAAAAAAAGGCGGACCATTTGGCCCGCCTTATTACAACTCGTAGATTTATTTAGTTACTTTAAGATCAATAACTGTTAGTTCATAGGTTTCGTGGGGTTGCCCAATTGTTTGAAAAGAAAGTTTAACATTTTTTGCTGTGTCAAATTTTTTCTTAGCTCCCCATCCTTCCTGGGTGAGTTTGCTAAAAGGAACGTCGATTTTAACAGGGGCTCCCTTAGGTGCGGTAAAAACAAAACCGTAGTGGTCATAATCTTTAATCGCCGAGTTTTCTACCTTTACGCGGTATTTTTTACCATCTCCGTTAGTCATAAAAGTTAATCCAGAGGCAGTTTTAAGTGCTTCCATTGTTGCAGGCGCTCCTTCTACAGCAACGCCAGCAAACCCATGGGGGCATTTGTTAGTTACCGTTCCGGTTAAGGTTACTGCGAGAAGTTCTTTTCCATCGATGGTAACCATTTTAGCTGATTTAGCGATCGTGGATGATCCGCGGTCGTTTTTATCGTCGTATACGTTCCATTTTTCGCTATCGTTAAAGCTCTGTGCAGAGAGTACGGTGAGCGAAACAAAAAGAATCGCTACGAGTGCAAATAATTTTTTCATGTTCCAAAATCTCCTTATAAAAGTTCTATAAAACAATGTAAATTAGTGTCTCACAGTTTGTTTCCGTCGTCAAGTTTTATGTTACAGTGAAGAATTTATTCAAAAATAACAGTAGATCCTTTCTTTATGGTGAGAATCTTATAGTTATCTGGTTCATCTTCTTTGAGGGTAGCGGTGTAGTGGATTAAATTATCACTAAAATAAATGATGTATCCATTAATAATTCCGATTGTGAGGTCACAATCAAGAAAGTAATTTTCCCAAAACGCAGCATTAGCTTGGCTAATTTTTTTTGCATCTGGATGGGTGTGGGCTTTTAAGCTACTCCAATTTTCTTCATTCGCATCATCAATAAATGCTTCCACGCGTTCTTTTGCCGAGAGTTTTTCATCAGGATCAAGTGGGCAGGCGGTAAAAAAGACGCCAACAACAGCAATAAGTGCACATATTCCGAGTAATTTTTTCATAAAGGTCTCCTTTAATAGTCATTTTCGTTCAATTCAGGAACGATTATTGTTTCGTATCGAGCAAGAAGCGATGTATGGCGAGTAAAAAAATCATCCGCCTGGAGAGT
>DUOS01000031.1 GCA_012838745.1 Treponema sp. | reverse complement strand
TGTTTTTTTCACTCATTCGTGGGCTTTTTGCATCGAGACGCAAAACTATCTATAATAATATTCGAACCTGGCTTTCTACTAATGGGTATGAAAGAGAAAATAACAACACTGAGAAAATTGCACTAGAGGTTCTGAGTAAAGCAGGGATAGATAAAATGGTCCGGGCTGAAGCACTAGAACTTAAGGATTTTATAGTACTTTCAAATATGGTAGCAGATTATGAGTATACATGAAAATCTCAACAGGATTAAAGAAGAAATCCATGATGTAGAAATTAAAACCGGTAGATCACCTGGGTCTGTCAGTTTAGTAGCGGTAAGTAAGTTTCATCCAGATACAGCAGTTGTAGAAGCGTTAAAAGCAGGGCAACTATTGTTTGGAGAGAACAGGGTACAAGAAGCCGAAGAAAAGTTTTCTCGAGTTCTTCAAAACCACCAAAATGTTGAGCTACACATGATAGGCAACCTTCAAAGAAACAAGGTTGCAACTATCTTGCCACTTGCCTCTTGTATTCAGTCCTTAGACCGGATTGAATTGCTAAAAGAAATCGAAAAACGAGCTAAAAATTTAAATAAAACTATTTCTGTGCTTTTTGAGCTTCATACCGGGGAGGCTACAAAAGCAGGGTTTGCATCAAAAGAAAGTCTTTTTCCTGCCTTAGACTTGCTCGCTGTCTGTCCCCACGTGCATTGTTCTGGTCTTATGACTATGGCGCCCTTTACTACCGCCGAACAGGAGATTCGTGCTTCTTTTAGCTCTTTAAAAAGCATGCAAAATTTATGTGAGCAGGCGTATCCTGATACTGATTTTTCCGTCCTATCCATGGGTATGTCTAATGATTACCGTATTGCGATTGAAGAAGGCTCCACTATGCTACGGATTGGAACAGCAATCTTTGGAGATCGTAGGGTATGATGCGGCCCCTTTCATGCATTATTTTTTTGTCGCTTCTTGTAGGTTGCGCGACTGTTAAAACTCCTGATAGAAAAGAGCCAACACCTTATGAAAAAGATGAATTTTCTAATTGGCAAAAGGATCTTCGACGGGCAGAAATAATTGCCTTTGGGGCATTGCCCTTTGTTACATTTATGTCCTCAGTTTATTTTGACATATACAGATATATTGACCATGACCAAAACGATGCTTATCTTCCTTGGCCTATGAAGAACAAAGAAACTGCAGTACCTCTTACCGAAGATGAACAAAAAAAAGTACTTCTTACTGCAGTGGGTATTTCAGTTGGTGTAGCAGTTTTTGATTTTGGATTTCGTGCAATACGTCGTCATATTCGAAACAGTAAGCAAGATAAAAAGAACAGAGAAGCACGTAAAGTAATTATCATTGAAGGAATTGATTTTAACACTTCGGAAATGGATGGAAACTGATGTCAACAATTACTGTAACAGTTGACCATTCAGTTGGAAATGGAATGAGGCTGGACTTATATTGTTTACAAAAAGACAATTTGTTAACCCGATCCTGCCTTAAAAACAGAACTGAATCTATTACTGTAAACGGAGTTCCAGCTAAGTTTTCTAGAACCGTACGTCTTGGCGAAACCATTACAATTTTATTGCGAGAACCTGTTGTTAAAACGATTGAGCCGGAAGATATACCCTTACGCATACTCTTTGAAAACGAGTTTGTAACTGTCGTAAACAAGAGACAAGGCATGGTAACGCATCCAGCGGTAGGAAACTGGAGTGGAACTCTTGTGCATGCCTTGTTGTGGCACTGGGGGCGTGAAAGCCCTATAGATGACTATCGAACAGGCATCGTTCATCGCTTAGACAAAGATACTTCAGGTGTTATAATTACAGCAAAAGATGTGAAAGTCGAAGAAGAACTACGGGCTGCGTTTAAAAACCATCAAGTTAAAAAAAAGTATATAGCGATACTCTGCGGAGTTCCTAAGGAATTTTCAGGAATTATTGAAACACAGATACAGAGGGATCCAAGAAATCGAAAACGCTTTACTTGGTCAATTAATACAGAAAAAGGAAAATATGCCAAAACATCTTATCGTGTTGTTAAAGTAATCGATAATTATTCATTGGTATCTTTTACCCTGCATACCGGTCGAACTCACCAACTACGGGTTCATGCAAAATATTTAGGAACCCCTATTTTAGGAGATCCCATTTATGG
>DUOS01000213.1 GCA_012838745.1 Treponema sp. | reverse complement strand
TCGATAGTTGAGTTTCAGGGATCTTGGTACCTGTTTTATCACGATTGCGAAATTTCTGGTGGAATTAACCACAAACGAAATGTTAAATTTGCTAAATTAGAGTATCGAGATGATGGATCTATTGTGACCATTAATCCAGAGCGGTAATTGCCACTCGTTAAACCGCCTTGGTTCTCAACCAAGGCGGTTTTTTTTATGCATGGGTTTCAAGATGCTGATGGGTTTTAGAAACATTTTCCAAATCGAGTCTTTTAAGTTTTTTTCTAAAATTAGCCGTGCTGTCTTCTATAATTCCTTGAAGATAGTCAATTTGACGTTGAATTGATTCCAAGTATAAATTCTTATTTATCCCATATCTAGATGCAAAATGATCCTGTGCAAATCGGGTTGCGTTGCCTAAAGTATCAAATAATCGAATCTTTGTAGATTCATAAAACCCCAGGGTTTTTCTTAAAATATCAAATTCTGTATCATAACCGGGAAATCCTGCTTCGCGGAATTCATAGTATAGGAATAGGAGCTTTTCAAGATAGGTTCTATCTGCCATTTGCCCAACGAGATCAGCAGAGGCCAGTAGTTCGGCTGCCCAGCGTTCATGATCACTTTCAAAAGGGATAGTATTGAAAGGTATTGCTAAATCGGTACCAGAAATAATCCTTCCTATACGAGTGCTGTTTGTTGGTGAAAGATGAAATACGTTTTGGTTTTTTTTAGTAAAGGCAATGCTGCGTGTAACATGAGTTTTAGTATGTTTTGCCCCGGTTCCTTTTGTATCTTCAACTTCTTGAATATAACCGGCATCGTGGAGCATTGAAGCTGTGAAGGTATCTAGGAGTAAGTCGTTATCGAGTATGAACCCTTGGGAGTACGCCCCGTCATACATGCGCACGGTTGCACAAAAAACGTCGCAAGTATGGTTAAAGTCGTGATATTCAGTGTTACATGCTTGGTATCCATGGAAGGAACCATAAAAAAGGTCGGTAATTAAGTCCCAACGGTGGCGAACTTCCCTTTGCTCTTCTTTTCCAAGAAAAGATTCAGAGATTTTCATACATTCTTCTACCATTGCACTCTTATACGAAGGATTAAATATTCGTGAAAGGTCGCTTTCTACCCCATTTTTCATTGATTCCCCCTTGATTGAAGAAACACCAATAATTTAATGATAGCACGTTTAAAGATAAATCAAAGATAAACGAGAAAAATCTTATTATAATGCAAATTATTTCGTTTTTTGTGGGATAAACAAAAAGACAAGAAGGGCGAGAGCATAGGGGAGACCTAAAATGACACTAGAGGGAACTAAATCTATTCCCTGTAATATAGTCGTGCTGTATTCAGCAGCGCTAAATACTAAAACTGCAGCGATACAGGGGAGGGGTTTGCGGTATGCAAGAAAAACTGCGGCAAGGGCAGTCCAACCTCGGCCGGCACTTAAGTTAGGAACAAAGGCTCCTAGATTAAACGCTAGTACAAATCCTGCACAAACGGCAAAGAATGCTGCAATACCCCAAGAAGCAATACGGTATTTGGCAGGGTTACTTCCACGAACAGTAAGTATTTCGGGATTTGGGCCACAGGCGGTGAGTCTGAGTCCAAAGAAAGTTTTTGCTAAGATCAAAGAAACTAGGATAGCGCTAAAAAGTGCAAGGATTATCATGAGTGGCCCGGAAAGGGTAAATTGTATTCCTGCGTCTGAAAGAGCAATCACCCCACGGGTACCAAAGAGAAATGAGGATGCCCACGAGGTGATCCCAGCGGAAAGAAAATTAACAGCAAGACCGACTAAAAAGGGGTTTGCCTTAGTAATTTCTGTAAACCATGCAAGAAAAACAAGTAAAGAAACGGTAATCAAAACTGCTGCGAGAAAACCTGCGAGAACGTTGCCGGTAAAAATCGCAACTGCAACGGCAATAAATCCTGATAGTGTTATAGCACCGTCCATAAAAACCGCTAATACGCCGGCACGTTCAGAAACAAGAGCTCCCAATGTGGCAAAAAGAAGAGGGACTGACATAAGAAGAAGGGTGTAGATAACTGCAATCATAGAGTCTTCCTCCGTCGTCGTCGAAGAGGAAGAACTATCTGGGCCGAAATAATTAAGAAGAGTACGGCTTGGATGATCGCAGTTGAATCAAAATCAAAGCGTGTGGAAAGAAGGGCATTATCTCCTGATGCCTGTATCCAAGAATATAGAAGTGCAGCAGGAACAACGATTACAGGATTTCTCCCTGCTATGAGGGCAATGGCCAGTGCGCTCCAGCCCATCCCCGAAGTAATACCTTGGTGGCAGGTATACCAAGTTCCGGTAACAGCTAAGAAACCGGAAAGCCCGTGAAGGGCACCGGATATACTCATTCCAGCAATTGTAATTCGTTTAATGGGCATCCCAGTATAGGCGGCAAATTCGGGAGCAATGCCGGATACACCGAGGCGATACCCCGGGCCAGTTTTTACGAGAAAAAAGGCATAGGCAAAGGCAAGAGCTAGGACTAGTAAAAAAGAGAGATTAAAGAATGATGGAGGAATAAGTGGTGGAATACGAAACATGGTTGCTATTGGTTTAGTTGCTAAAAGGTTTTTTCCTTGATCGCGTAAGGGACCGGCGATGAGGTAGTCTATAAGAGGGACGAGGGCGGCGGAAAGCAAAAATGAAGTAAGAAGTTCGCTTGCTCGAAATGATGCTTTAAGAATCCCTGGGATTGCTCCAAGAATTGCGCCGGTTGCGAGAGCACAAACAAAGGCTAGAACTAAAAGAGCCGGAACGGTGAAGCCTTCTCCTGCTGCAACATCGGCAGGTAGACGGGTAAGTATAAGCGCGGTTACCAAGGCTGGAGCGTAAAGCTGGGCCTCTCCGCCAAGGTTAAACGATCCCGATCTAAGTGCTAGAGATGAGCCAATAGCTGCAGGGATAAGCAGGACTGCCATGTTTAGCATATTACCGGCATACCACCACGAGGAAAAAGTCTGGGTGAAAAATAATATGAGGGTTTCTACTGGGGCATCACTTGAAAGTGCGAGAAAAATTGTGATTACTGCAATGCAAATGCCCATGGATAAAAGGAAGGAGGTAGAGCGTTTCATATAATACGGCCCTCCTTGAGAGATTCTGTTTTAGTATAAAAATCTGAGATTTCCATAGTTTCAGGAGTGTCAGTTAAAATAAGTACAGTTGTTCCTTCTCCCGCGATTCTTTTTAACCGTTCGCGTAGGCGGCTAATGCTTGGAATATCGAGGCCCCACTCCGGATCGGCTAGGATAAGCACACGCGGATTAGTGGAAAGCTCGCGCGAAAGAATTAGTTTTTGTAACTGACCACCGGAAAGGGTGCTAACGGTACGGAAAGGGTTTTCCGCAATTTGTTCTTCTTGTAGCAAGTTTTGTGCGAAACCCTCAGTATTCTGGTGGCGCATAATAAAATGGTTTGAGCGATAGGGGCACAGTGCTTCGGTTATGCTGAGCGCGGGATGTGAACCGCGGTATGCACGATTCGAAGGAACAACTGCTACTCCGTGTGAACGTAACAGCGCTGGGGTGAGTGAGCATGCACAGATATGGAATGGTGTTAATCCTGGTTTTGTAAGGGTGAGGGTTCCTGATTCTGCGGTAATCATTCCAGATAGTACATCTTCAAGGGTATCGAGCCCGCTTCCCGGAAAGGCGAGTATACCGGTTATGGAACCCGCCTCTGCAGTAAAATTAATGTTTTCTAATGGCTCGCGGTTTTTCGGATTAGCGGAAAGATTTGAAATAGTAAGAGCATAGCCTCTAGGAATTAATAGTGATTGTTTTTGTTGATCACCTGAGTCGAGCCTTTGCGGTGTTGGATTTGGAAAAAACTTTTTAAGGCCATCAGTGTTTAATGCATGTTCTTTCTGTTGCTCACTGTAGATAAGTTTTCCCCTGTTTAGAATAGAAATGCGATCAGACCAACGCGCTGCTTCTTCTATCTTATGGGTTATTATTATTATTCCTAAACCTGCCACCGCTGCGCGAGAAATGGATTCCATAAAAGGTTCTCGTTCTTCTGGAGGAAGAATTGCGGTGGGTTCGTCGAGTATTAAAAACGATGGATCTGAGTATAAAGCAGAAAGGAGCGCAGTTTTTAACCTATCTGCCGGGGTAAGCCTGTGAGTTCGAGCAAAAAGATTTACCCCGATATTCCATGATTCGGCAAGATCAGTAACCTTTTTTATAAGACAGCGGCGGCGAACAAAAACAGCTTGGCTACTCAGCACTATATTTTCAAACACGCTTAGAGAATTAGCAAGAAGGGGTCTCTGATGAACCATGGCAATACCCTGATCTAACGCGTCTGCCGGAGATTTAAAAAATGTCTTTTCTTCATCGAGTAGGATGTTGCCAGATGTGGGTTTGTGTAAACCAGAAAGGAGATGTACAAGGGTGGATTTACCCGCGCCATTTTCTCCTAAAATACTGTGTAATTCCCCACGAGAAAAACGTATAGATACTTTATCGAGAGCAACAAAGCGAGCCACTCCACCTGCATGGTCTGCCGGAGATTCGAAAATCTTGGTTATGCGGTTAAGTTCAGCTCTTTGTGGTTTGTCCATGTGATATTCAGCGTGCTGGAAGCGAAATTGTTCCATTTTTGAGAGACGTTAGTATCTGATTCATCTTTTCGCGAATATCTTGAGGAACTGTTTCGATGTACTGCAGATCATCAGTTACAAGAGAAATATAGCCGTCCGATAATCCTAAGGTAGTAGGGTTACCGGTTTCGAGTGAGCCGGTAATAAAGGCAAGAGTTTTTTCATAAGCAAGGCGTTCTTGTGCCATTACCGCGCTGGAGATAATTAGACCGGGAGCCTTGATAAACCCGTTGTCATCGAACCAAGCAATATAAAAGCCTGTATCCTTAGCGGCGGCTATAACTCCCTGATTTGCTCCGCCTGCTATAGGCATAATAACGTCACAACCAGCATTTTTCATCGCACGGGAAAGTTCAGCTGCCTTTGTTGCGTCGTACCAGTTTCCTACAACGCGGAAGTCTACAGTACACCCAGGAACAGCTGCTTGTGCACCTTCACGAAACGCTGGCAGAATTATTTCGTTCATGGCAGGATATTCTTGCGCAGCAATAAGCCCAATTTTTTTCTGAGAATTTGCGTACTCCATAGAGCTCGTACTTACGAGAGCGGCAATGTAGCCAGAAAGATATCCCTGCTCGCGTTGATTATAGCGAAAGGTTGTAATAGCGGGGTTACCAGAAAACCATGCGTCAAAAATTAGAAACTTTTGAATTGGAAACTGACGTGAAATAGGATCAATTATTTCGGGCATAGCAGGATTTGAGGTAACGATGAGATCGTAGGTGCCTTGGGCTACTAGCGATGTCATCTTGGTTCCCCAATCAGCTTGGCGAGTTCCCGCTTCTATCACGGTTACATCTACAGTGTTTCCGTTTGCAGTAGACTCGGCTACAGCGCTGCGTACTCCTGCACAGAGCATTTCATACACGGGGCTTCCTGAAACAATCCCTGGAACAAAAACGGCAATATGCATTGTCTTGCTTTCATTATCGTGAGACCCGCCTGCAACGAGGTTCTGTATAGAAACAAAAAGAAACAAACTAAAAATAAAAATACTCAATAACTTTTTCATAGAAATCCTCCATTAAGTAATAGGACGACTTTACTATAGTTAAAAATGAGTGAATATGCTACAGTTTTCTTTATGAAAGGGTTACTCATAAGAAAAGCATTTTACGACGGTTGGGATGCAATACTGTTTTTACTTATTGCAAACATTTTCCTTTGGGCGGTTGGCTTTGGCGGATTTGCCTTGGTGCATTTATTCTCATCCCAGTTTTGCCTGTCTGTTTTTATTCTCGTTCTTACCGTACTGTCTCTTGGCGTCGTTTTATTGGCTCTTTCCGATGAACTCGCTCTTATTACTTCGTATGCTCCCTTATCCTTTAAACGCTTTTTTAGTTCATTAAAAAAACATGTAATTCAGGGGCCGTTATTCATTCTCATGATTATATTTTTTCTTGGTGCATTCCCTCTCGCTGTTCACTGGTATTTTTCGTTGGGTAGGGTGTTCGGAATGATAATCGGTATTTGCATGTTATGGTTCACCCTTGTTTTTCTTCTTTCTTTACAGTGGTTTTTGCCAGTAAAAAGTCAGCTTGAAAAGAATTTTTTTAAGGCAGTAAAAAAAAGTTTTATAATATTTTTTGACAATCCAGGTTTATCTCTTTTTATGCTCGTTTATTCTCTGGCCTTGTTAGTTATTTCTCTGGTTCCCTTTCTTTTAATGCCGGGTATATCGGGCATTCTCCTTGCACAAAATGAAGCGTTCCGTTTCTTAATGAAAAAGTACGATTGGATGGAAGATAATCCCGAAATTAGCTTTAAAACAGCCCGTAAAGAAGTACCTTGGGACGATATATTAGATGATGATTACGATGTAATCGATTCACGAAGCCTCAAAAACCTCTTTTTCCCCTGGAGGGATTAGGGCCTTGGCGATTTCCAAGCAAGGAAATAAACTCTTTGGGCTCTCGGGATTCGAACCGGAGGGCTTCTCTGGTAACTGGATGAGTAAAGGCAAGAACGCAGGCGTGTAGAGCCAGCCGATTTCTGGAATCCCTCATGTTTCCATAGTTCGGGTCTCCTGCGATTGGATGCCCTAAATGTGCCATTTGTATTCTTATTTGATTTTTTCTACCAGTAACTAAATCGCATTCAACTAAATCTGCATGGGCCCCTCGAGTAAGTACGCGTATTTTACTAATAGCCGTTACCGTTCGATCTTTTTTTTGTGGTGGTCCAAGTGGGACAAATCCTATTCCATACCTATTATATGCAATCTCGTTTTTCAGCGTTTGGCTTTCTGGTAGCGGGGCCGCGCCGGGTTCACGCAGACACACACATCGGTATGTTCGCTCTTGTACCATGTTAGTCCAATCATCCATAATCCTTTTCCCCAGTTGTTCGGAAAGTGCGAACATCATAACACCGGATGTGTCGCGGTCGAGGCGATGAACTGCATAGATAGTGCGCTTTCCTCGGCTTCGAAAATGATTAGCGAGAACGTCTTGAGCACTTTTTCCCCGGGATCCCGCGAACGAGGTAGACAGCATACCGTGCGGTTTAACCACAATTACTAATGATTTATCTTCAAAGAGAATTTCGAGATGATTTGAACGTTTTTGTGGTTTCATAGTTTAAAGGAGTATACACTATTTTTTTTGTTTCCGGTACAAT
>DUOS01000030.1 GCA_012838745.1 Treponema sp. | reverse complement strand
CGGCCCTACCGCGGGCCGTGGGAAAAAGAGCGCATTGTTGAATACATACAGGCAGAATCTGGCAAGCACTTTGATCCAGAGATTGTTACGCTCTTTTTTCAAATGATCTCTGAATAGCAGAGAATTTTCCTGAGTTTTAAGAAAACCAATAATATTGCGAGCAGCTCATAAGATTTGACGCGGGAGTAAATTTTAATTAGCATTAACTTATGGGGAAGACAATCGGTGTTTTGACAAATCATATGGGCGGTGCAAGCCTTCCTTTTGAAAAAGGCTTTGTTACCTCTATTGCTGAAACGGCTAAACAGTATAATTCCCGCGTTATCTACTATACGGGCGGTTTTTATAATAGCCCAGACCATTTCCAAGGACAGTACAACTATATTTACGACTTCGCTGGTGCAGACAAACCCGATGGTCTAATTTTACTTTCATTGATGATTGGGGAGTTTTGTTCTAAAGAAGATCTTGCCTCTTTGTATAGCAACTTTGGATCGATGCCCCTCGTCAGTGTAGGGGTAAATATAGCAGAAATACCGAGTATACTCATAGATAATTATTCGGCTATGCGTTCAGTTGTTGATCATCTTCTTTTAGTTCATAATCCAAAAAAAATTGTATTTTTGGGTGGGCCAGCCAATAGTTTTGAGTCCACCGAACGCTCCCGAGCCTTTTGTGATGCTCTTATAGAAACTGGCCGAAAGCCGGATAAAAACCTTTTTTTTGACGCAATGTATACAAAGGAACTAGGCTATACCACAGCCCTTACTCTCCTAAACGAAGGAATTGAATTTGATGCCGTTGTTTCTGCAAACGATAAAATGGCTATCGGTTTTATCGAATGTATGAGAGACCAAGGAAAAAACTGCCCACGCGACTACCGTATAACTGGTTTCGACGATATAGAAAATGCAGCCCTAGTTGAACCGCCTCTAACTACCGTGTCTCAAAGTTCATATGTAACGGGAGAAAAGGCGTGCGTCTTGCTTCACGAAATAATGAAGGGAAATACAGTCCCCCAGCTTACACTGCTTCCCACAAAATTACATATTCGCAGTAGTTGCGGATGTAATGGTGGTGCCCTGCAGGATACAAACGACATAGAAGCGCTAAAAAAGACACTGCTTTCTTTTAAGCGTGATTATTATAAGAGAGAACAAGACGAATATTCCCTGAGCAACATAAGCTCAGGCCTCATTAATACCAACACAGTACTTGAATTATGCACTATTCTTGATCAAGAATTACCTAAAATCCAGGAGTTTATTAATTGTCACCTGTGTTATTATGAGCGACCTAATGAAACTTCCCATATTCGCCCCTTTATCTCTTATACTCACAAAAAGGGAGCAACTCTCGTTACTGAAGGAGAACCGTGGTATAACACAACCTCGCTCGGATCTAAAATGAATACCAATTTACGTATCATTGAATCACTTAATTTGGGGAAAGAAATACTCGGCGTTATCATTTTTGAATGCGACGTCCTACCGTATTCCGCCTTCGATACACTGAGAAAGCAAATTAGCCAAACGCTCAAACATATTAAAACACATACCTACATTGCTGAACTTAATAAGAACCTCGCAACGGAAGTTGAGCACCTTTCATCTTTGCGTAACATCGACCAAGCAATTAGCGGATCAAAAAATCGTGATGTGTTGCTCAACGTCCTCTTATCAGAAATAGCAAGCCAGCAAAAAGTTGATGCTGTTATTATTTCTCTCACTGATCCTTTTGGCTCAACTCCCGTAGTCGCTGGGTCCCGAGGATTTACAACACATGTTCCCGAGGGAGAACGGCGCATTACCCCAGCAACTATCTTCATAGAGAACACCGCTACCGATCCCCTTCCTCAAATAATATTAGATAACAAAATATTATACACCCATGAAGGGTTTTTTGGATATTGTCGCTTGCCTCTTTCTGCACAGGGCGATGTAAACGGCGTCCTTGAACTGTTTACCCGTAACCCCCTCCCCCAAAGTCCTGAATGGCGACAGTTTTTGCAAACACTCGCAGGACAAGCGGCAATCGGAATTGAAAACAATCGATTACTGGAAGGCCTTAAAAGAGCTAATAGCAATCTGCGAGAAGCATATAATACGACCATTGAGGGGTGGTCCCGAGCATTAGATCTGCGTGATCATGAAACGGAAGGGCACTGTAACCGTGTGGCCCAACTCAGCGTGCAACTCGGTAAAAAAATTGGCCTTGGAGAGCATGATATAGAAAATCTATACAGAGGTGCTCTCTTACACGATATTGGTAAAGTGGGAATCCCCGATGCTATCCTCTTAAAGCCTGGGCCACTCACCCACGAAGAACGCCAAATTATGAACCTTCACCCAAAATATGCGTACGACTTACTCGCACCAATTGAATTTCTTTTACCCGCACTTTCTGTGCCGTGGAGCCATCATGAAAAATGGGATGGAACCGGATACCCACAAGGCCTCAAGGGTAAAGATATTCCCCTGTTCGCTAGAATATTTGCCGTAGTGGATGTTTGGGATGCGCTATCAAGCGACCGCCCCTACCGCGGACCTTGGGAAAAAGAACGCATTGTTGAATACATACAGGCTGAATCTGGCAAGCACTTTGATCCAGAAATTGTTACGCTCTTTTTAAAAATGATCCCGCAATAGCAGAGAATTTAAAAACTGACGCGAACCTTCAATAGCCACATTAGGTAGTCTCCTTTAATGTTCCGATAAGCGACTCAAGATTCGCTACATAGTCTTTTAAGGCCTGTCGCCCATTTTCTGTTATGCGCTGAACCGTAACGGGCTTTTTCCCCACGAAGCGCTTTT
>DUOS01000212.1 GCA_012838745.1 Treponema sp. | reverse complement strand
TTGCTTTCTTCGGGAAAGCATTCGGCACAATATTTCCAATGTGCTCGTCTTCTTCAATTTCCCGATCAGGCTGCTAAGGTTATTGCTGAAATTGCAAAAAAACTTAGATCCGAAATTCATTCAGGCCGTTTTGAAGCAGACCTCATTATAGGTCCTGCAATGGGGGGCATTATTGTAGCGTATGAGCTTGCTCGGCAACTCGGTATGCCTGCTGTTTTTACAGAACGAAACGAAGAGGGGATAATGACGCTTCGCCGTGGATTTGAGGTACAACCAGGAGAACGCGTAATTATTGCAGAAGATGTTGTAACTACGGGAAAATCGACCCTCGAAACGGCAGCACAGCTTGAAAAACATGGCGTCATTGTTGTTGCAGCTATTTGTGTGGTAGATCGGCGCCCAAAAGACGCGCCCGATCCTTTTCCGTGGCCTCTGTTTTCTGCAGTGCGACAGCCTGCAGAACTTTGGGAGCCAAAATATTGTCCCCTTTGTGTAAATAATGCGGAACCCGCAATTAAACCCGGTTCAAGAAAGGGTATTTAATCATGGGTGCTGAAGCTCAAGTGCTTAAAAGGGCCGCGAAATTTCTAAAAAAAGCTGTTTTTTCTCCACGAGTCTCCGTAAATTCTCTTAGAAATCACTATGATTCTGTGTTTGGTATACCACGTTTGCCCAATAACATTGACAAAAAAGAAGTGTGTGTCGGCCCTGTTCAGGCAGATTTACTAAGCCCTGAACTTGCTCTCGGAAAACGAACTATTTTGTATGCCCATGGAGGTGGTTTTGTTGCAGGATCGCGCTTTTCCGCGAGAAACCTCTGCGCATCCCTCGCTCATGAAAGCTCATGCCGGCTTTTGCTTCCTGAATATCGGCTTTCCCCAGAATACCCCTTCCCCACTGCTCTAGAAGATTGTTATCACGCCTATTCATGGTTACTCAACGAAGGGATTTCAAATAACGATATTATCTTTGCTGGTGACGGAGCAGGTGCTAACTTAATTATTTCGCTTGTTCATTACCTTGAATCAAAATCCATACGACTTCCTGCTGCAATTGTTGCTCTGTCCCCCTGGGTTGATCTGTCCTGTTCGTCCCCTATTTTTATGGCTCGAAAAAACCCAGATCCCCTGTTTACTCGTGAAGTTCTCTCACAACAGGCTTTGCAGTACACGTATCAGAGTAATTTCGCTAATCCTCACGTTTCTCCAATTCATGGTAGCTTTGCATCATTTCCCCCAATGTACATTCAATGTGGGGACAGAGAACTTCTAATTGACGACGCACAACGGCTCGCAGATAAAGCGAAGCATGCAGGCGTAACGGTGGAACTCGATATAACGCCAAATATGTGGCACCTTTTTCAAGCTATAGACACCCTGACCCCGGAAGCACTTCATGCAGTCCGCAGGCTTGGTCAGTGGATTCGAAGGACTTTGTAGAATGGAACTTGTTGCACCTGCGGGAAATCTAGAAAAACTTACCTATGCCTGGGCTTATGGCGGTGACGCAGCTTATATCGGTTTAAAAAAGTTTTCATTGCGGGTTAAAGCCGATAACTTTCACGATGACGAACACGCTGAAATTACTCGCCTTAAACAGCACTACGCCGATCAACGAACGCCAAAGCGTCTTTTTTGTGCCCTTAATATCTCTTTCCATAATAAAGATATCGCGTCTTTTTTAGAACAAAAAGAGTACTTTCGTCAGTATCCATTTGATGCCTTTATCGTTCAAGATATTGGTATTATCCGTGTTTTACAACGAGAGTTCCCTGATATCCCCCTCCACTTAAGCACTCAAGCAAACTGTATTAACGCAGAAGCTGTGGCAATGTACCAAGATATGGGTATCAGCCGGGTTGTCCTGGGGCGAGAAGCGTCCCTTGCTGAAATCGCTGAAATAAAACAACACGTTCCCGAGATGAGCCTTGAATGTTTTGCCCATGGAGCCATGTGCATTGCTTATTCTGGGCGCTGCCTTATGAGTGCCTATATGACGGGGAGAAGCGCAAATCAAGGTTTTTGCAGCCATTCTTGCCGCTGGGACTACCGCTTTGTTGAAGAGAAAGAACGCCCTGGTGAATATTATCCTGTGATTGAGGGCGACGATTTCACTGCGGTTTTTTCTTCACGCGACCTATGCATGATTGATCATCTTGACGATATGAAAAAGGCGGGAGTTGACGCTATCAAGATTGAAGGGCGTATGAAAAGCTTGTATTACACCGCATTAACCACGCGGGCATACCGAAAACAGCTTGATGTTCTTGCCGGTAAAATCACTCCGAAAAAAGCTGAACCCTTTGTACAGGAACTGCACCACGTAGCTCATCGAGAGTTTGAAACAGGATTCTATTATGACAGAAGTGCTGCCGACAAGACGACGAGTGGCCAAAGCCGTTCCCCCTATCGCCTAGCGGGAACTGTAGGAGAGCGCGTACCGGGGACAGAGGATGACTGGATTTTTCTTTCTATGAATAAAATAACTGACGAAGACTCTCTTGAAGCGGTTGGCCCTGATATTGTTTCTCTAAAACTTGACGATGCTGAGCTTATTAATCCTGAAACGGGAGAAAAACGGACTTGGGTGTGCCATGGTCATCCGTGTATTTTGCGAACAAAAGCCGCTCTCGAGCCCGGATACATCATCCGAACCCATGAGACTAGCTAACATTCTTCTACAAAGTGACCGATTTTTCTAATTTTTTGATTACGGTAACGAACGAGGACAGAAGTATTTCTGGACATGAGATCTTCAAGATCCCGAACAATAATCTCCTTAATGGCTTTGCTTGAACCAACCGGATCAATATGAGCGCCACCTTTAGGTTCGGGGATTATTCCATTGCATATTTTTAAATCCAGTATATCTTCTGCTGTAATTTTCATTATAGCCGCGGCATTTTTAGCCTGTGAAGAATCCCGTAATAAAATTGATGCATACCCCTCGGGGGATATAACCGAATATACCGCGTTTTCCAGCATGTAGATTTTATCTCCCACACCAATACCTAACGCGCCTCCAGAACCACCTTCTCCGATTATAATACAG
>DUOS01000211.1 GCA_012838745.1 Treponema sp. | reverse complement strand
CCGTAATTAAATAGGAAATTACTTGATCTGGAGCCATTGGCTGCCTTTGCAGAATCTCTGAGCTTGTGGGCGAAACAGGAAGAATTGTAGCTGCAGCTGCAGAAGGCGAGGGTTTTACCTCAAGGGTAAGTTTATTCGATGCTACAGAGGGTTCACTTGTGTCTGAAAGGCGTTTAAGTTCAGGATAAAAATTACACTGCAGAACAAAAATTCCGGGGGAGGGTATTCCAATGAAATCTTTTACATCTTCGGTAAAGGATAGGGATTCTCCCGGTTCTAAGCTTACTTCTCGGAAATAAATCTGACGATTAGAACTGCGCGAACGCATCCACACTTCTGTGTGTTCAAGCGGCCGGTTCTTTGTGGTTACTGCTGTAAAATCGAGACTAAAAAAGTGATCGTCAGCAAGTTTAAACCGTAACGGCTCTGGCCGTTGGTTAGAAATAGTAATTTTCACGAGAATCGGCTCGGTAGGCGAATTTCCCGGATAGTACAGGGTCCGCTCATAAAAACGGATCGACACTTCGGCACCAGAGATGTCCGCTTTATCGGTCGCGAACAGTGCTGTGGCTCCTACGAGAATAAAAACAATAGACGTCAATAACTGTTTCACCTGAAATTCTCCCCTTTCCTTGTTTATCGGCCTTTTTTACTTCCGTCATTAGTGGTAAAATCTTCAGCTAAATGAGCATACACGAACTGAGAAAAACCATACACCGGTGGGACGGCATGAAAAGCGTCTTAACCCGTTTAAAAAACGATCCTTGGCCCCAAGAATTATACGGTGTGCAAGGGGGCTTACACGCATTTTTTCTTGCTGAGTATTTAGACGCCTTTCCGGGAAACCTGGTACTCGTAGTCCCCACAGAAAAAGAAATTGATTCCCTTGCCGCGGATTTAGACCTTGCTGGAGTAGAATACGAAGTATTCCCGTGGTGGGGAACTATCGCCTACCGCCCCGTAGCCCCCGGCGCCAATGTATTTGGCCAGCGTGCTGCTCGTATTGCCCACCTGTGCGAACAAGACAGCTCTCGCGTGCTTATTATGACCCAACGCGCCTTTTGTACTCCCGTACCGCCACCCGATTATTTTTTCAGCCTTCTTACAAAACTTTCCATTGGAGATAGCTTTGATTCCTCCGGGCTCGCAGAAACTCTTACCTTGCAAGGATATTTACGCGTTCCCCGCGTTACTGTGCATGGCGAGTTCGCATTGCGTGGAGAGGTTCTCGATATTTATATGCCCGGCGAAAGCGTAGCCCACCGCATAGTCTTTGATTTTGATACCATCGAACATATAAAACTCTTTGATCCAGAAGATCAAAGCTCCGTTGGAATTACCGATGAATTTACTGTGTATCCATCTCGAGAAGTGTTGTGGACGAGCGACCGCATCGATGTGTTAGAAAAGCGACTCGCGGATATTCCCGATTTTGCTGATGGTACACAGGATCTAATCGATCATCTGCGCATTTACGAAACTATGGAAGGTGAAGAACTCTTTTTCCCCCTCGCCTTTGAAAAAACAGCCTCGGTTTCCGATTATTTCGCCAAAACAAATGCTGCCGTATTTTTCTTTGACTATGATCGTCAAGAAAATGCACGGGAAAGCTTAGAGCGTGAATACCTTGGTTTATATAGAAAACACCGAACAACGCCACAAGATACCGAACGATTCCCCCTGTTAACCCATGTTCCAGAGCCGCGGTATGAGCTCCATAATTTTACAAAACTTGCCCAAGCTCACGATAAACGGCTTTTATTTCGCACGATTCGCTCTGATGCTCAAGAAACGGCGCTCACTTTTGCCTGTGATCCGCCTCGTAGTTTTTTTGGAAACATCGTCTATCTTAAAGAAGAGTTAGAAAATCTTGTAAAAGACGATTGGAATATCTATGTATTTGCCGAAAGCAACCATCAGGCGCTAAGAATAGGTGAAATTCTCAAAGAATTACCTCTGAATATTGTGCCACTCACTCTTTCTGCTGGATTTGGTCTTCCGTCTCTCAAGATCCTGGTAATTCAAGAAAACGAAATATTTGGCCGTCGTCGTCATATACCTAAATCCGTTAAACACGCAAAAAGCGCCATAATAGATACCTTTGTGGAATTGAACCCCGGAGATTATGTAGTACATGTTAATTACGGCATCGGTTTGTTTAAGGGAATCGACCGAGTACGTGCCCTAGGAAATGAACGCGACTATATAAAGTTAGAATACGCCGACGAAGAAATCGTTTTTATTCCTATAGAACAAGTAAACCTCATTCAACGGTACATTGGAAACGAAGGTGATGCCCCGCGAATTGATCTGTTAGGATCTAAGTCTTGGGCAAACCGAAAAAACCGCGTAAAAAAAGCGGTAGAAGACATTGCCCAGCGCCTCATAGACCTCTATTCAAAACGAAAAGCTGCACAGGGCTTTCCCTTTCCCCAAGATGGAGAGTGGCAAACTTCCTTCGAAGCAGCCTTTCCCTATGAGGAAACAGACGACCAACTCACTGTGAGTGCGGAAATTAAGGCAGATATGGAAAAACCTGTTCCCATGGATCGCCTCTTGTGTGGCGATGTTGGGTATGGAAAAACTGAAGTTGCTATGCGGGCTGCGTTTAAAAGCGTTATGGGCGGTAAACAAGTTGCTTTTTTAGCCCCAACAACCCTGCTCGCTGAACAACACTATGATACCTGTATTAATCGTTTCCAAAAGTTTCCCGTGCGCATCGCCCAGCTTTCACGGTTTATAACCCCAGCTGATCAAAAGAAAGCGCTTGAACGCCTCGCTCGTGGCGATGTGGATATTCTCGTGGGAACTCATCGAATAATCCAAAAAGACGTAAAGTTTAAAGATCTGGGCTTGGTGATTATAGACGAAGAACAGCGATTTGGGGTTAAAGATAAAGAGCGGCTCAAAGAAATGCGCAACTCAGTCGATTCACTCGCCTTGAGTGCCACACCCATACCGCGCACTCTCCACATGTCTCTCCTTAAAATACGAGATATGAGTTTACTCGCCACACCGCCGCAAAACCGCCACCCCATAGAAACAGTTATATCAGAATATAATACCGACCGCGTAGCAGCGGCTATTCGCCGAGAAGCAGAACGGGGCGGCCAGGTTTTCTTCCTCCATAATCGTGTGGAAAGTTTAGAAGAAACTCGAATTCAGTTAGAAAAACTCGTGCCCGAAATGCTCGTGGATATTGCCCACGGAAAAATGAGCCCGCGCGAACTAGAAGACATCTTCCATCGCTTTAAAATGGGTGGCTTCCATGTACTCATCGCCACTACAATTATCGAAAATGGAATCGATATACCCAACGTAAATACTATCATTATAGACCGCGCCGATATGTACGGTGTATCCCAGCTGTATCAACTTCGAGGCCGGGTGGGGCGATC
Organism: Treponema sp.; assembly: GCA_012838745.1. Lineage (GTDB taxonomy): Bacteria > Spirochaetota > Spirochaetia > Treponematales > Treponemataceae > Teretinema. The sequence continues at coordinate 5,741 of DUOS01000211.1, read as the reverse complement.
CGACCGCAAAGCCTTTGCCTATCTTTTTTATCCAAAAGGCAAGGCAATATCAGAAATAGCCATGAAACGCCTGCAAGTAATTTCGGATTTTACTGAACTGGGTTCGGGTTTTAAAATCGCTATGAAAGATATGGAAATCCGTGGTGCTGGAAACTTACTCGGAAAAGAACAGTCTGGCGAAATTTATTCTGTTGGTTTTGATCTTTATATAAAATTATTAGAACAGGCAATACAGCGGCTACAAAATAGCGATTACGAAGGTGATCACGAGGTATGGCTCGAACTCGAATATACGGGATTTATTCCCGACGCATACATCGAAGTGGCACAAACAAAGATGGAAATTTACAAAAAAATTGCCTCAATAAGCACCCAAGACGAACTCGACCGCGTATACAACGAATTGCTCGACCGCTTTGGCCCCATACCAGACGAAGTGCGCAGCCTGCTTGCTCTGGCTGATATCCGCATAATATGCCGTAAACTCTCCATCGCGAGCTTGAGAGAACGCTCAGGCAGTGTGCAAATAGAGTTTTCTAGAGTATCTAAAGTTTCTGTAGACCGCCTCCTGCGCATGATGAAAGAATCAGCGGGGCGGGTAAAACTCGACGCTAAGCGGCCCAATATTTTAATTCTGGAAACGGGAAAAATTGGTCTTAAAGAAAAAAGCGAGTTTATCCGCGAAAAATTAGAAGCCCTCGCGAGCAATGGTTAAACGCCCGCCATTTAGGTTAAGAAAAGCGCAATAATCGGAATCGTAGCTATAGAAAATACTGTGGATAAAAACACAATAGACGAAGCCGTTTCCGAATCTTCCCCATATAATTCTGCAAGAAGGGTCGTGTTTGAAGCTGCAGGCATTCCGGCAACAATTACGGTAATACCCAAGAGTTCGCGGCTCACACCGGCAAAATAACAGGCAAAACCGGCAACAGCCGGTAACACGAGAAGCCGCACAGCAGAAATTACATAGAGCCGCCAATCCCCAACAACTGCCCGGGCCGGTACATTTGCAAGAATTGCGCCTACCACGAGCATGGCAAGCGGAGTCGTGGTATTACCGAGGAGCGTAAGGGGAACCTGTATAATAGGGGGCAGAGTAATAGAAAGTAAAAAAAGTATAAAACCCGCAATTGCTGCGAGAACATTAATATTAAGGAGTTTCGCTATAGGAAAGCGAACCTTTTCGCCACCAGATCCCGATACAATAACAATTCCCACAGAAAACGCGAGTAAGTTAAATAATACATTGTGAATAGCCGCTAAAAAAAGCGATCCCTGCCCTAATATTGAAACAATAACAGGAAAACCCACAAAGCCCGCATTGGAAAACGCGAGAGAAAACACAAGAGCCCCCACCTGTTTTTTAGGAGTGCGTAAAAGGCGCACAAAGAGATAGCCCAAGGCAATGGCTCCCGCGTAATACACCGTTGCCGCCACGAGGGTAATTAGTGCGTCCCCTAAAAGCTCAGGGGTAAAGGGTTTTTGGAGAGAAACCAAAATAAGCGAGGGCAGGGCAACTTTTATTACGAGGTTAGAAAGCCCGTGAATAGAAGCTTTATCAAGAAGAGCTCTTTTCCCTAAAAGAAAACCAACGCCCATAATAACAAAAAGTGCAAATATTTCTACAAGTACCGTCATGTTTGGCATTATTACTAAAATTAATAATTGACACAAGCGATGCACAAGACTATATTGCAAAAACGTAGTAATTAACGATGGAGGTGAGAGAAAATAGTGAAAAGAGATACCTATGTTACAGATGCCGATTGGAATCGGTTTCTCGAGTTTTCTGAAAAACTCGAAACACCCTTTGTGGTAATAAATTTACGAACTATTAAAAAAAACTATATTAAGCTGCAAAATCATTTTCCCTATGCCCATATTTTTTATGCGGTTAAAGCTAACCCCGCACCCGAAATTATTTCGTTAATAAACGAACTCGGTGGAAGCTTTGATATTGCTTCCCGTTTTGAGCTCGATAAAGTGCTCGCCCTTGGTGTTCCTCCCGAGCGTATTAGCTTTGGAAACACAATAAAAAAAGCAAAAGATGTTGAGTACTTTTTTCAAAAGGGTATTCGAGTATTTGCAACCGATAGTAAAGAAGACCTTAAACATATTATTACGTACGCACCCGGATCAAAAGTGTACGTGCGTATGCTTGTAGAAAACTCCACAACGGCAGATTGGCCCCTTTCTCGCAAATTTGGCTGCCATCCCGATATGGCCTACGATCTCTTGGTTCGTGCGCGCGAAAAAGGGCTCACCCCCTACGGTATCTCCTTCCATGTGGGAAGCCAGCAGCGTGATATCGGCCAGTGGAACGATGCAATAGCTAAATGTAAATACCTTATAACGAGCCTCGAAGAAGAAGAAGATATAAAATTACAAATGATTAACATGGGCGGTGGGTTTCCCGCTTCATACATTCAGCCCACCAATGATCTTTCCGAATATGCCTCAGAAATAACTCGCTATCTCCGCGACGACTTTGGCGACGACGTACCCCTTATACTCCTAGAACCGGGGCGCTCTCTCGTGGGAGACGCCGGCATACTCGTAACCGAAGTGGTACTCATATCCCGCAAAAATAACACTGCCTTATTCCGATGGGTTTTTTGCGATACCGGTAAATTTAACGGTCTCATAGAAACCCTTAGCGAAGCCATTAAGTATCCCATCGTAACAAGTAAAGATCATCCCGCGGCAAAAAAAGGCGAAGTAATCCTCGCAGGCCCAACCTGCGATAGCGTGGATATTATGTACGAAGACTACAAATATTCCTTACCACTTGATCTCAAAGTTGGCGACCGGCTTTACTGGCTATCCACCGGCGCCTACACAACAAGCTATGCCTCGGTAGAATTCAATGGATTCCCACCCATAAAAATGTATATAATGGAATAATGGTTAAAAAAATACTTATACGAGCTCTTGCTCCTGCAGTTATAGTAGCAATTTGGTTTCTATCTTCCCAGCAAACACTGCCGCTGCCACACAGTGTGGTGGGGGTAGATAAAATTGCTCACTTTATAGCCTACGCGTCTTTGGCAGCCTGTATGGTTTTGTGGATTCCAACTAACATAGGAATTTATACTGACAAAGGGAGCCAAACTGACGCCGAACGCAAAACTTCCGCGACCTATCACAAGGCTCTCCTGCTTTGTTTTGTGCTTGCATCCCTGTATGGGGTACTCGACGAATTTCATCAGTCTTTTGTACCCGGGCGAGATTCCTCTTTTGGGGATATTATTGCTGATACCCTTGGTGCTGCAGTGGGCACCGGGGTAATGGCGAAAATAAGAGAGATATTCTTTCGAATAAAAAACGCGGGGAACTAGATTCTACTGTTTTTCGATGTTCGGGATATCCCACCCAGAAAGATCCTGAAATACCCGTAAACCAAATTCGCCCATCACCGATAAAATATGGTCAATAATGTCGGATTGAATTCCTTCGTAGTTCACCCAGCCCTTATCCGAAGAAAAGAAGTACAGTTCCATCGGGATACCCTTTGCGGTTGATTCAAGATACCGCACCATGCATGTCATTTCCTTGCTCACAAAGGGGTGGGCCTTGAGATAGGCGAGAACATAGGCGCGGAAGGTTCCCAAATTAGTTAAACGCCTGCCGGAAACATTGTCGTCTTTTGCAAGATCGAGCTGTGCATTATTAGTAGCAATTTCTGCTCGTTTACTTGAGAGGTAGCCTTCGATAAGGGGAATCTTTTCTAAGTGATTTAATTCTTCCTCAGTTAAAAACCGAACCGCCTTCATATCAAGAAAAATCGATTTTTTTACTCGGCGCCCTGCGGCCTCACTCATTCCCCGCCAGTTTTTAAAACTATCAGAAATCAGGGCATAAATAGGAATACTCGTAATAGTCATGTCCCAGTTGCGAACCCGAATCGTCTGCAAGGTAATATCGATTACGTCTCCGTCGGCACTATATTTGGGCATTTCGATCCAATCGCCGATACGCACAAGATCGTTACCAGTAAGCTGCAAGCTGGATACAAAGCCCATGATGGAATCTTTAAACACCAACATGAGAACGGCACTCATAGCACCAAAACCGCTTAAGATTCCAATGGCGGAAATATCTAAAAGGCCGGTAATTATAATTATACCGCTCACAATGTATAAAAATATTTTGCCCATTTGTAAGTAGCCTTTTATGGGTTTTCGTTTTGCAACTTCTGGGCTCGCGGCTTTATATATTTCGTTAATTGCATCCAGTGTTCGGGTGATTAACTGGGTAATGAGTATTACGAGCCAGGCCACCAGTACGCGCCCTAAAAGGGTAAGCGCCATGTTTTGTACTGGAAAAAAGGCTGGGTACAAAGCTAAGAGAACCATCATCGTTATAATACTTGCGGCGCTGGAAAAAACTCCATGCTCAAGGATTATATCGTCCCATTGGGTTTGTGTTCGTTGGATGGTCTTTTTAATCACAAAATGATTTATAAGTTTTCCTAAAATACGAACAACAATGGCGATAAACACCAAAACAACTAGGGAGAATAAGGTAGCAATTGGTTCACGCCAGGTGCTGTTTATAGCAAATGCGTTTAGAAATGGGGTAATAAAGTGTTCCATAACTTGAAAGTATAGCATTCACCGCTAGGAATTGCACCCATTCAAGCTCTTTTATCTTGCATAGGTAATAAAAGTCTGGTATCATCGTTCATGCATTGAACACATTTTTTGTTCGGATTGTCAGTGTGTTTCGGCCACGGCAAAACAACAAAAATGCCATATCCATCCCTTCTTTTTTAATCCGTTATCTGGCGGAAATGGATATGCTGTACGGTTTGCGCTATGCTAAATCGCAACATAATCATCATTCTTGACATTAACACTGTGTACACATATACTGTGTATAGTGGAGGTCGAATATGAAAAATATTACTTTATCGATCGACGAAGATATTTTGCAGGCGGGTAGAGCGTATGCAAAATCACAAAATATGTCTTTTAATGGAATGGTGCGAAAATTAATAGAGCAAACGGCAATGCCTAGTCAGGGTGCATGGCTCGACGATACCTTTTCTTTAATGGATACCTTAGCTGTATCTTCTGAAAATGAAAAATGGACGAGAGAAGAATTGTATCGTGTCTAAGATATTTATCGATACAAATATTTTTGTGTACACATTAGATCAGAAAAACCCTCAAAAGCAAGAACAAGCGAGAACCATCTTAAGAAAAATAATAGCGAAACATCAACCGGTAATTTCAACGCAAGTAGTAAAAGAGTTTTATGTAATTGCGACAAAAAAAATGAATGCAAATCCAATTATTGTAAAAAACATTATTCATAATTATAAGAATATGGAAATAATTGCTAATGATTTACTTTTGATTGAAGAGGCGATAGATATTTCTGTTATTTCTCAAGTCTCGTTTTGGGATTCTTTGATTATTGCAGCAGCAAGTAAAGCAAAGTGCGAATATATATTTTCCGAAGATTTAAATGCCGGTCAAAATTATCGAGGCATTTTATTGCAGAATCCCTTTGAAGAAGATTTTTAACGTATTCAATAAAATTAGCGACACAAAGTAAACCCTACATTTTTTCAATTTCTTCTATTGGTAATTGGGTCGCCTGAGCAATACTATTTGTATCAATCCCTTGGTCGTGGAGCATGCAGGCAAGTTAATGCTGGGTTCGCTTGCTAAAGTTATCCTTGTTATCTATTTGCATTATTATTCATTTCTAGGAGTCTTCATGAAAGGTAT
>DUOS01000005.1 GCA_012838745.1 Treponema sp. | reverse complement strand
ATTGGTTTTCCGGAAATAACAAAGGCGGTCATAAAGGGGCGTATGTTCTTTAGTTCGGGATCAACGGTAACAAGGCGGTTACCACTGTCTCGAGTTTGATTTTTATCAGAAAAAAACGATGCATATTGTGTAGCCTTGCCTCCAGCAGAGGAAAGTTTAGCATGTTGGCGGAGCTGTCGAGCAATTCCAGCGGTAGACCATAAGTCGGGTCGGTTTGTGTCGTTAAGTTCAATTTTAATTGTTCTTTCTGCTTTGGAGATGTTTGCATCTGGTTTTTCGTCTAGTTCAGCTTTTCCACAGGTAAGACGTGCTTCAAGTTCGTCATAACCGTAGGTTTTTCCGAGAAGGGAGAAAAAAAGTTTTTCATTAACATCTATTTTAGGCATGTCGGAATCTCCTTGTAATTGGGGCGCCTGCAAAAGGTAGAAGTTTTGCAGGCGGGAAATAATTAATATTTTGCTTTTCTGAGCCGAACGCCTTCGATATCGTTGCTAAAAAGCTCTCGAAGATCGTTGAGGCCAAGGGCCATGAGGGCCATTCGATCAATACCGATACCCCAGGCGAGAACGGGAACATCTACTCCCATAGCTCGTGTTACTTCTGGACGGAAAATACCAGATCCGCCCAGCTCGAACCAGCCAAGAACAGGGTGTTTTATATGTACTTCGATAGAAGGTTCGGTAAAGGGGAAATATCCAGGAACATACTTAACGTCAGTTGCGCCGGCAATTTCAACGGCAAACATTTCCAAAAACCCTAAGAGGGTTTTTAAGTTAACTTCATCTCCCAAGACAATTCCTTCAGTTTGATAAAAGTCGGAAAGATGTGTTGCGTCAACTTTGTCGTAACGGAAACATCGAGCAATTCCAAAATATTTCCCTGGTACTTTTGCTGTGGCAAGTTGGTGCGCGGAAAGTACTGTTCCTTGGCTTCTCAGTAAAAGGCGTCTTGTAAATTCACGGTCGAATGAATAATTCCATCCTCTGCTTCCGGTATCCCCACCAGTTTCGTGTGTAGCTGCTACATTTGAAAGAAAAGGTTCTTCAATGCTTTTTGCTAGAGTCGGCTCTTTAATATAGTACGCATCGTGAATATCTCGAGCAGCGTGAAATTGGGGCATAAACAAAGCGTCTGAGTTCCAGAATTCTGTTTCGACAAGAGGGCCATCAAATTCTTCAAAACCGAGAGAGCATAGTTTATCTTTAACACTTTCCAAAAAGCTTACATAGGGGTTTGTGCGTCCAGGAATGATACGGGCCGGGGGAACAGCAATGTTGTAGCCCCTAAATGAGCCTGTTTTCCAAGCACCACTTTTTAAAAGCGATGGAGTTATAGAGCCAATTTCTTCTCCGGTAATGCCGGCAGCGTCGAGGGCTTTTTTTACTTCTGAGGCGAGGGGGGTAAGACTATAAAAGACTGTTTCTCGTTCAATAAAACGAAACGCTGCGTCTGAGGCACCTCTTTTTTTGGCTAGCGTACCCATAATCTCAGATTCTTTAGGGGTCAGATCGGTTTGGTCTATAATTCCGGTATCTATTGCTGCTGCCTTACGGATAAGAGCGGCAGGTGCGGAAATTTCGGCAGTCTCTTTTACAAAGGATGCTTTCTTAGAGTCGTCCATAGCAATTGCTCCAGACTTCGAAAGCTTTCCGAAGGCGGATCCAACATCTTTGTTTTCGAGGCCAGTAGCTGTTGCTATTTCTGGAAGGGTTTGAGCCCCTTTTTCTTTGAGTAGGGAAACAATACGTTCTTCGGGTGTTCCAGAGGAGGCCATTTGTCGGCCAAGTTCCGTTATTTCAAAAAAAGTATGAGCCTGGCGACGAACTTCGGATACGAGCTCCTTTCCTCCAAGCCAGGAAAAAGCCTGGTTAGCATGCCCAGGTTTGTATTGAAGGTCTTTCTCCAGTATTTCTGCGCTCAATTCGTCTCCCGGCTTAAAAGCCCGCAAGACGCGAACTTCAAGGGGATGCAGATTTTTTATGATTGACTGTACATCCATTACTTTCTCCTGTTACAATATACCTATATTTATATCATTTTCTTTGGAGTACAGTAAAGGGTGATTAAAAAAGTAACCATACGAACAAAAATATTTTTTATCGTTCTAGTCGCTATAATTCCAACAATTGGCGTTTCTTTGTATTCAGCACATTCTTTTTTACGGTTATATCTAGTTCGAAATAAAACGCAGATAGAAACTGTTTGCAACGGATTTGTTAACGAACAGCGATTTATCGCTCGTAATGCAGAAGAAATGATGCTGGCAATTTCACAAACACGTTCTGTACAAAATAAGGAATATACGGTTTTAAACGTATATCTTGGCGATCTCATGAAGCAGTATCCGAGCTATTCGGTGATTCTAGCTGCAGACGCTAACTTTAACGTTATTGCTTCTGGAGTTAATAAAATAAACTATTCCCTTGAGGATCGGGCTTATCTGCAAAAAGCCAGTAAAACAGAATGCTTTTCTCTTGGACATTATATCGTAAGCAAATCAACCGGAGTTCCTTCCGTTACTTATACCTTACCAGTTACGGATCGTGCCGGTGATGTTATTTATTTGATCGCTACATACGCCCTAGAAAGTTATCTCGATGAAATGTCTCTCGCAGGGCTTCCGCAGAATATGCTTCTTGAAATATTTGATGATTCAGGCCGTCGGCTTTTTTTTGCCGGTAATGATGATGAAATGCCTTTAGGCGAGAACGTGAGCCCTCCTTTATATGAACGTGCCATCTCAAAAGAAACTGAAGTTGAATTATTGAATATAAATAACAGTCGTTTTTTCGTAAGTACTAATAATTATAGCCGATGTGGGACAAATATTTATGTTTCTATGCGAGTTCCGTATAGGCACGTATTTTTTCAATCGTATATACCAGTTATAAGTGTTTTAATTGTTATGTTGCTTTCCAGTATAGGCGCTGGCTTTATTTCTGTATTTATGGCTCGTCGCTTGTTTGTTGCACGAATAGAAAAACTGACTGAATATACCCTCTCTCTTGCAGGGGGAAATTTGAGTGTTCGTTCGGGCCTCAATACTGCTCGGGACGAAGTTACTGATTTAATGGAGTCCTTTAACTCTATGGCAAAAGCGCTTGAGGAACGAAGTAATGCAAACCAACGCTCTTTGCGTGAAAAAGAGTTTTTACTTACTGAATTACAAAAACGCGTTTCTGATAACTTGCAGCTACTCTCAAGTATTATCAACCTTCAAATTGATCATGCAGAAGGTGAGGAATCACGTATTTCGCTTAAAACAACACACTCACGCGTTATGGCCCTAGCTCTTGTCTACGAAACAATACATCGATATTCGGATGTTCAAGAAGTGCACCTTCATCGGTATTGTAATGGGCTGTGCGAATATTTGTTTTCCCTATACGCAAATGTGGGAACAGAAATACACTGTGATGTGTGCGGTGTCGATTTTGCGTTGCCTATAGATAAGGCGTTGCCATTAGCGCTTATTATAAATGAACTTGTATCAAACAGTCTAATGCACGCTTTTCAAGACAAAACAACCGGATCAATCGGTTTGTTTTTCGAAATAAAGTCAAATGGCATTATTGTAATGACCATTAGTGATGACGGCGTAGGATTTGAATGGAATCCAAGTGAATATGGGACTCTTGGTTTTGAAATGGTTAGTGCCCTCGTGGAACAAATTCACGGAACGATGGCTGTTGAAAGCGGGCCTGAGGGATCTAGAGTGCGTATACAATTTCCTATGGACTAATACAGTGTGTACGGAATAATTTCCCTAATATTAACAAGAACTTGAACTTCTGCCACAAACTGACCTGCGTTCGCAAACAGGCGAGGCCCTTCTCTTAGGAGAACTTCTCCTCGTATTTCCTTAGGCTTGTTTTTTTCGAGGCGTCGGGCTAAGGAACGAACCGCATGGAGCACGGCATTGGTATAAGCGTCACGAATGCCGTTGCTTTCTTGTACGCGTTCTCCAATACCTCTCCCTTTTGCTGGTCGAAAACGTATAGAATCCCAGTAATCAAGTCTTCTTGCCGCGGCTTCATCTATAGTGAATTGTGCCCAGCAGGTGAGCTTTGGATATGCGGGTTTCAGTGAATCAATGATAAGTTGGGGATCATTTCTTTGAATATCTTGTACTGTTTCTAGGACGAAGTCTTCTTGAATATTTCTTTTTCTATCTCCAGGTACATAGCTAAAATTCCAGCCGCCTACCATACCAGAAAGAATAAACCGTGCTATTTCGTTAATTTCTTCAATAGGTGGGAGTTGTTCTGGATTGGGATTTTCAAATGATCCGGGAACCTCTTCTAGGTAAATCCATACTGGGGCACGAAGAACTCTGGGCGCCTCCGAAAAAACAAATACTGAGCATAGTGTTAGAAGGAGTATTAAGAGCTTCCGCATTAGGCTTTATCTCCGCTTACCGAACCAAACATGCAGGGGGTTAATTCCAAACCGAACTAAAAAATAAATCCAAGATACGGCAAATCCAATTAGATGTGTTCCATGGGCTACCCCGGTATTTCTTCCGCCTACAAGATGCATTGTTTCCAGTGCAGCGTAACCAATGATTAAGATTGGAGCAGGGATAGGAATAATTGCCCACAGATAAATAATCGATCTAGGATACAACACAGCATAAGCTAGAAGAATTGCGAATACTGCTCCAGAGGCTCCCATAAGGAATACATAGCTGATTCCAGAGGCGAGGTAAACAACGAGCGAAAGGATGCCACATAGGGTGCCGGAAAGAAGATATAAGAGAACAAATTCTTTAGATCCAATCTTTCTTTCTACAGCAAGCCCAAAAAAGAAAAGACCGATCATATTTGAAAGTAAGTGGCCAATACCGCCATGTACGAATTGATATGTAAAGACTTGCCAGAACATGCCTCCACGCATTACATACAATGGATTAAGCGCTAGGTATTGCACAAGGTTGGGAGATGAATTGGTAAGTAGAAAAACAAGAAGATTGACGCCAATCAAGATGAAGGCGGTGTTCTTAAATTCATAACGAAACGGTTTTCTAATAGTAGTAAGTAATGCCATAGAAGAACAGTACCAGTAAGGAGGGGACAGGGCAAGCAAAAAATGCGTGTATAAAGAAAATTAAGGCGTCACGTTTAAATAAACAGAGAAAACTATTTTGCTAGAGAGACCTTGTTGCGGCCACATTGTTTAGCGTTATAAAGGGCTTTATCTGCTCGTTCAACGAGAATCTTCGATGTTTTATCAATTTCAGGATCAAACTCGGCAACCCCGATAGAAATAGTCAAACTAAGATGCTGACTCTCATAGAGAATATCAAGGTTTTCGATAGAACTACGGATTCGTTCGGCGATTTTCATCGCGGTGGAACTTGGGGTATCGCAGAGCATTACGACGAACTCTTCTCCACCGTAACGTGCTGCCATATCTTGATTTCGGGTATTCTGCTGAATAACCGAAGCAACCATTTGCAAAACAACATCGCCGCATGCGTGCCCGTAAGTGTCATTAAATCTCTTAAAAAAGTCTATATCGAGCATGAGCACTGAAAGCGGTATATTCTGTGATTCACTGAGGTCAAGCTTTTCCATAAGAACTGTATAAAAGTAATGCTTAAGCTTGAGGTGGGTCATCATGTCTGTGGTAGTCATTTCTATAAGGGCTGCATTACTAATTGCGATTGCCGCCAAGGAAGCGATGTTAAGAATATGTTCTTTATCGTAGTCTGAGTATGGTTCTGTGGTAATTTGTTCCCCTAGAACGAGCAGTCCATTTATATGATTCTTCGCTTTGAGTGGAACAATCAACGATGGATCTAAAGAAATTAATCCTTTGAGGGGTTCATCTACTGGAATTTTTGATTTTTTTATCTCCGAGACCGTCATACATATATTTTGTTCAGAAAACTTTGTAATAAGAGGGTGGCCTTCCGGTATGGTATAATCGTAATCATTGCTTAGTTCGAATCCATAATAATTTCGATTAAGTTGAAAACAGTTTGCGTCAAAATTTTTCTTAGTAAAAATAGCTACACCCAGTGTTTTCATTTGACCCATGCATGTGTATAGCAAGGCGTCTATCAGAGTAGAAAAATCAATAACTGAGTTAAGGCTTTTTGATATTTCTAAAAGTTGGCGTAAGTCGTAAATTTGTTTTTCTAATGAAGCTTCAGCTGCGTTAGGTTTTTTTGCTTTAGCCATACTTATATCAACTCTCCATTTCAGCTGTAACGCTGGCAGACCCGGATAATGTACCCACTATAGCATATTTTTTCATTATTTCAAGAAAGTTTCGAAAAACTCCACTTTCCTTTTCAATATGATTAAATGATTCAATATTCTTTGTGGAACCAGACAGGGTTCTGATATTCGTTACTGTTTCTGGTACAGATCTTTTATTATCCTCCAAAAGCAGTGTGGTAAAGTTAAATACATCTGCAAAGTTATTAACTGCGAGTTGTACTAAGTTTTTAGCGTGATAATTCATATTTTCCACCATCTTACGCAAAGGAGTTTCAAAGTCGAGACCCTTTTCAAGTTCTGTTAAGTATCCTTTTACAATAGCTAAACTGCATGGTTCTTTGTCGTTAAACAACGCTTCAAACTCAGCAAGTTTAAGAGGTATAGATTCACAATAATAATAGGCTGTTGAGAGTGCGCTTTGCAAGGATCTATTGGTGAAATAACCTTCAACGATAACTGATTTCAAAAGTTGTTTAAAATGGGCATCAAAATAATGTTTAGAAAAAGTTTTAATGATCTCAAGGGGTTTAATCCATTCTAACGAAAGCACAGTAAACTCTTGGAGTAGGATGTCTGTTCCTTCATTATAACCGTTTAGTGTTTCAAGAGGGCGATCGCCAAATGTGGCGTGAATTAGCGCTTTCGTTTCATCTTCATGTTGTTTTTCAAGAAGCTTTCTCGAATCATTATGAAACCGTTCAGTTAGCCGTTCTTTGTATTGGGTTAGGTAGGTTTGTTCAGTTTTAGGATGTTTTGGCATAAATTCAGGATCATTCTTTGTTAATTTAATTATAGCTAGGAGAATGTTTTTGCTGATTCTTTTTGCAATAAGCCACGCAACTGCTTGGAAAATACGTTCAGTTCTAGAGCGGATTTCTTCTCCAAGGGGAACGTCTTCCTTTTTCGCTTGAAGGATGGAGACGATATCAACGATTGGTGCAGAAATATCAAGAACTGATAATACATAGTAAAAATCGAGAAGGATGGGAACAAGCTCCGCAACTTCGACGGCGCTAAAGCTAGGAGATTCTACCGACGTTTCAAGCCCAGTATGGGGCTTAAACGCTGGGTCAAAATAAGCAAGAAAGTTATTAAAGTCAAATGAACAAAAATCGTTAAGCAGATCTAGTCTCTCAAGGAGAATTCCTGTCTGATTAAAACTTGGGGTATCAAGGGATTTGATAAACTGAGAAAAGTGCTGCCCTTGATTTTCTATGATGCGTTCAGGAGTGTTTTTGGTGGCTACGAGGTCTTCTGTGCGGGCAGAAAGAGAAAAAGATTGTTTTATGTCTTGCTGTTCTTTTGTCATGGAAAGTTCAATTAGATAGTCTCGAAACTTTTCTGCCGCACGGCGATCAGGGTTTGATAGTGTTTCGTTAAAAAGGGTGCGAATAGGTTCTAGAAATTGATATATTTGGTAAAGAGAATTTGCAAAATCAGGCAATAGCGTGCCATCTTGATGATAAACAGGAGGACTCATTGCTTTGAGTTCCAGTGATAAAGAGCGCAACTGACATTTTTTTTGGTATTCAGGAGAGGAGGACGCGAATATGGATTCGAAGAAGCCTTGAAGTGCGGCAAGGAATCTGCTCAAGAACGTCATAATTTATTGTAGACAGATGAACGTTAAAAAGCAAGCAACAGCTGAGTTAGTCGGAGGGGAATCCATAAGATTTAAAGATTTTTCGGTAGTCTTGTACGGACGAGGCAGATACTATTGCTGCTCGAAGAGCTCCGCCTCCAGTAATCCCGCGTGAGTAAGCGCTAAAGCGTTTGCGCATTATTCTACAAGCAGACACTTCTCCGAAGTCTAATACGAGGTCTGATAGTTCTTTCCATCCTGCTTGCATCCGTTCTTCTACAGAAATTTCACTGTAGGCACCAGTAGTAAGAAACTCTTTAGTTTGGGTAAAGATAAAAGGATTGCCAATAGCCCCTCGCGCAAACATAACGCCGTCACATTGAGATGAATCAAGAAGGCTTTTCGCGTTTTCTGGAGTAAAAAGGTCTCCTGAAGCAAAAACTGATACGGAGGGGTTGGCCTGATGAACTAATGCGGTTAGTTCAGTAATGAGTTCAAGGCGGGCATTCCCTTCGTAGCCTTGGGCGCGGGTTCGGGGGTGAAGCGTGATAGCGCTGACGCCTGCTGATAGGGCGGCTTGTGCGGCTTCTTTCCAGGTTAGATGGGTTTCGTCCCAGCCGGACCGAATCTTGACGGTTACCGGGGTGGGGGCAACGGCTAAAATGACAGAACTTAGAATTGCATATAGACGGTCTGTGTCTCGGGTTAGTGCAGATCCTGCGCCTGTCTTGATAATCTTAGGAACAGGACAGCCGGCATTTATATCTATGCATTCGGCGTGTGTTTTTTCGACCACCATCATTGCAGCTTCTCTCATTCGTGCCGGATCCCCGCCGAATAACTGTACTGCGTAGGCTTCTTCGTTATCAGCGCGTTGCATTATTTCTGCCGTTTTGCCTGAGCCACGGGTAAGTGCCTCTGAAGAAACCATTTCAGTAAAAGTAAAGTTTGCACCGCAAGATATGCATAACGAGCGGAAAGCTCGATCGCTGTATCCAGCAACTGGAGCGAGAAAAAGATTTCCTGGAAGGGTGAGTTGTCCGATTTTTACTGGATGGTAGGCAGAATGCGCCTTCCGCTCCGGCGGAATGCGCAAATCTGTCATTCGGGCAGGCGGAAGAGTGTGCAGCTGTTAGTCCAAAGCTGCGCAGCAAGCGCTTCCAAATCCATTTCTAACATTTCGGCGAGAAACTTAACAGTAGAAGGAGTGTATGCAGGCATATTTCGTTTACCGCGGAATTCAGCAGGTACCATGAAGGGGCTTTCTGATTCTACGAGAATTCGATCTATAGGAAGCGATAGCACTGTTTCGTGTAAGTTTCGGGCATTTCGGTAGGTAAGGTTACCTGCGAAAGAAAAATAAAGATTTAAGTCGAGGGCAATACGCGCATATTCTGCGTCTTCAGAATAGCAATGTAGAACACCCCCTGCCGAAGGAAGCCGTTCTGCAAGAATATCTAAAACATCCTTGCCGGCATCGCGATTATGAATAATAACCGGTACATCGGCTTTGTTGGCAATTTCAAGTTGCGTGATGAATAGCTCAATTTGAGAACGTTTATCTCCAAACTTTCTAAAATAATCGAGACCAATTTCTCCAAGAGCAACTACGTTTTGCAGTTTTAGGCCGTCTTCTATAGTTCGTATCCAATCCTTACCAGGATTATTAACTTCTGACGGGGAGACGCCTACGGCATGATATACCGACGGGGCGGATTTGAGTATAGGATATACGAGATTAAAATCATGCAAGCTGTTGCAAATGCTTATGATGCGGGTTACTTGTGCTTGTTTTGCTTCCTGTATAACACGAAGTTGCTCTATAGGGTCGTCATATATTAGCCCTATATGGGCGTGAGTATCGAAAAATTGCATGGCTGACATCCGATGTGAGAGTAGTAAGACTGCCTTTCCGACAGTGAGATAATATATCCAAGAAGGATACAAAAGCTGTTTTACGATACCATAGGATACTTCAGTCGTCAACTAAATTCGATTTTTTGAAAAACATGCCGATAAATACATTGTTTGACAGGTATTTTTGTTCTATGATACTATGTACTACAGATGTTCATTGTTTTCTGTAAGGGAGTTTGCCGTGTCCAGAACCCGTGGATATAAACGCGTTGAAAATAACATCATTCGCACCATAGGTCTTTCATGTAAGAGACTCTTTTTGTCTGTTGCATCAGTTGTATCACGATTTTTTCGAGGTGGTGCAAAAAAATTAACTATTATGGTTGTTCCTCATTCTCAAAAGCGTGTTGTAAATTTTCAGACAACTATTTTTTCTCTTGTATTTTTTGTAATGATACTTTGCGGAGTTCTTGCCTCTTTCTTTTGGTTTTCACGGCAGTCTCTTACCGCAGAACATAATCTTACAAAGGTTCAAGAAGAAGCACGTACTGCTCGAGCAAGCCTAGACCAACTTAAAGATGAAACAGGAAGTCTCATAAAAGCTGCAAAAAACTTCCAAACAGCTTTTTCGGGGACTCTTTCCTTGATCGGAAAGGATACGAGTTCACAGGCTGATAAGAGTAATATTCAAAGTGGAGATCTTTCCTCTTTGTTCAATGTTCGTGAAACTGTGCAGGGATCGGTTCGAGAAGTAGGGGAACTCCAGCGACTTACTGGATATCTTGAAGATTCCGTACAGCCTATCCAAGAGATAGGAAAACTTCTGGATTCACAAAGTGCTCTTTTTTCAGACATTCCGAGTTTGTGGCCTATCCGCGGTGGAATTGGACATGTTTCCATGCCGTTTGGGCAAAATAAGCATCCGTTTACTGGGCAATGGTATATTCATAAAGGTGTAGATCTTTCCACGTACCGGGCAGGCGATTCTATTTTGGCAACAGCTGACGGGCAAATTGTTACGGCAGAATATGATCCCGGTTTTGGTTATTATATAATTATCAAGCATAAACACGGGTTTTATACTCGTTATGCCCATATGTCTTCCTTCCGTGTTCAGCGGGGCCAGTATGTTCAGCAGGGGCAGATTGTAGGATATATCGGCAACACTGGTGTTTCCACTGGCCCGCACTTGCACTATGAAGTTCACATCGGTTCTGATGTCGTTGATCCTATGAAGTATCTCAACATCAAGATCGCTAATAATAAGTAGGTTTTTTTGATGCAGGTTTCAGATGATGTATCCATTAACACGCTAGTAGGCGTTGGCTCAAGCATACGCGGCGAATTGAACGTTGCAGGATTTGTGCGGGTTGATGGTGATATAGAAGGGGATATTGAAACTTCAGGACGGGTTATTGTTGGGGAGCGAGCTCGGATTCGAGGGACGATACGGTGTAGAATCATAACTATTGGTGGTGTTGTTCACGGAGATGTTATTGCCCCAGAAAGTGTTACTATTCTTTCTTCTGGAACCGTTATGGGTGAAGTATTAACTAAGAAGTTAAAAGTTGATCCCGATGTTGTTTTACACGGTTCTTGTTTTGCCGTTAATGATGAAGCATGCTTTGGTGCGGCTTTAACTGAATATGATAATCGTCAAGCCTTGAATACCTTGTCTCGTGCCTCTGTTCAGAAAAAATCTGCTGGAGAGGCATAATATGGGATCCCCGGGCTCTCTTGATCCCGTCTCTCCGTTTTTTGCATCAATAGCTGGACAGGCTGCTGCGGCCGGTGGAGCGGTAAAGCCGGGGGAAAAGAAAAAAGAGGCACAAGCGTCCCGCAAATTTGACCGTCTTGTTAAAGAAAAAACAGCGGAGGCTTCGCTGAACGACACTGCTTCCGTTCCTCCCCACCTCGAAGGATTGTCTCAAGAAAAAATCCTTGAAACCTTACTTGATGATGTACACAGCGCGGGAGATGCATTGAAAGACAAGCAACTTCCCGATACCATTATTGCCTATAAACAGGCTGTTCGGCAATTTGTTAGATATGTAGTAAGCCGAACTTTTGACGTGTCCGAGACAATTTCGGGCGTAAACATCCTGAAGCGGAAAAAATTTACCCAACTTCAGGTAATCGATGAGAAGCTGGAGCAGTTAGCTGCAGGAATTCTTTCCAACCAACGGGCGCAAATGGACCTATTGGGAAGAATCGAAGAAATCAACGGATTGTTGGTAGACTTGCTTTCCTAACAATCTGTATGAAGGTGGACTATGTATGGGTTCTGTTTTTGAGAATGATTTACCGGAAGAAAGTCCGGAAGAAATAGCTGCACTCGAAGATCCTCAGGAAGAACAGGGTGTTGTCTCATCAGATGGGGAAGTATTTCCTGATCCTCTGTATCATTTGAAACTCGAGTATTCAAGCGAACGTTTATATGCGACGCACAATACACAGGAGTTTGATCCTGGGGATCATGTTATAGTTCCTACTCGCTATGGAAAGGACATTGCACTCGTGATGGGCCGTGTACGTGTTCCTATTGGGATTCGAGCCGAAGATGTTGTTTATATTGACCGAATGGCGAATGAAACCGATATTGCACAACAAGAAGATCTAAAAGAAAAGGAAGCTTATGCTTTTGGTGTATTCCGGGAAAAAGTAGCACAGCATAAACTGGATATGAAATTAATCGCGACTCACTATCTTATGGATGAGCCTAAAATTCTGTTTTTTTTCAGCGCAGAAAATCGTGTAGATTTCCGTGATTTAGTAAAAGATCTAGTTTCAATATTTAAGATGCGTATAGAACTTAGGCAAATTGGAGTTCGGGATGAATCTCGCATTACTGGAGGTCTTGGTGTGTGCGGGCGCCCGTTTTGTTGCCATGCAGTAACCGATAAGCTTCGGCCTGTTTCCATACGTATGGCGAAGGACCAAGGTTTATCTCTCAATTCCTTAAAAATTTCTGGTCAATGCGGTCGTCTTCTTTGCTGTCTTGCTTATGAACATGACTGGTATTGTGAAGCAAAAAAAACGCTTCCAAATGAAGGAATACGCTTACGTTACGAGGATATAAACTTCCGTGTAAGCGAAGTAAACCCTCTTACGGGGAAGATTCGTCTTGTTGGGGAAGATGGACGTGTTCTTGAAGTGTCCTCTGAGAAAATGACCCGTATTGATGGGAAATGGCGAATTCAATAAATCCTGTTATGCCTGTAAAATATACACCGAGTGAGGGCTTTTTGGATCGTATGGCGATTCATTAAAGTCGCTGTAGACGCTTGTTGAGGCAAAACCTGCTTCAAGTGCGTATGCGGTAACTTGTGGAATGGTAAGTTGTAGTATTTCTGTGGTGTTTTGTAGTTGTAAAAGCTGACCGTTTCCTAATTCAAGCTGAGCATCAAGATTCATTTTATTGTTTTCTGCTGGAATAAGAGTGCGGGAAAGCCGAACCCGTATGGACGACCGATCTGGAAGGCGGACTGGTTTATCAGCAAGCTTTGTGCCAAAATTGTGCGTCTGCAGAAGCAAGTATCCCTCTGGTGCAAGAAGCGTTCGAGCGTCGTGAAAAAACTTTCGTACAAGAGTTTCGTCTCCAATATATGGGAGGGTGTTTTCCACGCAGGCAATAATATTGAATGAACCTTCTTTTAAAAACCTACGCATATCCAAAGAGTTCATTTCAAAAAAACGTATTGAAGAAAATGTGCTTTTTATTCTACGTTTTGCAGTTGAAACCATGGCTGGATTAGTATCGATACCAGTAATGTCGAAGTTGTGTATAGAAAGCCGGTTTTCCAGTGTACCCGTAGCGCTACCAACTCCTAAGAAGCGCATAATTGGCGGAGGAGAGATAGATGAGGCTTTTTTCAATGTCTCATTAAGACGGAGTAGACAAGAAATTATTTGTTCGTCTAGCGGAAAAAGTTCATCGTAATATTCAAGAGTCCTAGAATAAAAATCCTGCAAGTTTTCTATTGAAAGATTTTGAGGTTGCGTTCCTGGAAAGGTCTGGTTCATAGATGTTCCTTTTCGGGTCGCGGATCTGATGCAGAGCACCGGGTTTATAACCGTAAATCATGTGTATCAGGACCGTTTTTTATTTGGTTTCAGCGAAGAAAGATATTCTTCGAGTTTTTGAGCTGTTGTACGGCTTATTGCGTGTTCCATTTTGCATGCATCTTGTTCTGCTGTTTCAGGATCTACTCCGAGTATTTCT
>DUOS01000210.1 GCA_012838745.1 Treponema sp. | reverse complement strand
GGAGACTATGTGAGTCTTTTTGGCAAATCAGTTTTATTAATAGCTCACAAAGATGATGCACTCCGTGTAAAAACCCAGTTAGACGCAACTGCTGCTAAATATGGGGTAAGTTTTGTAACTTCTAACTTTGGCGGCGAATGTTCCCGGCAAGAAATTGCACGGTTAAAAGAAGTAGCCAAAAAAGCAAATTGTGACGTAGTGGTCGGGTTGGGTGGTGGAAAAGCCATTGATACTGCGAAATGTGTAGCAGACAATAATACCCCTGTTATTGTTTGCCCAACTATTGCTGCCACCGATGCACCAACGAGTTCCTCTGCTGTTTTATATACTCCAGAAGGTGCTTTTGATGATTACGCATATTTTATAAGCAACCCAAATGTTGTTCTTGTAGATACCTCAGTTATTGCCATGGCACCTGCTCGATTCCTTGTTTCTGGAATGGGCGACGCTCTTTCAACATATTTTGAAGCACGTTCTTGCCAGAGAGCGTATGCACGGGTAAATGCAAGTGGGCATGGCCGCCCGGCTGCCGTTGGTACAATGACAGCAATGGCTTTGGCAACTCTGTGTTATGAGACCCTTTTATCCGACGGATTAAAAGCTAAACTTGCCTGCGAAGCAAAGGTTGTTACCCCAGCTCTCGAAAACATCATTGAAGCTAATATTCTTCTTTCGGGTCTTGGATTTGAAAGTGGCGGCCTTGCAGCAGCTCATGCAGTTCACAATGGTCTAACCGCACTCGAAGAAGCCCATCATTTCTTCCATGGTGAAAAAGTTGCCTTTGGAACTATCGTTCACCTTGTTTTAGAAAATGCTCCAATCGAAGAAATAGAAGAGGTTATTGATTTCTGTAAGACATTGGGTCTTCCAACCTGCCTCAAAGATCTTGGCGTAACTGAAGTAACCAATGAAAAAATTATGGCCGTTGCAAAAATGGCTACTGCAGAAGGGGAAAGTATTTACAACATGCCATTCCCGGTAACTGCAGAAACTGTATACGCAGCAATAATGGGTGCTGATAAACTTGGAAGTGTCCTATGAAAAAAATACTAAATAAAGTTGAAGACCTTGTAGTTGAAATGTGCGAGGGAATGGAAAAAGCCTATCCCGACAAACTCATCTTTTTGCCAAAATATAAAATCCTTCGCAGAAAAAACCTCAACAAGGATAAGGTTAGTCTTATCAGTGGAGGAGGAAGCGGCCATGAACCTGCCCATGCAGGATTCGTGGGTACCGGTATGCTCGATGCTGCCGTTTGTGGCGATGTGTTTGCTTCCCCTTCTACAATCCAAGTGTACAACTCGATTCGTGAAACTAAATCAAATAAGGGAACCCTGCTTATTATAAAGAATTATTCTGGTGATTGCATGAACATTGATGCAGCTGCAGAAATGGCAGAAGAAGATGATGATTACAAAGTAGCGCGAGTATATGTTAACGACGATGTAGCGGTTAAGGATAGCTTGTATACCGTGGGCCGTCGAGGTGTAGCAGGAACTGTTTTTGTTCATAAAATTGCTGGCGCCGCTGCAGAAAAAGGCATGGACTTAGCGGGCGTAAAATCCGTGGCCGAAAAGGTTATCGCTAATGTTCGCTCAATGGGTTTTGCTTTAACTTCATGCACCGTTCCAGCAAAAGGAAGCCCAACCTTTACTCTTGCAGAAGATGAAATAGAATTTGGTGTTGGAATCCATGGAGAGCCAGGGATTGTTCGAGAAAAGCTAGTTAGTTCAGATGAACTTGCTGCGAAACTTTTGGATAAAATACTACCAGATCTTCCCTATGCGTCAGGTGATGAAGTAGCTGTTATGGTAAATGGATTTGGCGGAACTCCTTTGCAAGAACTGTTTGTTTTGAATAATTCAATCGCTAAAATACTTGCAGCCAAAGGAATCAAAACCTATCGAACCTTCGTGGGTAATTACATGACATCTATTGATATGGCCGGTGCTTCGATAACCTTATTGAAACTCGATGCCGAAATGAAAACTTTTCTTGATGCTCCAGCAGATACTACCGGCATGAGAAACCTCTAAACACTATGATAGGGATGGTACAATGAAAAAGATTACAGTAAAAGAAATAAGCAGTATTGTTGCAGTAATGGGAGATGTCATCATCGAAAATGAAGTCCCATTCTGTGAACTCGATTCAGTAGCCGGCGATGGCGACTTTGGAATGTCTGTTGCAAAAGGATTTAAAGTTCTAAAAGCAGAATGGAATGAACTAGATACAACAGATATTGGAACCTTTCTAAAATCTTGTGGCATGATAATCATTGAGCATTGCGGTGGAGCTTCCGGCCCCATTTGGGGATCTGCCTTTAGGGCCGCAGGCGTTTCTGCGAAAGGGAAAGCCGAAGTCAATTTAACAGAATTTGCTCAAATGATGCAAAGTGCCGTTGAAGGAATCCAAAAACGAGGTGGTGCTAAACTTGGTGATAAAACACTTCTCGATGCACTTATCCCCACGGCAGAATCATTAAAAGAAAGTGCAACGGCCGATAAAACATTTAAAGAAGCCTTAACTCTTGGCGCTGCAGCCGCACGGGAAGGTGCAGAAAAAACCCGCGATTTTGTTGCAAGCAAAGGGCGTGCAAGTTATGTTGGGGATCGCAGCTTAGGCCATCCAGACGCAGGCGCAATGGCTCTGGGAATAATCTTTACAATAATTGCAGAAAAGTTTTAATAGAAATCTCCAAAGGAGTGTACCATGATCTCAAAAGAAATAACATTTCGGGCATCAGACGGAAAAGACATACTCGGCTACAAATGGTCGCCTGATAGTGCTGCAGATACAAAGGCAGTAGTACAGCTTGTTCACGGAATGGCCGAAACAGCAATTCGCTACGAACGCTTTGCTAAAAAACTAACTGAAAGCGGGTACGTGGTGTATGCGTATGATCAACGCGGTCATGGAAAAACCGCAGGGTCTTTGGATGAGGTCGGCTATATTGCAGTTAAAGATAGCCTCCAGCTCTTGGTCGACGATCAACACCATATCACTGAAAGCATCGTAAAAAAAAACCCTGGAATGCCTCTATTCTTATTTGGCCATAGCATGGGATCTTTTGTGGCACAGAGTTATATACAGCTGTATGGAAAAGATTTAACCGGTGCCGTGCTTTCTGGTTCAAACGGAAAAGGCGGAATTATATTAGATATTGGAAAAATACTCGCTAAGGGTGAAATAAAGAAAGTTGGCCGCAAAACTAGAAGCCCAAAATTAAACAACCTTTCTTTTGGAACCTATAATAACGCCTTCAAACCAAACAGAACCGCCTTCGACTGGCTGAGCCGGGATAACGCAGAAGTGGACAAGTACATTGCAGACCCGTATTGCGGCGGCGTATTCACTGCTGGATTTTACCTCGACATGATTCTCTTATT
>DUOS01000029.1 GCA_012838745.1 Treponema sp. | reverse complement strand
TCTATACTTAATTTGAATCTTGAGGAGGAATTAATGGCAGTAAAGGCAATGGATCTTTTTGAAGCATATGAACATAATAAGCTTCCTATGGATGAGGGGTATATAGTCTCATCATTTTTTAAACCCGATAGTAGTTATAGTATTTATGAGGTTATTTCATATTCCGCAATAAAAGACATATATGCTACTGGGAATGGAATTACGTTTCAGACAAATGGAAAAAAGATTTTTATTTTAGTTGAACCACCCACCTATCCTCAAAAATCGATGGAACCGTATTGTCGTGCTCAAGACTTCTTAGTACCACTGCGGTTTAGCGAAGCGAATATAATAACGGCTAAAAACCAGTCAAAAGTTATGTTCAGCAAAGAACCCCAGCAAGCTATGTCCGCTTTTACCGTCGTGAAACCAGAAGGTATGGATTTTGCCTTTCTTTTCTATTCACTACCCGATGTTTTTGCTTCAATGGAAAAGTTCTTCTCAAAAACCCTTAACAGAGAAGCAGGCGTTTCTCAAAATGATGCAGTAAAAGCTGCAAAGGAAATCAGCGAACTTTGTGAGAAATCACTCACTTGGCCTAAAGACGACCTGTAATCCGCTTATTGTAGTGGTATACGCGCTACAAACAGAGGACTACAGCTACTTCAATATTTTTTATCCTTCTCGTCGGCTTGCAGAAGTCGCAAAAAACCGGAGTATTGCACTCCGGTTTTTGTTTCCAAAAGATGTTCCCACGTTTATACAGGATATTTCAAAAAAAAGAACAACAAGAGATACTATTTTCTTTCTCAGAGGTACTGTGCCAGTTGAAACTATTATTTTTATAGAACGAAGCGGGTTCCGCTGTGTTAACTCTAGCTCAGCAGTGAAAATCGCAAATGACAAAATAGAAACTGCAAACTTTCTAAAATCTAATGGCTACCCAACTCCCTGTATTTTTGAACATGCAAAAAAAAATAACCAAATTATTTTCCCTGCAATAGTAAAACCACGATTTGGGAGCAGAGGGGTCGGTGTATTCCTTGTTGATTGTCTAGATGAGATCCCAGAAGAGAAATGCATTGTTCAAGAATACATAGCTGATTCCCACGGGCGGGATTTTCGTGTTTTTTTTGCGGGGGGGAGCATATTGGCAGGAGTTGAACGCCGTTCAGGCAACGCAGCTACCGCGGGGGACAGAGGCGTTGAAAAAAGCTCAGTATGTTCTAATATTAATACTGGGGGCAAGATGTATCCCTCTCCCTTTACTCCCTCAGTACCTAAAAACATCGAAGCGATGGTTCTCGAAATAGCAGAAAAAACTGGGTTGTGGTATGGGGCGGTTGATTTTCTTTTTTGTACAGATACTCCCGACCCACTACATTTAACCATCTGCGAGATCAACGCCTTCCCGGGTTTTACCGCTTTAGAGCAGGAGAGAGGCTTTGATATCGCAGGGGCTCTTGTTGAAAACCTCTATGAGTTATTTCTCTCCGAGTAGTTGTTTAAGCTCGAATATTTCGCCAGCAAGTTTTGATCGTTCCATTTTTTGATACCGTGAAGGAACCATTTCTCGACTCGTACACTCAAGAACGGCTACAAGATTTTGCAATTCTATCTCATAGGGATATGCCGGCGGAATAAAGTCCTTTATAGTATTATCAAGATCATCTCGCGTTACAATTAATCGATTATCAATACTGGCACACATTTTTGCACGGACAAGAATTGACTCTATGTCTGCTCCAGACATTTCAAATTTTATACTTTTAAATATATCCGTAAGCGGAAAGTCTTTTACCTTAATATTTAGCTTACGTTGCAAGACTTTGAACAATTCCGTTTTGTCTTCCACAGTTTCTGGATAAAAAAGAGCCAAATGTTCTTCGGCCCTTCCTTGACGTTTAAGGTCTATAGGCAATAAATCAGGGCGGCAGGTAATAAGAAACCAGAGTATTTTTCCCCGATAGTCAGTGTTTCCCATAAAGTTAGAAATTTGAGCAAAAACTCTGTTAGAAGTTCCCGAATCCCCTGCGGAATCCCTGTCCCCGAGAAAGGCATCTGCTTCATCGATCATAACAGCGACAGGCGCCATTGCCTTAAGTATATTGAGTACTTTTTCAAGATTTGACTCTGTTGAACCCTGCCATTTTGAACGGAAGTTCCGCAGTTTTACCATGGGAATACCAATTTCGCCGGCAAAAGCAGAAACCATAAATGTTTTCCCTGTCCCAACCGGCCCGGCTATTAAATACCCCATGGGCAGCACATCAATTCGCCCCATTTTTAACGCTCGTGCAGCGCTTTGAAAGCGTTTTTTTACAAATGAATGCCCAGCAACGAGGGCTAAATCGTGTTCAGTATCAACAAATTCAAGTAAACCTGCCGCTTCATTTTCTATTATAGCTCGTTTGCGGTTTCGCAGATATTCAAGGGTTATAGGTTTATCCTCTTGATAGGATTCCGCAACAAGTTGGTTTAAGTTGAGCAAGTTGAGCCCCGAAGTCAAAGCACCAATACGTTCAGGATTAAGACCACGTTCTAAAATAAGCATATCCTGGCTTTGTAGAAACTCAAGAAACTGAGTTCGAACTACCGCTCCAGGAAACGGGATGGTTACTTTAACCGTAGACGGAGAACTAGAAAGACGAGGATTTATATCAGTTAGATTTTCGGTAAGCAAAATCACCGAAATATCTCCCTTTGTGAACTGCGGTTCATGCGACCAACGATTCAAAGTTACGAGACAGTAGCGATCTACTTCATCTAAATGACCAATTTCGTCTGCAGGAATAATAGTTTCTGCATAGTCAATAATTAGAACAATACGCTGTTCCTTGGGAATATTCATAACAAAATACCGTTCAAGGTAATCAAAAGCCTTAATAGGATCGCGTGTTAAAAAATCCTCGGGAGGAACATCAGGATACCGTGTGGCCATTGCCTTGAGATACGCTCTCTCCATTTCCGAAAGACAAAATGTAATTCCGCTTGATTTATCGTAAAAGACAATAATATCACGATTACCAAACAATACTTCGGAAATATAGTCCTGTATTTTAACAAACATGAATTCGCCTTCATTCATCTTATGAGGCAAAAAATCACGAATATTACCGTGTACAAAATACAGGTTAGCGGTTTTGGAACAGTATTTGACCGAAAGATCCTGCGCCCACGAGGGCAGGATATTAATATAATCAAGGTTCTTTTTGATCAGTTGCTGGCTTTCCGGCATACACCCCTCCAAAAAACAGTGTAGCACCATCATCGGCTAAAAAACAGTCCCGATTTCAAGGTTCGCCATACTTGTTTTTTCATAAGCAATACGTTATTTTATCATTATATCATAGTCAAGGAGACTTTTATGGCCTATATAATTTCTGATGAATGCATTAACTGTGGCGCTTGCGAAGGTGAATGCCCAGTAAACTCAATTAGCGAAAAAGATGACAAGCGTATTATTGACGCTGATACCTGCATTAGCTGTGGCGCCTGTGCAGCAGTTTGCCCCGTTGACGCAATCTCAGAGGAATGATTCAAAAAATCCTTCGTGGATACAGCGCTGTTCTGGGCTCAACCCTACGGTTTGTAGCCCTGATCGGCGTTTGTGTTGCAACCGGTTTTTTGCTCGTTTACCCTCTGTGGAAGCTTGCGGTAACTAGACCGGATTTATATACCCTTATTTTTATTTTTCTCCTCTCTGCCTTCATAATTGGTGTTTTTATAATGCGCGTAAAAAAAGAAGCCTCGCAAAATCCAAAACGTTTTCTGTTATCCCTTACGAGAAAGGCGGTACTACTTGCCGGGCTTATCGGCTTCGTCTCACTCATTTTGTCGTATGAACGAGTTCTTGCCTTTGCCGCGCTTATCCTTACAGCCCTTGTGTACGGATACCTTGCCTTTGTTCTTTCTTCAAACACCCGTACTTCGGATTCCCGATAATGCGTTTCGGCTCGCCAATCGCCGTAATCACCACTTTTTTTGTTTTAATTTTTTCTCTTGTACAAGCTTCATCGCACGAGCAATCGCCATATCCTGAAATCACTGAGTTATTATCAGGAAACCCGGTGTTTCGCCAGTATCAGGATGACATTCTTGCGGCACGTATGGCTATTGCAGCTGGAAAGCCCGCTACGCTTCACATATACCGTTACCGCGTGCGATCAACTGACACTCTCCTTGGTATCGCGGCACGTTGTTCGCTTCCCTACGACGCGATCGTCAGTCTTAATCGAATAGAATCAGTAAACACCCTTCTCGATGGAAAAATGCTGTATCTTCCTTCAATACCTGCCTTGTACCTCCACGATAACGCGGAAAACCCACTAGAAAACTTAATTCTTTCATCCTTTGATCCGTCTAGTGTCGGTATTATTTCCTTTTTATTACGAATAAATAACGGGCCACCCCAACAAGTTCATTGCCTCCCAGAGGCCTCGTTTGACGGTACTGTGCGCGCTTTTTTTCTTACCCCAACATTTCGTTTTCCACTTCCCGCGGGAAGAGTAACGTCTAGCTTTGGAATGAGAAAAAACCCGCTTACGGGGAATTTGATTTTCCACCACGGAGTTGACCTCGCGGCACCAGAAGGAACGCCCGTTTTTGCCTGCGCCGATGGAACAATCACGGTAGCCGCCTTTCATGAAATTTATGGAAATTACATTATACTCCGGCATGAAGGAAACCGTGAAAGCCTCTACGGGCATTTACGTACAATAAAAATCGAGTTGCACGACAAGATTAAATCCGGTACTATTATTGGTATAGTAGGGTCTACCGGACAATCTACCGGACCGCACCTTCATTTTGAGATACACGAAAACGGAGTACCCAAAAACCCTGCTGGATTTCTAAAAAGGAATTAGCGCGTATGAAACACGCACACGTATTTCTATTCAGTCTCTTGCTCCTAGGAGCCTTGGGAACACTGTGTGCCGAGTCGTTCCGTGTACGATCTATGGGAACGGTGGTCCTCGATAGCCAGAAACCGGCAACACAGACTATAGATATCGGTTATAACGATGCAGTGGGTATTATTTTCTCACAAAACAAAGCATTTCTCCGTGCAGTTGAAATAGAAGTTAAAATTCCACAGGAAATACTTCGCTTTCAAAACAGCATGGCTTACGGAGTGTACCGTAATCTTCGGCCAAACCCTTCTGTAGAAGTAATTGACTATTCCGGAACACAGGATGCGTTTCAACCCCTTCCTTCGCGCCTGTCCTTTGTTCTCCAAATTCCCCTTTTAGAAAATCACAAACTTAAATCAAGCCCCTATGCTACCGTGCTTGAACGTATACATAATCCAAAAGATGGTCCAATTGTTTTTCGTCTCCTACCTGTTATGAAGGGCTTACCACAAGGTATTGATGAAATGCACTTTTACGTGCGTATAAAGCCACTGTTAACTGACGAAGGTGGCTGTTCTGTATCCTTGAACTATCCTGATGAGCTAGAAAAATCGGTTCGAATGATGATAGATGAACAGCCGGCGGAACTCGGTAAAAAACTGTACTTGCTTTCTCCAGGAGATCATCACATAGCGATTTTGTCGGATCATTATCGAAACGAAATACGCACGTTTACGGTTGAATCTGCACGGATAACTGCTCTAGAGATAAGCCTACAAAACACAGCCCCAAGCCTTTTTCTTGTAGCACCCGAAAACACTACAATTTTAGTGAACGATAAACCGGTAGAAAACACAGAAAGCCCACTCATTATTGAACCTGGATCATATACCATTCTTTTTAAAATTGGTGATTACGAAGTTGTACGCCATATCACCGCAGTAAAAGGAAAGGATTATACCGTTTCCATGCATATTGATATAAATGTAAGCGAATCCCCCTAAAATTAGTTTAAGAATATCGGAAAAGATTCCGAAAATGTACTAACGGGCAGTCAGTTCCCCTCCCACCCATTGATTGACCGTTAGCCTGATGGGCGGGCCGGTATCAAATTACCGGCTCTTTTTTATCACCCCTTCATACACCCCTTTTTCTCCTTGTAACAAAGCGTCCTTTATGCTTTTATTAGTAGTATGGTTGGCAAGAAAAAGCACAGAGTTTCTATAGCATTATTTTTTATTATCTTTTTCGCAGTAGTCACCGGCGTGAGCCTTGGGTTTGCCCTAGCTCGTACCCGAAACTTAAAGAATAACGAACACTTTACTGATTTTAACCCTGCTTTACCCACGAGAATTCTTGATATCCGTGGAGAGCTTATTACTGAGTTTTCCTCTGAAGAAAAACGCGAAATAATTACCCTTGATCACCTTCCTAAACACATGATTAATGCCCTACTCTCCCGTGAAGATCAAACCTTTTACGAGCATGGGGGATATAATATTAAGGCAATTTTACGTGCTGTTTTTGGAAAACTCACCGGGCGCTCACTCGGCGGTGGCAGTACTATTACCCAGCAACTAGCCGGAACCCTATATCTTGACCGCAGCGACATTAGTCTCACCAGAAAGTTTAAAGAACTTTGGTGGGCACTCCAGCTGGAACGCCGATACTCAAAAGATGAAATTCTTGAATTGTATTTAAACAAGATGTATTTTGGTGGCGGAACCTATGGAGTAAATGCAGCATCACGGTTTTATTTTGGCCACTCGGCTACAGAAATAACTCCAGCTGAAGCGGCAATACTCGTTATTCAACTTTCTAACCCTGCATTTTATAACCCCTTTGAACATCCAAATAGAGCAATGGATCGCCAACAAAATGTACTTGATCAAATGGTTTCTCTCGGGTACTTGGATCAAAAAGCCGCAGAATTATCCTTTGATGACTATTGGGCTACCTTTGATTTTACTCGCACAGCCTCTTCAGCGTGGCTCACCCGTGAAGATAAAGCTCGCTGGTTCTCTGAATACGTTCGCCGCCAACTCGAGACGATGATGTACGGCACCATGGACATCTATTCCGGTGGCTATACCGTTCACACTACCTTGGACTTGCGCCATCAAGCGGCAGCTGATACCGTAATGAAAAATGCACTAAATCTCGCGAACCGGCGGTTCCGTAACTCAAGTTCCACGCGCTTTGCGCAAGGTGATCAGTGGGCACAAATCACCGAGCTAATGGCGCTTACTTTTAATTTACCCCCGCTTGCTGTTTCTGCTGAACGTCTCCATATAAAAACACAGTCACATTACCGTACAGTGCTCAATCCAATTGTGGATATGATGTCCCTTATGTGCGGAATTACTAATCTAAAGATGGAAACCAACAAGTCCAACGCAAACGCCCAACTCGCAGCTGCAAAAACCACTGTTGAAGGTGCTCTTATCTCCATCGAAAACGAAACTGGATACATTACCGCTTTGGTAGGCGGTAGCAAATTTGACCAATCTAATCAAATAATTCGAGCAACCCAAGCACAGGTGCAGCCGGGTAGTACTTTTAAACCATTGTATTATTCTGCGGCTATAGACAGTAGAAAGTTCACCGCTGGCTCTATGATCAACGACACACCAATAGTCTTTTTTAATGAATCAGGAGTTCCCTATACACCACTTAACTTTAGGGGTGAGTGGAAAGGCACAGTGTTGCTTTGGGAAGCACTCTCACATTCAATGAATGTTCCTTCCTTACGCATTCTGGATGGTATTGGCTTTGATGCCGCAATTAACCGAGCAGCAACTCTCTTAGGGTACAAGGACAAAGATGAAATTCGCAAAGTATTCCCGCGGGTTTACTCCTTAGGTCTCGGCGTTATCAGTGTTTCTCCTCTTCAGATGGCACGCGCATTCAGTACCTTTGGCAACCAAGGTAAAGAAGTTACACCAATTGCTATTCGTTCGGTGGAAGATAGAAATGGGAAAACCATTCTTGATCCAGAAAGAGAACTTCGACTAGAACAAAAGCGCAAAGGCAGCGCCTTACAAATAATTAGCCCACAAAATGCCTTTGTTATGACCTCATTATTGCGGAATACCATTTCCTCCGGAACACTTGGCTGGGCATCTGGGTATGAAAGAAAATTTTCATTTACTGACGATAAAGGCCGCAAGTTTACCATACCAGCCGGTGGAAAAACGGGTACAACCCAAAACTGGGCGGATGCCTGGACTGTTGGGTTTACTCCCTATTATACTTCCGCACTCTGGTTTGGATTTGACCGACGAGGGTTATCTCTTGGGTTAGATAACACAGGTGCCACCCTTGCAGGCCCAGCTTGGGGCGATTATATGCATGAAATTCACAAGGGACTCCCCTACCGCGACTTTGTGCGCCCACAAAATGGTTTAGTACAGGCAACCGTATGTAAAAAATCAGGTTTGTTGCCCACAGAGCACTGCACAGACGGAAAGACTACCCTCGATTACCTTGAAGGAACCCAACCTACCAGCTACTGCACATACCATGAACGTCACGACGACCTTAAACGAGTCTCTATAGATCGACTCCAACAAGAAAGTTACTCTGTGGGACAGCGCCCCATAACGGTTGATCGTTCTAGTCTTTTAGTCGATCCCGATGTTTACACCGATCCTGAACCTCGTGTTCGCCGTAGCCCTAGCTTTTTCCGGGGAAGATCTGATTCATCCAGCACTAAAACCGATGATTCTAACGAAGAAACAGAAGATGGCGACTATGATCAAGAGACTGATACAAACGATATAGAAAGGTCTGGTAGCGATTCATTTAACGACACCGAAGACCATACTGAACCCACATTTAATCCCCTTCTCGACTAATTACGGAGGTCCTGTATGCAAATTTCCCTTGATGACATTCGTGTAAAACACCGGGTTCGCGAAGAACCAGAAGATATAGACCAATTAATGGATAGTATAAAACGGTATGGCTTACTCAACCCCATAACGGTTAATAGCGACTATGTACTCATCGCAGGAAGGCGCCGCCTCGAAGCAGCACGACGTTTAGGGTGGCATATGATTAGCGCTAGAGTTATTGAAAATACCGACACAATTACCGAGCTGGAAATGGAAATTGAGGAAAACACTCAGCGCTCAGATTTTTCAGAAACGGAGCTCCTTAGTGCCTACAAGCGCTTGCAGCGTTTAAAGAACCCTAATATTTTTGTGCGTATATGGCGCGCTATCGTCGCTTTTTTTCGTGCATTCTTTAATTAACGAGTTATAACACGAACGAATTTTTTCTTTCCCGCACGAAGGACCACTTCTCCATCGGCATCAAGACTATCGATGCTAATAACCGCTTTAATATCGGTTACCGCAGAATCTTCAATTCGAGCGCCACCTTGATCTACAAGACGGCGGGCGTCACTCTTACTTCCTACCAAGCCAGCTTCAAAAAAGAGATCAAGCACGCCGATTCCGGCTTCAAAGCGTTCATGCGGAATTGTAACAGTCGGCATAGAAGCTCTATCCCCACCACCACCAAAAGCGGCTTTTGCGCCCGCTAGCGCGGCTTCAGCAGCTTCTTTTCCGTGAATGAGCACGGTAACCTCATAGGCAAGCCGTTCCTTTGCCTCGTTGATATTACCTGCAAGGATGGTTTCAATTTCTTCAACCGATAAAAAAGTAAATAAAAGCAAAAACCGCTTTGTGTCGGAGTCTGTCACGTTTCTCCAATACTGGAAAAAATCGTAGGGTTTCGTTACTTCGGGATCCAGAAAGAGAGCACCTTTTTCTGTCTTGCCCATTTTTTTGCCATCCGAAGTGGTAATGAGGGGAAAGGTTAATCCAAACACTTCTTTTCCATTTTTTCTACGAACGAGTTCTATACCGGCAACAATGTTACCCCATTGGTCATCTCCACCAATTTGTAAAGTAACCCCATGGCGTTCATTTAACTGTAGAAAATCGTAACTTTGCAACAGCTGATAGTTAAATTCAACAAAGGTAAGACCAGTTTCTAAACGTTTTTTATACGCTTCAAAAGTGAGCATACGGTTTACAGAAAAATGAGAACCAATATCGCGAAGGAAATCTATATAGTTAAGATCCGCAAGCCAGTTCTTATTGTTTTCAAGAATAGCTGTTTTACCGTTAAATCCGATAAAGCGATCAAGCTGAGCGCCGATTGCCGCGGAGTTTTCATCAATCTGGTCGTAGGTGATCATTTTGCGCATTTCCGTTTTACCAGAAGGGTCGCCAATACGAGCTGTTCCGCCGCCAATAAGAGCCACGCAATGGTGGCCAGCTTCTTGAAGATGGCGAAGTGCGAAGGCGGGAAGCATGTGACCAATGTGCAAACTAGTCCCAGTTGGATCAAACCCTACATAAAAACTTACCGGCCCCTTGTCCATGCAACGGGAAAGGCCGTCTACGTCGGTACATTGTTGAAAAAAACCACGAGTTTTAAGTGTTTCTAATGCTTTGTTCATGCACGAAAGCATAGCGATTTTCCTAAAATTTGTATACACTTAGAGTAAGGAGTAACCCATGGATCACGGTTTTTTTAGAGTAGCGGCCGCAAGCCCTGTTTGTACCGTTGGCGACTGTGGCACAAATACTGCGGAAATTCTCACATTGATTAACAAAGCAGTTTCCCTCAATGCTAATTTAGTCGTATTTCCAGAACTCGCTATTACTGCCTATACCTGTGGCGACCTCTTTTCGCAGGAACTCCTCGGCAGAGTCGCCCTTGCTGCCGTGCGGCTCATTGCAGAGAAAACCCGCGACTTGCCTATAACAATCGTCGTGGGGTTTCCCTTTAGCCGCACAAATACCCGATACAACTGCGCAGCAGTAATTTCTGGAGGGCTCGTACGCGGAATTGTTCCCAAAACTCGTATCCCAAATTATGGGGAGTTTTATGAACTGCGCCATTTTTCTCCTGCTCCAGAAAACACACAAATTCTCCCCGCTGGAATGTTTGGCCCCGCTCCTGTACCCTTTGGCACCAAACTATTGTTTTCTGACCTTCGTACCAGCGAACTTTCCTTTGCAGTTGAAATTTGCGAAGACCTATGGGCGCCGGCACCGCCTTCCGCATCCCACGTTGAGGCAGGTGCTCTGATAATTGCAAATCTTTCCGCTACCAACGAAGTAGTTGGTAAGGCTGATTACCGGCGAGCCCTCGTTACCGGGCAATCAGGACAAGGCGTTTGCGCCTACGTATATGCCGATGCAGGACTAGGTGAATCAACAGGGGACATGGTGTTTTCGGGGCATTCTATAATCGCGGAGAATGGAAGCATCGTTGCAGAAAACCCGCCTTTTTCTGGAAACTTACTTTGTACCGACATT
The DNA here is from genome assembly GCA_012838745.1 of Treponema sp. GTDB lineage: Bacteria > Spirochaetota > Spirochaetia > Treponematales > Treponemataceae > Teretinema. The sequence continues at coordinate 7,226 of DUOS01000029.1, read as the reverse complement.
GACATTCGACGGCTTCTTCACGAAAGGCGCCGCTTAAATACCTTTCCTTCAGCTCACCCAGAAGCCGGAGATAGCCCCTACACTATTGTTTCCTTTACAATGGACCACGTAGCTGCTGTCGCAGGAACCAGCACCCAAACTGAACAACACCCAGCGGACCAATTAGCTAACGAAAAGCAGGCGAAAACATTACTCCGTCATATTGATCCTCACCCCTTTGTACCATCTTCACAGAAAATCCTTGCTCAACGTTGCGAAGAAATACTCGCTATCCAAACAGCAGGATTAGTAAAACGACTACGGCATGTAGGGACCTCTACCGCGATAATAGGTTTATCCGGCGGGCTCGATTCAACACTCGCATTACTCGTAATAGTTCGTGCATTTGATCAACTCGAACTCCCTCGTACCAATATTCTCACTATTTCCATGCCAGGATTTGGCACAACTACACGAACTAAGGGCAATGCTAAAAAACTTTCTGCTGCTCTGGGTACAACCTTGGAAGAAATACGCATTAATAAGGCAGTAACCCAACACTTTAAAGATATAGGACAGGATAGCAAAACCCACGATGTAACTTACGAAAACGCGCAGGCTCGTGAGCGAACTCAAATACTCATGGATAAGGCAAACATGCTTCGAGGTCTGGTTATTGGAACAGGGGACCTTTCTGAACTTGCCCTCGGCTGGACTACTTATAATGGTGACCATATGTCGATGTATGCTGTTAACACCTCTGTCCCCAAAACGCTCGTACGCTCCCTTGTGGCACATTGTGCAGAACTCCCGCTTAGCTTTATTCAGAATATAGAATCTACAACAGAAAAACCTGTTACCGAAAAACAACTCACCGGAGTTCTTACTTCAATATTAGACACCCCAGTAAGTCCTGAACTCCTACCAGCCAAAAATAACGAAATACAACAAAAAACAGAAGATATTGTGGGTCCGTATGAACTGCATGATTTTTTCTTGTATCACTTGCTGCGTTGGGGCTCTTCTCCGGCAAAAATATTGTTTATAGCCGAACATGCCTTTGGCACTCTTACTCCGGAACCGAAGTATACACGCGAGGAAATTATTTCATGGATGCAAGTTTTTTACCGAAGATTTTTTTCTCAGCAATTTAAACGATCATGTATGCCCGATGGCCCCAAAATTGGCAGTGTAAATCTTTCCCCTCGTGGGGATTGGCGCATGCCAAGCGATGCTTCGGCTGCGGTATGGCTTAAGGAGCTGGAAAGTCTCGAATAATTTAGGACGCGAACACACACCACCAATAGTTGATAGATGGTGCTTTATTCTAGCTCGCGACCTTTAAGCGTTAAGATATATTCGTATAAGTCGTAGCCAACCAATTCTTGAAAGCGATCAGCCATATCGGGAACAGAAAAAAGTTTCTCTATAAAAAGCCCCGCAGCACCTATGGAAACTGAATTTTCTCCAAATTCGGAAAATCCAATAATAAAGTTTCGATCGAGATCATATACCCAGCTATCTTCTATTGCTTTAGACATAAGTTCTTTAATGTTACCCGGATGATCAACAATATCTCCGGCAAAAACAATCTTTGTTAAATCAATGGTATTTACTAAAAAAGCAAGGTTTGTTGTAAGCTCACGATACACATCTTCTAGAATCTTTTTATCCTCGGGGATATGGCATAATTCACTCCAAGGAACAATAAACTGACCCGTTTGTGAGGTTGCATACACACTCCGGTATTCTCCGGCAGTAAAGTGGTCTCCGTGTAAAACACGCTCCCGAACAACGAGGCCAAGGCCCATTGCTAATCCACGAAGTTCTTTGCTTCCTTCAACCACATAGCGAAACTCACCTAAAACGGTAAGAAAGTTTCTTTCACGGCTTTCTGGATGAAATGCGAGTTCGCCCCAACAGCAACAATTCGCATCATTTTCTATAAAAACATACTCGTCAAAATGAAGAATAAGTTCCTTTTTTAAATCAAAGGGCTCTTGAATGTTTAACGGATTCGAACGAATAATAATTCCCGTGTAAGGATCTACAATTCCTGGAACCCCTATACCGATTCCCAGCAAGAACAAGTTTTTATCATCAATAAATTTTTTTGCCGTATTGATAAGGGAAACAGCATGGGTAATGAGATTTTCATGGTTAGCTTCAAATTTCCCAAAGAAGGAATGAAGCACCTCGCCATAAATAGTGGTTACCACAACCCGATAGTGGGATGTTTGAATCTCTAAACCAAGCACCACGCCAATGTCGGTATTGACGCGCAAACTGACTTGTCGGCGCCCCACGCCAGATTGTTTTTCTCTTTTTCCGGCGGTTAGCACAATATCTCGTTCCAGCACACTTTGTATAATCTTGGTCACCGTGGAGCGATCAAGGCCGAGCATTTCTGCAACCTTGATACGGCTCACATCGGGATTTTGCCATATAGTGCGAAGAACGCGCGAAGTATTAATACTGTGCAACTTGTTACTTTCTGCCATACCTTTCAACTATGTATTACACACGAGTGTAATTTTTAATTTCGGTACGAATTCGCTCTACAAGTTCAGTTCGAGGAATACGGATTTGTTCCATTGAATCGCGGAAGCGTAAAGTTACCGTTCCATCTTCTTTAGAATCATAATCAATCGTTACACAAAACGGCGTTCCTACTTCATCCTGGCGGCGATACCGTTTACCAATTGCACCAGACTGATCATAGTCGGTCACGAACTCTTCTCTGAGTTCATTGCGTATTTCCTGTGCAAGTTCAGCAAGGCCATCTTTTTTCATGAGGGGTAAAACAGCAACGGTGATTGGAGCAACTTTAGGGTGAAAGTGCAAAACAGTTCTCCAGTCGTCGGCATTACCCTTATCTGCAACCTTCTCCTCGGCGTATGCATCGCATATAACCATAAGAAGGGTTCGGGTAAGCCCTGCAGAAGTTTCAACAACATAGGGAATATAGCGTTTGTTTCCATCATCTTGATCTATATATTGTAAATCTTTACCGGAAAATTCTGTATGACGTTTGAGATCAAAATCGGTTCTATTATGGACGCCTTCTAGTTCTCGAAATCCCATAGGAAATTCGTATTCAATGTCCCACGCCTCTTTGGCATAATGCGCGAGTTCATCTGGCCCGTGCTGATGCCACCGCAACTTGTTCATTCTAATACCAAGCTTTGTGTAAAAAGCCCAGCGTTTATCACGCCAAGTATTGAACCATTTATCGTCCTCACCGGGTTTTACAAAAAACTGCATTTCCATTTGCTCAAATTCACAGGTGCGGAATATAAAGTTTTTTGTAACAATTTCGTTACGAAATGCCTTACCAATCTGAGCAATTCCAAAAGGGATTTTCAACCGGTTAGACTGGGAAACATTTTTATAATTGACGTAGATGCCTTGAGCAGTTTCTGGGCGGAGGTACAAGACGTTTGTAGAATCTTCTGTAGCACCAATATTTGTTTTAAACATCAGGTTGAATTTGCGAGTATCGGTGAGTTCCCCGCCACATTCAGGGCATTGTTTCTTAGCGAGTTTTTCTTGATCTATTTGGTCGGCACGAAACCGGCTTTTACATTTTTTACAATCCACCAGAGGATCAGTAAAGTTTTCAACGTGACCGGAAGCTTCCCAAACTTTGGGATGCATTAAAATTGACGCATCAAGCCCCACTATATTATCGTGGAGTTGAGTCATTTCACGCCACCAAATACGTTGAATATTATTTTTGATTTCAATTCCGAGGGGGCCGTAGTCCCAAGCGCCATTTTGGCCGCCATAAATCTCTGAAGACTGAAACACAAACCCGCGTCGTTTTGAAAGGCTTACGATTTTTTCCATTGTAGCCGCATGATTATCCATTGTTGTTCTCCTTGGCCCTCGCTGGCTGCGAGGGACGGTATTAATTTATCCATAGTACCATACAAGGACAAATTATGTACAGTAAATGCAAGAGGAAGGTATTCTAGTAGATCTAGATACTCAGCTAAAACGTTCTTGCAAAATGCGATCAATGCGTTCGAGTGATTTATCAATTCCAAGAACTCGGATTGAACCAACCAAGGGCGGGCTTACCCGGCTTCCAGTAACTGACATGCGGATAGGCATCATCAAATCACCAAGTTTTACTCCAAGCTCATCGGCCTTAGCACGGAAAGCAAGGTCAGCATCCTCATCACTCAAAGTTTTCATCTCAGAAATAACTGTTTTTACCGCTCGGAGAACATCGGCTGTTTGGATTGCATCCAAGCGTTTAGGAATAATATCTTCCTGAGGCGGAAAAGCTGGCTCTTCAAACAAGAACCGAACCATTGCAGGAGCATCGGTGAGAAAATGAAGCCGCTCTTTTACCAGAGGCATTATCTTCATGAGGGTTTCTTTTTGTTCTACGGTTGGCTCAAGAAGGGTTTGATTCGCAAAGAGAAGCCCAGCTTTTTCTCTGGAAGCTTCACTATTTTTTTCACCTTCTTCGCACAAGCCGAAAACGCCTGAGTTTGCGATAAATGGCCAAACAAGTTCAAATATTTGTTCGTCAGTCTTTAATCTCATATATTGACCATTAAACCATTCGAGTTTCTTGTAATCAAAAACTGCCGGAGCCTTGTTAATATGTTCCATGTTGAAAAGATTACCCAATTCTTCAAGACTATACATATCGCGCGCATCTTCGTAGGAAGCACCAAGCATGGCAATATAATTTATGAGGGCATCACTAAGGTAGCCATTGTTTCTAAATTCATTACAACTGGTAGCACCGTGTCGCTTAGAAAGTTTTTGCCCATCTTGCCCCATCACCATAGGAAGGTGGCAATATCCGGGATGATCCCAACCGAATGCGTTGTACATTAAAACATGCAGTGGTGTGGAAGGTATCCATTCTTGTGCACGCATAACGTGAGAAATTTTCATATAATGATCATCTACGACATTGGCCAAATGATAGGTCGGGAATCCATCAGACTTTAGCAATACTGGATCAGGATTCACGTCCTCGTTTTTCCATTCAATATCACCCAATAAATCATCATGAAATTTTGTAGTTCCCTCAAGAGGCACAGCAAGACGAATAACGTAGGGCTTTCCTTGGTCAAGATTCTCTTTTACTTCTTCGGGAGAAAGAGACCGGCAATTACGGTCATACCCCGGAGGCATCTTGTTCATAGTCTGTATTTTTCTAATACGGTCGAGACGTTCAGAATCGCAAAAGCAGTAGTAGGCAAGACCCTTTTCTAAAAGCTGAAAAGCGTGCTTTTTATATAATTCAAAGCGCTCTGATTGTACATAGGGGCCATAATCTCCGCCGAGGTCTCCGCCCTCGTCCCAGTCGATACCCAACCAAGAAAGAGTATCGTACAGGTTTTGTACATACTGCTCTCCATAACGGGTTTGGTCGGTATCCTCAAGACGAAGGATAAACTTGCCGCCTTTGGAACGGGCAAAAAGATAATTAAAAAGGGCAGTTCTCACACCACCAATATGTTGCATTCCTGTTGGGGAAGGTGCGTATCGTACTCTAACGTCCACGTATGTACTCCTTGAAAACCGTAATTACGGATTTTTATTATATGTTTTTTTATGCACAGGGACAAGACAAGCTATATTCCAAGCAATCTCTCAAGCAAACTATGATTTTTATTAGCGAAGAGAATCATCCCCGGCGTCTAGTGCTCGCGCAATTTTCAAAATCGCAGGAAGGTCGTTGAGCACTAGTTCATCGGTTCCGCTTTCTGTAAAATCTCCGCCCTGTTCAAGCATAAATACTTGCACAGTGTCTGCTATGCGCTGTGCCGATTTTACATCGCCCTGAAACAAATAATACATGAACAATTGAAGTTGCGCATGAATGCGTAATATTGGTTCTTCCGTCTCATCATTTGCGATAGCACGCAAGGGCTCAAAAACATCTTCGTCATTTTCTATATTTTCATCGCGCAAGTAGGCATCACTAATATTTATTATGGCACGACTACCTTCAATGTCTTCAAATGGTGGTAATAAATGCCCAATTGCTCCAGAAGCACTCACCCGTCCATCAGGAAATATTACCGTTGCATACTGTTCATTTCCTCGGATTGCATATCCATCGCCAGTGTTAATAAAACGCGGGTAATCGACCGCGGGTTCAAGGCGCTTAATAACCGGATATCCATGACGACGAATGCCTCCAGCGGTATTGGCCAATGCAAGAACCACTGGGTCTTGGTTAGCGGTAAAAGCCTGTGTTATATGGAGGATAAGCGGCTCTCCATTAGAAAACCAACTGGGAATAATTATATTGCGTAGAGGAGCACCAACTGTTAGGTGAATAGGAAGTGCACTGTAAAGTGCCCGTACAAATTCATATTGGGCCGGGAGAGAAAGGGTCTTATGCAAGCCAAAAAGCCTGAGCACGCGGTAGCCTTCATAGGCCTGGGTATAGGGATTCGTGTACCGTAGGACTTCCTCAGAATTGGTAAAATCGTCTATTACAATTTCACGAGTTGCTTTACGATAGCCTTCAAGATGATCAGACTCCTCTATTGTGAGAGGGAAAAGAGTTTCTGATTTTTTCGCAGGCGTTCCCGGCGAAATACAAGCAGTGCACAATAATACAGCTGCAACAACGGCAATAAGGCGTAATTTCATTCGGCCCTCCTCGCATAGTGTACCATAATCCACAACTACAACGGAAGAGAAAAACAGAGACTTTTATCTTGCGATTTAATACTGACGAACATATACTAACAAAAAGGAGTCACAATGTATTTTTTTAGGTACACACACCCCATTGGTACACTGACTATCGCCGAAGCAGGCGGAGAAATTGTCTATCTCGGCTTCGGTGAAACCGTCCCAAGAAAGATCCCCAGTACCGAAACAGAACCGATTTTAAAAGAAACACCGATTCTTACACAGGCCAATTTAGAATTAAAAAAATACTTTACCCACACCCTCCGCCATTTCACGGTTCCAATTTGCCTTATAGGAACAGATTTCCAAAAAGAAGCATGGAAGGCACTTGCTGCCATACCCTATGGGACTCTTGCAACCTATGGTGAAATAGCAAAAACACTAGGACGCCCCAAGGCGGCTCGCGCGGTTGGTGGAGCCTGTAATCACAACCCCATTGCTATTATTATCCCCTGCCATAGAGTCGTTGGAGCTACAGGGAAGCTTACCGGTTTTGCTGGGGGGTTGGATATTAAAGAAAAGCTTATTGACTTAGAAAAATACATTGAAAATTGAATAAAGTGTGCTAG
>DUOS01000209.1 GCA_012838745.1 Treponema sp. | reverse complement strand
TCATTCCTATTTCTATTATTATCGCCTTTATCCTACCAAAAAACCGTGTTATTCCTCTTGGTGATTTGCCCAATTTGATTTCGATTATGTCGCTTACGGTGTTAATAATGCGCGGCAACGTGATTCGGGCAGTACTCGCGGGAATCCCGATTGTAACAACCTTCCTTCTTATTGCTTCGCAGCTGGCACCGCTGTATACAAAGCAAGCTATTGCTGCAGGCCTAGATTTTGGAGCTGGAGTCGGAGAAATAACCGCATTTACCGACGGTGGAAACCAGTTGCGCTATTGGTTTTACTGGATGTTCCAGGGAAACGTAGTTGCTTTAGCAATTATACCCCTCGTGCTCGCAATGCTTTTTTTCTCTTGGAAAAAACACCAAAAAATGGAGGGATAATATGTAAGTACAGCCTCTTTATTCTAAGAGGCTGTCGATAATGTCATCTATATCAGATTGGTTCATATCGGCCTTACGTTCGTAGGCAAGTTCTTGATTTGCACCGCGTAGTTTTCGTAATAAGCCATAAATCGTAATGAGAAGAATTTTATTCCCCGCAGTAGGAAAATTCCTAATATGTTTCATAAGTGCTTTTCGTTCAAGCCGAAAGACGATGGCCGTATCTTTAGCAAGAACGCTGGCTGTCCTTTTAATTTTTAGAAAAAATCCAGCTTCGCCAAATATTTCTCCTTCCCCAAGTGCGCAAATAAAAACATCATTTCCGTCGTTTTCCTTTACACTCACACTGACTGTTCCGCCCAAGACACCGAATACACTTTGATCAAATTCGCCTTCATTAACAATTGGTTCGTCTCCATCATATTCAAGGATATCGCCCGAAGCCAGGATATCGTCTAGTTCGACGTCTTCTAAATAACGAAAAATGATAATTTTTCGAACTGCATCTCGCCATTCTGTCTTGTCTTTTATAGTTTTCATAAAATTGAGTATAGGGCATGAGTAGTAATAAGACAAAGTTTTGGAAAAAAAACAGCCTACATTGGTTACCCAACATAGGCTACATTTTAAAACAGCTGATCGAGGCTATTTAGTACCAGCCGCGAAGTTTAGCTGCTTCGGCAACACGGTTAATGGCGATAACATAGGCTGCATCGCGCATATACAGTTTTTTTTCTTTTGCAAGATTATGAACTGCAGAGAATGCCGTTGTCATCTTAAAATCTAGTTTTTCTAAAACTTCTTCTTTTGGCCAAAAGTAGTTCATATTGCATTGTACTTGCTCGAAGTAACTACAGGTTACCCCACCAGCGTTGCAGAGGAAGTCGGGAACAAGGTAAATGTTTTTTGCTTTGATTAAAGGGTCGCAGTCGGGAGTAGTTGGTCCGTTTGCTCCCTCGCAAAGTACCTTTACGGTGTCGCTAATCTTAGCAAATGTTGCTGGGGTTATCTGGTTCTCTCTTGCACAGGGCAGAAGAATATCTACATCTTGCGCTATCCATTCGTCCCCATCTAAAACTTCGCAGCCTAAGGCTTTGGCTTTTTCTTTGTCGATAGTTCCGTAGCTGTCTTTTATTTCAGCCATTTTTTCTATATCAAGACCACCGGCTTTTCGGAACATATATGATTTTTTGTCCGTGTTATCCCAGCTTGCGAGGGCTATAACTGTTCCCCCCAGCTCAGAGTAGAGGCGAGCTGCATATTCTGCAACGTTGCCAAAGCCCTGGATACTTGCAGTGGTTTTCGAAATATCTATGTTCAGAGTTTTTAGAGCTTCTCTGAGTGTATAGACTACTCCGTAACCTGTTGCTTCTTTTCGTCCGAGAGAGCCGCCCATGCCAACTGGTTTTCCAGTAATTGCACCGGGAAAGTGGCCGCCCATAATGGTTTCGTATTCGTCGAGCATCCACAACATGTGTTGGCCATTTGTCATAACATCAGGAGCGGGAACATCTTGAAGCGGACCGATACTTCTGGCTATTTGGCGGATATATCCCCGGCACAATCGTTCTTGCTCGCCGAGAGACATGGTGCGAGGGTCACAAACAATGCCGCCCTTGCCACCACCAAGAGGTATATCTACGACTGCGCATTTCCAAGTCATCCATAAAGAAAGGGCACGAATTGTGTCTATAGTTTCATTAGGATCAAAACGAATTCCTCCCTTGGCTGGACCGCGTGCATCGTTGTGATGGATTCTATAACCATTAAAAACTTTGGTTTTGCCATCGTCCATTTTTACCGGAATGGTAAAGTGGTATTCACGGCTCGGTTGGCGCAGTAGCTCTCGAGCAGATTGATCTAAGCCAATCTGATTTGCTACATTGTCAAATTGAGTTTGCGCTGTTACGTAGGGATTGTAATTTTCCTCTTTCATTTTAACCTCAGTTATCTAAATTAAAAATTGCGTATGTGCTGTAAGCACTTGGTAGACGCACCTCTTGTAAGAAGAGTGTAAATATATGCTATAGGAAAAAAAAAAGGCTGTCTAGCCAATATTGACCAGACAGCCCGTTGAGAAATATCAAAAATCGACATTTCTCACAGAAGTATTATTTTCGCTTTGCGAAATTAGTACATTCCGCCCATTCCGCCCATGCCACCCATATCGCCTCCGGGTGCTGAAGGAGGGTTCTTCTCAGGAATATCGGTAATAGCGCATTCGGTGGTGAGCAGAAGCCCAGCAATCGAAGCGGCATTTTGCAATGCAGAGCGAGTTACCTTGGCTGGATCGATGATTCCAACCTTTACCAAGTCTACCCATTCCATCTTAGCGGCGTCAAAGCCGAAGCCCTTTTTCTCGATCTTCGCACGTTCAGCAATAACAGCTCCATCTACGCCTGCATTCTCTGCAATTTGGCGGAGAGGTTCTTCAAGCGCACGCTTAACAATCTTAAATCCGATTTTTTCATCATCGGTAAGACCGGTAAGGTCTGCCTTTTCGAGAGCTGAAGCGGCTTGGATCATGGCAATACCGCCACCAGGAACAATTCCTTCTTCCAATGCTGCGCGTGTTGCCGAAAGAGCGTCTTCCACGCGGTGTTTCTTTTCTTTCATTTCAACTTCGGTAACTGCACCGATGTTAATTACTGCTACACCGCCGGCGAGCTTGGCTAGGCGTTCTTTGAGTTTTTCCTTGTCATAGTCAGACGAGGTTTCGTCAATCTGTGCCTTAATTTGAGCTACGCGGTCCTTGATATCCTTGGCTTTACCATTTCCATCAATGATCGTGGTATTATCTTTGTCAATCTTAATGCTTTTTGCTTCACCGAGCTGAGAAACATCGGTGTTTTCTAGTTTAAGACCAAGTTCTTCGGAGATAACTTCACCACCGGTAAGAATGGCAATATCTTCGAGCATGGCTTTGCGGCGGTCGCCGAAACCAGGAGCCTTTACGGCACAAGTCTTAAGAGTTCCACGGAGACTGTTTACCACGAGGGTAGCGAGTGCTTCACCGTCTACGTCTTCCGCAATGATAAGTAGCGGGCGTCCTGACTGTGCGATTTTTTCGAGCAGGGGAAGCATGTCTTTCATATTGGAAATTTTCTTATCGTGGATAAGGATGTAGGGATTCTCAAAAACGGTTTCCATACGGTCGCGGTCGGTAACAAAGTAGGAGGAAATATATCCGCGGTCAAACTGCATACCTTCAACAAAGTCTGTAGTCGTTTCCATGGATTTAGCTTCTTCTACGGTTATAACGCCGTCTTTGCCAACCTTTTCAATAGCATCGGCAAGGATCTTTCCAATTTCTACGTCGTTGTTCGCTGAAACTGAAGCAACATGTGCAACTTCTTCAGAGCCCTTGATTTCCTTGGCATTCTTGCGAATTTCTTCAACTGCGATAATTACAGCTTTGTCGATTCCTCTTTTCATTTCGAGTGGAGTCATTCCAGCTGCTACAGCTTTGAGGCCTTCGCGAACCATTGAATAGGCAAGTACGGTAGCGGTTGTTGTTCCGTCACCTGCAACATCGTTGGTTTTTGTTGCAACTTCTTTGAGTAGTTGAGCACCCATGTTTTCGTAGGCGTCTTCTAATTCAATTTCTTTTGCTACGGAAACACCGTCTTTGGTAACGGTTGGAGCTCCAAATTTTTTATCGATAAGAACATTTCTACCCTTTGGTCCCAGAGTAACCTTTACTGCGCGGGAAATTTGTTCTACACCCGACAGGAGCTTCCTCCGTGCTTCTTCATTAAACAATAGCTGTTTGGCCATTTCTTTTCTCCTTATAATGTACCTTTATGATTGATAAAAGCTGTGCACCTCTTTAAATTCAGGTGACTACAGTATAAAATAACGAAAAAGAAGAGGAACGGCAACGCTTTTCTGAAATTTTCAGGAGGAAGTGATGAGTAAAAAGGTAATTCGTTGGGGTATTGTTGCAACAGGTGGTATTGCGGAGAAGTTTGCAGCAGCTTGCCGCTTTGAATCTGCTCGAACAGGAAACAGTGAACTGTACGCTGTCGCCTCCCGTTCCATGCAAAAGGCAGCAGCTTTTGCTCAAGCCTGGGGCATTCCTCATTCCCATGGGTCTTATAAAGCGCTTTTTTCTGATCCGGCAATTGATGCCGTATACATTGCAACACCGCATAATCTCCACGCAGAGCTTTCTATACAAGCGCTTAAGGCCGGTAAGGCGGTGTTATGTGAAAAACCGGTGAGTATTGTTGCCGCAGATTTTTATCCCGTTATTGAAACCGCCCGCAAAGAAGGACGCTTTTTTATGGAAGCAATGTGGATGAAATTTAATCCTGCTGTAAACAAAGCTCTTTCTTGGGTCCATGAAGGAATTCTAGGGCCTCTTACCTATCTTCGCTCCGATTTTTTCTTACATGCTCCCTATGATTCTACAAGCCGCCTGTTTGACCCAGCTCTCGGTGGAGGCGCCTTGCTCGATGTTGGTATTTATCCGGTAACTGCCGCCATCCTTTTTGCTGGAAAGAAACGTCCTGCTCATATAGATGCTTTTTTGGATAAGGATGAGGCAGGTGTTGATCGCTATAACCGCATGCATTTTACTTTTGATTCTGGTTTGAAGGCAGATCTTTCGAGCGCGATAACCTTACACGGTATTGATCAACTGAGAAGCTTGGTTGTCCTGGGTGAAACTGGTGCAGCGGTGTTGCCTCTCTTTTGGATGGCTCAACAAGCGCTTCTTCTTTCTCCTACGGGAGAAACGCTGGAAACCTTTGATTCTCCCTTCCCTTGCAACGGTTATGAATATGAAATACGCGAAGTAGAACGTTGTTTAGCACAGGGGCTTCTCGAAAGTCCTGTACAAACATGGGATGATTCTATTATGGTGATGGAAATCCTAGATCAAATACGTCAGAAATAAAAATTAAAAGACTGACAATGGAAATAAACGAATGAACGAAATTAAAATACGAGACGTGCGCATTGTAGAGACACAGGCACTCCTTTCTCCAGACGAAATGGCAATGCAGTATCCGGTAACAGAAAAAGCCGCGCAAACGGTTATGATCGGACGAGAAGAAGTGCAGCGTATTCTCCGCAGAGAAGATGACCGGTTTCTCGTTGTGATTGGGCCTTGTTCAATCCATGATCTTGAATCCGCGATCGAATATGCTAAACGGCTTGCGGAACTCCGTGCAAAGTATGCCGACCGAATGTGCATCGTTATGCGCGTCTATTTTGAAAAACCGAGAACAACTGTTGGCTGGCGAGGCCTCATTATGGATCCTGGCCTAGACGGTACTGCCGATATACCTCGGGGACTGCGACTCGCGCGAGATCTGTTAGTCAAAGTAAACGAAATGGGGCTTCCCTGTGGATCCGAGATGCTTGATCCTATAGTGCCGCAGTATACTTCGGATTTGGTGAGCTGGGCTTCTATTGGTGCAAGAACTACCGAAAGCCAAACACACAGAGAAATGGCTTCTGGGCTTTCTATGCCTGTTGGATTTAAAAATGCAACAGATGGAGATGTTCAAATTGCGGTAAACGCTATTGTCTCCTCTCGTCAGTCTCATTCTTTTATTGGCATAACACGCGAAGGTTCCGCCTGCATTATGCAGACGCTCGGTAATCCTGATAGTCATCTTATTCTTAGGGGTGGAAAAACAGGAACTAATTACGACAGGGCGTCAGTAGAAAATACTGCTTCTCTTTTAAAAAAGGCTGGTATTAGACCGTCTATCATTGTGGATTGTTCGCACGGAAACTCCAAAAAAAAGCCAGAGAATCAAATAGGTGTACTCAATGAAATTATTCGCATGCGCAATGATGGAGAGAATCCTTTGCCGCATCTCTGTGGTTGTATGATAGAAAGTTTTTTGGAAACAGGGTGCCAGTCTATTACGGCTGATCCAGCTGAGCTTAAAAAGGGATTGTCTATTACCGACCCTTGCCTCGGATGGGAAATGACGGAGAGCGCGCTTGGTGAAGCATATAAACTGCTGGGGGAAACTTTTTCTTCCGTTATTTCCAAAAAAGAGAAGGGTGATATGAGTGAATTAACGGTATACACCGATGGTGGCTGTTCAGGAAATCCAGGGCCTGGTGGTTGGGGGTATGTTATTGTTGAAGGACGGGTTGATCCAGAGCTAGGCCCTGCCGATCCAGAATGTGAAACCATTGGTTCTGGCGGTGAACGAGAAACTACAAACAATAGAATGGAATTAACAGCGGTGATTGAAGCCTTGGGAAAAATTAAAACCCAGCAGCAATGGGTTGGTTTACCGATATCCGTATACACCGATTCACAATATGTACAAAAGGGAATTAGTCAGTGGATCACTGGTTGGAAACGTAACGGCTGGAAAACTGCTTCTAAGGATCCGGTAAAAAACCGTGACCTTTGGATGGCCCTAGACACACTCGTTACAGAGTTTACAATACGATGGGAGTGGGTCAAGGGCCATGCAGGCGTCCACTACAACGAAGTTTGCGATCAACTTACTCAAGAAGAAATTGAAAAGAATCGGTAGCCTGCCTTAGAGGGTGATGCTATCCAGTGTTTTTTTCAGCGCAGTAATTTCATCGCTTGATAGCGTAATACCTTTCCCCATTTTCGTATGATCCGGCGACCAACTTCTAATGTCAAACTTTGCCGGTCTTCCTCCCCAAGATACCTTATTGAGTTCTGTTGTCCATCCAGTTTTTGCTTCCGAAAGAACTCCAAACCGTTCCGTTATTTCAAAAGAAAAATCATCAGCCATACAAAAACCTCCATGATCTCTATGTAGTTATTCGTCTTTTTTATTATATCATGAATATGCCTCATAGAAAAAAATCTTGTAAGAACAAGCAATACAGTGTATTCTGTAGTCTATTAAAGTTTGGAGGTTCCGATGACTAAACGAAAAATCTTGCTTATTGCAGGGTGTACCGTTCTTATCTTGTTTGCCTTTAACTCCTGTAAATCAGCACCAAAAGCCGAAGAGGTGGACGAAAGCGTTCACGCGACTGATGACCAGGAACTCAAGGAAATTGATAGCGCACTGATTTCTCTTCGCGACAAGATGGAAACTCTTCGCGAGGATTGTGTAAAGTATCGATTGGGTTCATACCGTCCTGAGGATTGGCAAAAAGCCGAAACAGCTCGCGGAGACGGTCTTGCTGCAATGGCTCGCGTTGTAACAGAGGCGCAAGGCGATGTTGGCGCGTTTATTTCTGCCGAGGACTATGATAACGCAATCGTTTCTTTTAACGAAGCAATTGAATCGTATGAAACAGTTCTCATTGAAGGACGAGATGCTTTTATTGACGATGTTTCACAAGAGCTTATCCGTGAGAGGGAAGCTGCAATTGCAGCTGGCGCTCCTGCCTTTTATCCACAGCAATTTAATCAGGCTCGTCAGTCGGAGCAAAAGGCTCTAGAGGCGCTAGAAGCGGGCGATGCATTCGCGGCTTATGACGAAGCTCAGATTGCTATAATGCGTTATAAAGTTCTCCAGCGCGGAATGGAAGCTATCGCACTAAAAAAGCTAATAGATGATAAAGATTTTGAACAGTATGATAGCGACTCTTATGCGTTGGCTGGTGTTAAGTTTAATGAAGCAGCCGATGCCTATGGTACCGCTGATGCTGGTGCACTTGATCTTGCAAATGAATCTGTAGCTCTGTACAAAAAAGTAAAGAATGCTGGATATCAGGAGCTGTCTCGCGACATGCGGGCTCAAACTCTTGAAATCAGGGCGCTATGTGATTCCATAAAGGCATCCCGTGCCATGAGCGGCGCGTATTCCGGGGCAAATGGTCTTTTAACTAAGGCTGATGCCTTTGGTAAAGCTGACGACTGGGAAGCAGCGTATAATGGTTATTCCCAGGCCTCAGTTGCTTTTACCGATGTTTACCAACAGGTGAGTCTCAAAAAACATGTGGCAGACACCGCGATGTCCGCAGCACGAAGCAGCCAAGAGTATAGTAGTGAGCTTGCTAAAAAGGCAGACGAAGAGGCACCCTTACCCGAAGGTGCAGAAGGCTTTAGCGACGACTCGGAAATCCTTAAAAATTTGGAAAGCAACGCAACTCCAGTTGAATCTAGGGAGGAACTATAATGAAAAAAGTACTGCTTGCGTTTACCTTTTGTATGGTCGTGTATGCAGGGTTTGCAGCCACCACCTACGATAACAATCAATACCAACAAAAAAGCCGAGCATATTCTCAGCTTGCAGAAAAAGTGTATGCGGAAGGTGATTATGATGCCGCAGCTGAATATGCGCGTGATGCCGAAGAAAACGCAGAACTATCGGCAGCGTTTATTGAAAGTATGCTTGCGCGTTCAAGTGCAGAGAAAAAGTTGTTACAGGCAAGGACTCGCCTTGCTTGGGCAAAAGAGCACAACGCCGAACATTATTTTCCAAGTGCGTTAAAAGAAGCTGTTACATATATTGACCAGGCTGATTCCAGCTTTGCATCTGATAACTATCCTGAAACAGAATCTTTCGCGGAAAAGGCTATTGCTTCTCTAGCAACTGTAAGAGATATAATTCCACTTCCAGCTAAGTATGTAGTTCATCCATGGGATCCTAGTCGAGACTGTTTTTGGAATATTGCAAAGAATCCTGCGGTGTATGACGATCCCTTTATGTGGGAAAAACTCTATGAAGCAAACCGTAAAAACCTTAAGAGGCCGTCTAATCCGAATCTTCTTATACCAAACATGACGGTTATAATTCCGAGTATACGCGGAGAATTCCGAGAAGGTACCTATGATCCTGCTATAAAATACGAATCGTTTAAAAAACTGACGGAGTAGTATTCGTACCTGTTAATACGTTGGGTATCCGGTTAAACGGATACCCCTTTTTTTTGTAAATATAAGAAAAGTGCCGAAAGCATCAAGCCGTGTGTGTACTTCCCGTGCCCCATATTCTGTATAACTTCATGAACTGGAATGGAAGATGTTGTAATATATTCATCGTCATCAGGAGAACAGTCAAAGGTGTTTTCTAGTTCTTCGGCAAGAAAAATGTGGCAACGATTAGTCATTATGGCTGGGTTCGGTGAAAGTGATGCTAAGAGGGATAGACTTCCAGCTTTGTATCCAGTTTCTTCTAGTAGTTCTCGTCCTGCTGCTTCTTTGGCATTTTCTCCCGCATCAATAACGCCGCCAGGAAACTCGATTGATTCTGAAGCGTTTCCGTGCCTCCACTGAGTAACGAGCAAAAATCTATCGTTTGTATTTTTCTTTTTAAGAACAGGAACAACAATAACCCAGTCATTTGCATCCAGTGCATAAAAAACATGGTCGGTTTCAACGGGTGATTTACTGGTTATTTCTTGTATGGTAAAAACTCGTGTTGAAAAAACTGTTTTTTTTGATAGTGGACGCCAGGTAATCTTCCTGGATGGCATATGATTTCTCCTTTGACAGAATAGCATTAGGGTCTTATTCTATAAGTGATGATACATGAAAACAAGGAGGTTCGGTATGGCAATTATTACAATTTCTCGGCAAATAGCATCTTTTGGAGATGAAATCGCACAAAAACTCGCCGAACTAATGGGGTATACTTTTGTAACTAGAAAAATCCTAGAAGCTGATTTGCTAAAACACGGAATTACCGAAGAAAAATTATCAAAATATGATGAAAGAAAACCTGGGTTTTGGGCTTCTCTTGCTCGCGATCGGGATGAATATTTTGATTATTTGCGAGAAGCGGTCTATGAACATGCTCGGCTCGGTAATTGTATCTTTATTGGCAGAGGTGGCTTTGCAATTTTGAAAGATATTCCCGGATGCTATGATGTACGCTTAGTTGCTTCAGAAAATATTCGTTTAAAACGAATTATGGAAGAGTTTTCTTGGCCGGAGAAGAAGGCTCGTTCCCTCATGGAAGAAAGCGATAATAATCGACAGGGGTTTCATAAATGCTTTTTTAATACTGATTATGATGATCCTTGCAATTTTGATCTTGTTCTTAACACTGACCAAATAACTCCAGACATTGGTGCTGCTGTGATTAAAGAGGCTTGTGTAAAAAGTTTGGCAACAGAAGATGCCACTCAGGGCGTTAAACACGTAGAAGAATTACTCCAAGCTCAAAAAATTGTGAATCACATTGTATTTGATTTAAAGATACCTGTTCATTTTCTTGAGGCTACTGTAAAAAATGATTCCATCACACTTCATGGAGTTGCGGATTCTTCTGTCGTTATTGAAAAAGTTCTCGATGTTGCGCGTTCTCTTGCTCCCGGAAAAGAAGTAACTTCCGGAATTAGTCTTGTTCACGATTACAAGTCCTATCCCTAAGAATGCTTTTTAGATAGCTTTTGTCCGTGAGTAAAAAATATAGCAGCTTTCTCCAGGGAAAGTATAAAGATTATGCCACCGCTAATGTATTCAAGGATTATAAAGAATATGGCAAACGATTCTGGGAGGAATAGGCGTACCACTTCTAGAACGTATAACACCATCGTTGTTGCTATAGTTATTTTGCCTCCCCAGGTCGAAGAGACGGGGAGGGGTTTTTTCAGAATGATAAATATGAACATACCTAATGCCTGTAAAAAGAGACGAAAGAAAATAATGTAAAAAAACCAGTGTGGTACTATGTTCTTTATAAAAAAAACGACCGAAAGAACAGCAAGTAAGCTATAATCGCTGATTGAATCCAACATTTGTCCTATCCGTGTTATCTGTTTTTTCTTTCTAGCAATCTGCCCGTCAAAACTATCGGTTAAGAATACCAAGGCTAATAAAATTGGTAGCAATGTACGAATTTCAATAATTTCGCGGTTAACTAGAAGAAAGGCAATGCTTGGGAGGGCGCTGATTCGTAGGAGGGTTATTCTGTTAGCGACATTTATTTTTGTAAGCTCGGTATTAGTTGATAAGTTATAAAAATCACGACGTAATCCAACTAAGAAAAAAATAAGTCCAATATGGAGGGCTACAGTAGCTAAGCCGTAAAAAAGAAATGTAGTGTAAGGGATATCTTTATTTATAGTAAACAAAAAAATGAAACACAGTTGTATAAGTAGATAAAATAATACAGTTCGCACAATGCTTTTTACCATACTATATAGTATAGCTTGACACTTTCTTTGTCAAATACGATAGTAGATTAATGAAATCGGCTAATGTATTTACTTCAATACGCATTGTTCTTGCCCCAGTGTTTTTTATTCTTTTTTTTCTGCCTGAGTATCTCGGATTCGGCGCTCAAGTTTCTGTTTTTTTGCTAATCCCACTCTTTCTATTTATGGAATACACTGATTATCTAGACGGTTTTTTCGCACGTAAATACTGCCAAGTAAGCGATTTTGGAAAGCTTTTCGATCCATTCGCTGATGTTTTGGCAAACATGACGGTATTACTCGTTTTTGTGCTTTCAGGATATCTCCCAGCCATTCTATTTCTTATTATACTTTATCGAGAAATGGGCATTATGTTTTTACGGATGCTTGCTATTAAGAAAGGTGTGGTAATTGCCGCACGTAAGGGGGGAAAGCTAAAAACTGTACTATACATAGTTTCTGCTGGCTTTTCTCTATTAATTGAATCTCTTAGTCGGCTTGGTATATCTACTGGTTCTGCTTCACCCGTACTGACGTGGATAAATCTTTCGTTGTATTTTCTTGCAGTGCTTGTTTCTGTTCTTTCTTTTTTAGACTATTTGCGCTACTTTTCTTCTATTAAAGGCATTACAGAGTAGTATAAGTTTCAATGTGATCTTTACTAAGATTGTTCTTTAGAAGCTTTTAATGTTTTTTGTTCTTTTCGCTTGACTAAGACACAGTGAAAAGGGTATAAACTCCTTGTTGGTTATTGAGATTATATGACGTTTACTTGACTTATCTTGTAAGCGTTAGTAGATATAGCGTGTGAACGTTGCTCGTTTTTTTTATTTTGAAATTAACTGAGATTTTACTTGACACAAAATAAACGACTATGATACAGTCGTTTCACTTACCGCTGAGGTATAACAATCAGCAGGTAGTTGTACGAAGCGCACCTGCGCTGGTGTACATTTGATCTTTGAAAAAATAAGG
>DUOS01000208.1 GCA_012838745.1 Treponema sp. | reverse complement strand
TCCTGCACTAATAGCTCCCTCAGCGATCTAGCTGCAGTTGCTGCAATTGTTTCTGGCAAACATGTTGCCGAAGGTGTAGAAGCCGCTGTATCACCTGGAAGCCGCCAAACACTTATGCAGGCAGAGAAATCAGGAATTCTTGGAGAACTCATCCGAGCTGGTTTCCGTATTCTCGAAAGTGCCTGTGGCCCCTGTATAGGGATGGGTTTTGCACCGAACTCTGGAGGAATATCGGTACGTACCTTTAACAGAAACTTTAAAGGACGTTCAGGAACACCGGATGCAGAAGTATATCTCGTTTCTCCTGAAACTGCGGCTCTCACAGCTATTACTGGTGTTCTTTCTGATCCTAGAACAGTTGCACACGATATTGAAAAAAATACTAAAAACTTTCCTGTGGAAAAATGGAACAGTCTACGCGAAGACAACATGCTCATTCCTCCATTAGATCCTGCCGCAGCGGCACAGGTAGCCATCATACGCGGTCCAAACATCAAACCATGCCCAAACACACCAGAACTTTTAGATTCGCTTACCTTACCAGTCTTACTTAAAACTGGCGATAATGTTTCAACTGATGATATTATGCCTGCTGGTGCTAAAGTACTGCCCCTTCGTTCAAATATTCCTGAAATTTCTAAGTATACCTTTGAACGCCTCGACACGGAGTTTTATGCACGCGCACTCAAAGCAAAGGGCTGTATTGTAATAGGTGGAGAAAACTATGGGCAGGGATCTTCGCGTGAGCACGCTGCGCTTGCTCCCATGTATTTGGGCGTACGAGCAGTAATTGTAAAATCTTTTGCACGAATACATAAGGCTAATTTAGTTAACTACGGTATTGTCCCCCTAGTTTTTGAAGATCCCGCAGTTTACGAAAAACTCTCCTTGAATGATAGTTTAGAACTCACCGGTATTCGCACATCTCTTGAAAATGCTACGCCATTTACTATTACGCGACTAAGTGATGGTTTTTCTTTTACTGCAAAAAATGATCTTGATGAAAGAACCCGCAAAATTCTTCTTATTGGCGGACTCGCTGCTTGGACAAAATCCGGCGGGCAATAGGCTGTAGAAATGAATGTATTTTCGTCGGTAGAGGGTTCACAATGGAACGTGGCTGTTCGTGATCCCGTGTGGAAACACGTATGGATTACACCAGAGTTACGAGATATCACCCTCACCGCCGAGTTTTCCCGTTTATACCGTATAAAACAACTCGGACCTACAGAATATGTTTATCCTGGGGCAACTCATTCCCGCGCGTCTCATTCGTTTGGTGTATTTCATATGGCGCACCGTATGCTTTCTGTCCTGTTAGAAAACGGTGCAAGAGAATGGACAACTAATACCGGGTGCGCATCCTTCCTCGCGGCTGCCCTCCTCCACGATCTAGGCCACTTCCCCTTTACCCATGCCCTTAAAGAACTCCCGCTACTGGATCACGAGTCTTTAACGGCAACTATGATCAAAACAGAACCCCTGCGTTCACTCATTGGTAAATCTGGCGGAGACCCAGATATGACGGCAGCAATTATAAGTAATACTAATAATAGAGACGAGGAAACTGCTTTTTTTTCGCGTATTCTTTCGGGAGTTCTTGATCCCGATAAATTAGATTATCTTAACCGAGACGCATATTTTTGTGGTGTTCCCTACGGAATACAAGATACTGATTTTATTTTTTCGCATATACGACCACATCGTGAACAAGGAATTATTCTTGATTCTCGCGCTATCATGTCGGTTGAAAGCGTTCTTTTCTCAAAATATCTCATGTACCGTTCTGTTTATTGGCATCGTACCGTTCGAGTTGCAACAGCCATGATGAAAAAATATCTTTTTTCTGCCCTTTCTCGTTCCGTTTTTCAACCAGAAGAACTGTATTCCTGCGATGATAATGGTATTTTCGACCTTATATCTCGTAATTCACTACCAGAGCGGTTATTGCCAGAAGCAATTCGAAACCGTAACTTCTATCATATTGTATTCTCCGTTCCGTTTAAGGAAATAGATGGTTCTCCCTTAGAATCTCTAACAATACGTTCAGAGGCTGAAACCCGCTTAGCGGACTTTTTCTCAAGTAAAACTGGCAAACAAATCGAATCGTTTCATGTACTTATTGATATTCCTGAGCAGATTTCTTTTGAAAGCGATCTCTTTATAGAAGATGAACAAAAAACTTTCACAGAAAGTTCAACAGTCTTTAGCCGTTCCGTTGTCCAAAAGTTTGTTACTTCGCTGAGAAAAATACGCGTAGCCGTCCATCCTGATCATGCTTCGTCAGTATTGAAAATTCCTTCTCTTTCAGAACATCTTGCGAATTGCATAGGACTAGAGTACACTACTATTAGTTAAACTGAAGCTTTGGGAGGCCGCAATGAACGTTCATAACTCGATGGAAGAATTCGTGTATACCGGAGTTAACGAACTTTTCGATACCGCCATTGAGTCCAAGGCGGAATGGCTTTCTTGTAGCTGCGAACAGTGTCGCCTTGATACAATCTGCTATGTACTTAATCGTATTCCTCCCCATTACATAAAATCTGGGCGGGGCCTTGCCTATTCACAAAGTGAAGATACCCTAGATAAACAACAACTCATGGCCGATGTAAACCGTATAGCCCTCGAAGGTATGAAACAAATACTTCAGACCAAACGCCCCTTTCATGATTCGGCTCCATCCTTACCAAAGACTCCGGTATTTAATTTCCCTACCTTTGTTGGACGGATTCTTGATGGTTGCACCTTTGAACCAAAAATAAACATTTCTGTACAGCTTCTCCTTGATGGAGTTCTTGCACAGTCAATAGACAATTCTTGGGAAAATCCTTTTACTATTAATCCTCACACACCGGGAACTTTTACATTTTGGGTAAAACCAATAGGTACACCAAAAGCCGGAACACGTAAGGTGTTTCCTTTTGAACTTTGTATAGACCAAGAAGGATATGATAGTATCCGCTATTATTTCGAAGTTGCAGTAACAAGCGAATCTATAATACAAACTGCTATTAATACTGAACATTCGTTGTTTTTGCCTGATTTACACCAATTTCCTACGGAAGATCCTTCTTCTAGCATGAAATATTGATTCACTTTCATCTTGACATAGAGGCACCTTTATTTATACAATGAAGCTTCATTACGGGATGTAGCCTAGTGGCTAAGGCGTCTGGTTTGGGACCAGAAGATCGTAGGTTCGACTCCTATCATCCCGACTTCTTCCGGGATCGTAGCTCATCTGGATAGAGCAACTGCCTTCTAAGCAGTAGGTAGGGGGTTCGAGTCCCTCCGGTCCCGTTAGTGTAGACTACCACCGGAGGACACCTTGCCTGCTGTTGTGATTACATTCCCCGATGAGTCAATAAAATCCTTCGAAAAACCGGTTACCGGTGCAAACTTAACCCCATATTTTAAATTAAATAATCGTCCTCTTGTTGCAATACGTGTTAACAACGAACTTTTTTCTCTAACCCGTAGTATTGATGTACGAGCAAAAGTTGAACCGGTAACAAATGCAACAACCGAAGGTTCAAATGTTTGCCGAAGAACACTTTGCCTAGTACTTGCGTCGGCAGCTCGGGAGCTATATCCGGACCTCCGCCTTCTTGTTGGCCACAGTCTTGGCTATGGCTACTATTACACCCTTGAATCCGGTGGAGAAAACACGATTATTGATCTTGAGCGCTTAGAAGAAAAGATGCGCGAAATAATTACAGCAGATATTCCTATAATAACTCGCTATGTTTCCTATGAAGAAGCACTCGAATTATTTGAACACGCAAATCAACCCGATACCATGCGCCTTCTTCGCCATACGTCAAAACCTAAGATTCTCATCAATACACTTGATGATTACTCTGATTTATACTTCCAGCCACTCCTCAATAAAACTGGAATACTTTCTATTTTTGAACTTAAAGCTTTTGGAGATGGCTTTTTACTTCGTTTTCCTCCCACGGCACATCCCGATTTTCTGTGTGAGTTTGAAGACAATCCTAATTTGTTTTCTGTTTTAAGCCAAGGTAAAAAATGGGGGAAATTAATTCAAGTTTCCTCAGTTGGACAATTAAACGAACTCGTAGAACGAAATCAAGCCCGAGATTTTATAGAAATAACAGAAACACTACAAAACAATAAAATTGCAGAAATTGCCAACAAAATTGCAGAAATGCAAAAAGTTAAAGTAGTGCTTATTGCTGGTCCTTCTTCTTCAGGAAAAACTACTACAAGTAAAAAATTGTCCATGCAGCTTAAAGTTCTTGGGTATGAACCTATGGTAATAAGTCTTGATGACTATTACCGCGGACCAAAAAATACTCCCCTAGATGAAAACGGAAAACCCGATTTTGAATGTGTTGAAGCACTTGATATCCCCCTCCTTAACGAAATACTTGTGGCACTTTTTAACGGTGAAGAATGTGAGCTACCTTCATTTGATTTTAAAACAGGGAATCGAAAATACACCGGTAGAAAACTAAAACTTTCGATGCGATCAATACTAATTCTTGAAGGAATCCACGCATTAAATGATAAAATGACTCCTCTTGTTCCTCCCGAATATAAGTTCAAGCTGTATCTTTCGGCCCTAACCCAGCTTAATCTCGATGATCATAATAGAATTCCTACGTCAGACAATAGATTAATTAGACGAATTGTACGCGATGCACAATTCCGCGGTAAGGGAGCTTCTGGGACCATTGATATGTGGGAAAGCGTGCAGCGCGGAGAACGAAAGCATATTTTTCCCTTTCAGGATAAAGCAGATACGATTCTCAACACTGCACTTGACTATGAATTAGCTGTCTTAAAAGTGTATGCAGAACCTCTTCTTCGTGCGGTTAAACCGAGCGAAAGAGAATACAGTCAGGCTTCTCGACTGCTTATGTTCCTTAATAATTTTTCACCTATTACCTCTACTTATGTTCCAGGTCATTCGATTATTCGAGAATTTATTGGTAATAGTGATTATAAATACTAGTAAAAGGCTTATAAAGAACCATTTCGATTGCGAAAGTTTGATATATCGTCAAGAATAGCGGCTTCCTCTTCTAAAACATATTTTTTCCATTCGGTAGTTTTCTTTTCGCGTAGCTTCGACAAAACTCTTCGGTTTTTAGTTGCTGAAATATACTTTTCTCGCACTTTTTCAACTTCAATATTAGCCATCACTAATTTTTCAATAAGTTTTTCTTTTGTGTCGTCCAAACGGGTAATGTAATGCTCTATGGCTAATAATTCATTAAGAGGCATTTGTGAACGGCGTTCACCAGAAGTACGAACCCGTTTGAGAGCTATATCATCTAATTCAAGCTGTAGAGCATCTCGTGCAGAAATAGCCTTACCAAGATTTATTTCTGCTTCACGTTCACGAAAAAGCCTAAAATTAAGAAGTTTTTCTAATCTAAAAGAAAAGCGTTTCATTCGTTTGCAGTCTTAGCTGCCTCTATAGAACTATATTCTTCTGCTGGAATTTCAATGTTGGAGATAGCAGAAAGCATGGCAAGAGTCTTATCAATTGGTGCAGGATCATTAATTTCTTGGCGTAAAAATTCTTGAATACGATCATGATGTTCTATTGCTTCATCAATTGCAGGATTAGATCCTTTTTGGTAAGCACCTACAGAAATCATATCTTCAGAGTCATCATATACGGCCATGAGGCGCCGAACAAATGCTACAGCTTTTTGAGTAGCCTCACCAGATACACGATTCGCAAGACGGGAAATGCTTGCAAGTACATCTATCGATGGATAATGATACCGCTGGGCAAGTTTTCTGCTCAATATAACGTGACCATCTAAGATACCTCGCACAGTATCTGAAATAGGTTCGTCCATATCGTCGCCATCTACAAGAACAGTGTAAAAACCAGTAATGGATCCCTTGTTTGATGTACCACTCCGCTCAAGAAGTTTAGGTAATGTTTCAAAGACACTCGGAGTGTACCCCCGAGTTGCCGGCGGTTCTCCAATAGCCAAACCAATTTCACGTTGAGCCTTAGCAAAACGAGTCACGGAGTCAAACATGAGCATTACATCTTTTCCTTGATCTCGGAAATACTCTGCTATTGCGGTTGCTACGTAAGCACCACGAATTCTTGAGATAGGAGATTGGTCAGAAGTAGCGGTTACAACCACAGAACGTTTAAGACCTTCTGTGCCTAAATCGTGTTTTATAAAATCAACAACTTCACGACCACGCTCACCAATAAGGGCAATTACATTTACATCAGCATTGGTATTACGAGCAATCATACCAAGAAGGGTGGATTTTCCCACTCCTGACCCAGCAAATATACCAAGACGTTGCCCCCGCCCCACTGCTAAAAGACCGTCCAGAGCACGTACACCGGTAACAATGCGTTTAGTAATAGTAGTACGCTTCATTGGATCAGGAGGAGACGCTATTGCGGGATATAATGTTGTTGAAACAATTTCTTCTTTATCATCAGCGGCTTTTCCCATTGCATTGAGAACCCGGCCAAGGAGTTGATCCCCAACCGGTACAGAAAGCACCGAGCCGCTGGCAATAACTGAACAGCCTATTTCTATTCCTTGAACATCATCATAACTCATAAGCTGTACCGTGGTACCGTCTAAACCAACTACTTCTGCAAAAACGGGTTTGTTTCCGCGGGTAAGGATTATCTGACAAACTTCACCAACAACAACTTGGGGCCCATGACTTTCTATAAGCATTCCTCTAACACGGGTTATCCTACCGGTGTATCGGATGGGGTCGAGAGTTTCGACTGCTGTTCGGTATTTATTAAAAATATCGATCATCGCTTAATCCTGTTGAGCGGATGTCGCTGTTTTGAGCCTAGTTTTTATGGGTGATACTTCAAGTATTCGTTGTTCAAGTTCATTAAGCTGACTTACGATCTTTGCATCAATTGCGCCAAAATCTGTTTCTATCAAACAGCCACCACGGTCTACGGTAGAATCTTCCACAACGGTAATGTTCTTAACATTTTCGGCAGCAGCAAGGAAATCCTTGGTGTGCTGGGTAGTCATCCCAACATCGTTGAGATTAACTCGTATAATAACATCACCGCGACCTTTCACTTTTCTCAGCGCCTGAATTACATTAGAAACTACAACATTTCGCTGGTTTTCGGAAATAACCTTTACGATTTTTCTCGTCATCAAAAGAACTAAATCAACTATTTGCTGCTCAGTTTCTGAAAGAATTTCTTGGCGCTTATCCATAGTACGCTCAACGATGGTATGAAGTCGTTCAACAAGTCGTTCGGCTTCTAAGTTTCCTTCGCGGAATCCTTCTTCCCGTCCTTTTTTAAAACCTTCGTCGTGGCCTGTTTTTTCTTGTTCTTCCACACGTTTTTGTGCATCAGCAAGAACTGCCTCAGCTTCTTCCCGTGCACTAATTAAAAGATTTTCGGCCTCATCTTGAGCCTCTTGTCGCACTATTTGTGCTTGATCAGTTTTCCGCTTTACTTCATCGAAGGCAGCTTTTTGTGCTTTATCAAGAATTTGCTGTGCTTCTAAATTTGTCTCTTCAATTATATTTTCTCTTGTTGCTTCCCATTCAAGTTTCCACTGTTCAGCTTCTCGGCGTAAATCATCGGCAGTTGGCCCTTCATATTGGGGAACTTCAATAACTTCTTCTACCGCTACTTCTTCTACAAATGTTTTAGAAAGACGTAGCTGAACATGATCATTGGTCAGTTTGACTTCATTTGCGCGAAAAACATTTTTTGCCATAGTCTACCTGCCCTTAAACAACAAGCTCGTCCTCACCAGAACGGGCGATAACAATTTCTCCGGTATCTTCAAGATGCCTGATAATTGATACAATTTTCTGCTGGGCTTCTTCTACGTCCTTTAGACGAACAGGGCCCATGTACTCCATGTCTTCTTTGAGCATACCAGCTGCTCGTTTAGACATGTTACGGAATATCTTGTCTTGTACTTCAGTATCAACCGCCTTAAGTGCCTTTGCAAGTTCTTGAGTATCAACTTCGCGAAGAACTTTCTGTATAGCACGGTCATCCAGCATAACAATGTCTTCGAATACGAACATACGCTTCTTGATTTCTTCTGCAAGATCCGGATCTTCGTCTTCAAGCGCTTCAATAATTGATTTTTCAGATGAACGGTCTACAAGGTTCAGTATCTCTACAATACTTTCTACACCACCTGCAGCGGTATAGTCTTCACTCGAAAGAGTTGAGAGCTTCTTTTCTAGAACACGCTCAACCTCGCGTAATACGTCAGGAGATGTGCGGTCCATGGTTGCAATTCTACGTGCTACTTCACTTTGAATTTCGTCGGGAAGGTTCTGTAAAATTATAGAAGCTTTAGCTGGTTCAAGATATGCCAAAATAAGCGCAATAGTTTGCGGATGTTCTTGTTGAATAAAGTTCAATAGATGGGCAGGATCGGTTCTACGAATAAAGTCGAAGGGACGAACTTGCAGAGAACTGGTAAGTCTATTAATAATATCAATAGCTTTTTGGCTTCCGACTGATTTTTCAAGAAGTTCACGGGCATAGTCGATACCACCAGTAGTGATAAAGTTTTGTGCCATCATAAGATCTTGGAATTCTTGTAATATTGCATCTTTAAAATCTGGCTCTACCGTTTCCAGCCGAGCAATTTCGAAAGTAAGGGTTTCAATTTCATCTTCTCTTAAGTGTTTAAATATTTCTGAAGAAATTTCTGAGCCAAGTGAAACGAGAAAAATTGCTGCTTTTTGCCGACCAGTTAGAGACTTAACATCTTTTGCCTTCTTGGAAGAAGCGGAAGATTTATCTTTTGCAGTTGGAATAGCCATTTTATTATTCCTCCATCAACCAAGTACGGATAAGAAGAGCCACATCTTCTGGATGCTCTTTTGCCATGTTTATTGCGTTCTCCTGAAGTTCTAGACGTTTTCTTTCTTCTACCGACATAGAAACTTCCATTCCTGCCTGTTCTGCTTCCCATAACGTCTTTTCGCGTTCCATTTGATGTTTACGCAATAGCTCCTCATCCCTGAGTCGACGGCGACGCTCCAGTTCGCGAGTAATCATGCGGTATATGATAAAAGAAACCAAAATTATTGCGAGGGCAATAAGTGAATATAATATAGTTTGTTCTGTTTGCTTTTTCTTAAGATAGAGTAAATCTTCTTTTAGGAATTGATTGCTTCGATCAAATTGTATATTAAGTACACTGACAGAATCCCCGCGCCCACGATTATATCCTATAGAATCTTGAACTGCCTTTGTAGCAGATTGGAGTTCCTCATTTGAAATAGTAATATATTCTCGTTCTATTTGACCATTTGTTACAACAAAAGCACCATTTTCATCTCGTTTTTTTACCCAAATACCGTCAATATTAACAGAAACAGTTCTGCGCCCCATGGATGGGCTTACTGTTTCTGAAGTTTCACGCTGACCAACAAGTTCGTTTTTCTTTACGATTGACTGTTCAGATAGTCCATATAAATTAGACATATCCTTGTAAGCGGGAGCGGTTTGCCCTTCTACACCAGCGGGTCCTTCAGGATTAAATCCACTTCCCTGCCAGCGAGTTGTAGATGTTTCTGAAGAAAGAGTAACTGAGGGAACAATTTCTGAATCATCGTAGGGTGTTTCGGGATTATCTGGACGAATAACTGTAGGCAAGTAATCCTTAGTAACAACCTGTTTGTCAGACATATCCATTTCAATCTTAAGATTAAGATCCCGAACACGGTCTATTCCATATATTTGTTGTAAGGCATTAAGAATGCGCACACGGTACTGAGCTTCAAGCTGAGCAATAAGTTTTTGTTCTTTTTCTATACGCGTGAGGCGATCCCATTCACGCATCCCTTCAAAATCGTTAAGTAATATTCCAGTGTTATCCGCAATGGTAATATTTTCATCTAAAAGGCCTTCAACAGCAAATTTTAGAATTTTTTGTATACCCTCAACCTTGGCTCTGTTGCGTACAATATCGCTACCAGGTTTCGGATATAATACAACACTTGCAGTTACAGATTTTTGATCTTCCATAAACAGAGAATCTTCTGGAATATTTACTACGACGCTTACGTCATCAATATCGTCTAAAGCTTTTATGTGCTGACGAACTTCTTCTATGATAGCTCGGCGTTTATTTACGTTACGTTCGAAATCGGTAATTGTCCAACGTTCAACATCAAATATAGCCCAAGGATCGGTTCCCTTAGGAATTAAATCCTCTCTAATAAGCAACGCCCGCATTCGACGTGCGGTCGATTCATCGGGGACTTGAATAATTCCAGTTGGGCTTACGGAAGCACGTACATTTTCCTGATTGAGACGAATAACAATCTTGTCTCGAAGGACTTCATCTACTACAGGTGAATCTATAAGCGGAACCATAGTAGGAGTCGATGAAACTGAAAAAAGTATAACGACAGAGGCTACAGCAACAACTAATATTCCTGCGAATATTACTTTTTGAATTGGAGTCCACTTAGCCCAGAGCGTTTTTATTTGTGATAAAAGCTTTTTCAGCCATTCGTTCATGCTCCCCTCCCGTTACAGAACGAACCTGTTAGATAGTATTTCTAAATATTAGCACAGTATAGCACATTATTACAGTATAAATTAACGGTTCGTTGTTATATCATTCCAGCCCTTGATAACTCGGTCAATAACCGACTGAGCTAATTTTAAGGACAAGTTTGCTTCGGCCATAGCTATGGTTACATCATGTACATCAACAGATTCGGGATCTATCATCATTTGTTGAGAAAGTTCATTGGTGTGAATCTGCTGTTCATTCATCTTGTCAAAGGCAGCAAGAAACGTCTGTTCAAAACTCGCTGTTTGAGGGCGAGTAGCATTATCGATCAGATTACTTCCTGAGACCATTTGAGAACGAAAATTCTCGACTGTTACCGGTGCAATAGTCATTTATTTTACCTTCCTATCTCAAGGGCTCTCATGAACATTTCTTTTGAACCCTGAATTACGGATGAGTTCGCCTCGTATGAGCGCGAAGCCGATATAAGATCTACCATTTCGGTGACGATGTTAACATTAGGATATTCGACATAGCCAGCCTTGGGTCCCGATTGTATGGAGTCGGGATGCGTGGGATCGTACACCATGCGCATATCTGCAGTATCTTTTTCGATACCCATAACGCGAACGCCTTTACCAACACCACGTGCAATATCAGAAGGAATAAAGGGATTTCGCCAATCGAGACCTGCTTCCTTTTGAGAAAGAACAACACGACTCCTGCGAAATGCGCCACCTTCCTGAGTTCGTGTACTAGACGCGTTTGCAATATTATCAGAAATTACATCAGTACGAAGGCGTTCTGCCGCCATGCCACTCGATGCAATATGTATACTTGTAAAAAGTCCCATTACTTAACCTCCAAATCTATTTAAGAACTGAATTGACTTGTGAAAATTGAAAACTCTGCATTTGTGTAAGCAACTGGTAGTTTAATTGAATTCTGAGTAATTCCATTGCTTCCTGTTCTGGATCAACATTGTTTCCGTTTGCCTTGGCGGTAGAGGTGTAATCAAGAACACGACGGGGTTCTACCGTCTGGTAGTCTATTACTCCGTCTGATGAAATGTGGTTTGGATCGGAAACAGCAAGAGAAAACTGTCCTTTTGCTGCGGCTTCAGAATCGAGCGCTCGCTTAATTTCAGTTTCAAAGTTTACCGATGAACGCTTAAAATTAGGAACTCCAGCATTTGCCAAATTATTTGCAGAAACGGAATACCGTAGGGTATTCACATCCATAGCCCGGTGCAATAAATCAACTGTTTTTGTAAAACTATTCATTATGCCTCTCCCCTCTATATTATTTTCGGCAAAATACACCGGACGGTTAACCTTTTTCTACAATATGTAACGGGAAAGATCCTGATCCCGCACAATATCCTTCAATCGCTCATTTACATAGTCGGTTGTTATGTTAATAGTTTCTCCAGCGTGCTCATCTGCATCAAAAGAGATTTCTTCAAGGAGCATTTCCATGATTGTATGCAGACGCCGAGCGCCTATATTTTCCATTTTTGAGTTTACCTCTGCTGCCAATTCGCTCATAAGCTGTATAGCATCGTCTTCAAAAGAAATTGTTACATTTTCTGTTGAAAGAAGAGCAATATATTGGCGTGTTAGTGCGTTTTTTGGTTCAAGGAGTATTCTCTTAAAATCCTCTGCATTCAGAGACTCAAGTTCCACTCGAAGTGGAAACCTTCCCTGCAACTCAGGAATGAGATCGCTTGGCCGAGAAATATTAAAAGCTCCTGCCGCTATAAACAAAATATGGGAAGTATCAACAACTCCGTACTTAGTAGTAACCGTAGATCCTTCAACAATGGGCAGAATATCACGCTGCACCCCCTCGCGAGAAACATCCTGACCACCCCCACGATCGCTTCTATTAGCAACCTTGTCTATTTCATCTATAAATACAATACCCATTTGTTCAACGCGATGGCGGGCTTCTTCGGTAATCTTATCGTGGTCTACAAGACGGTCGAGCTGTTCCGCCATGATTATCTTTCGTGCTTCACCTACGGGAACTTGTTTCCGTTTGCTTTTTCCACCAGTAATCATATTGGTAATATTTTGCATACTCATCTCTAGGTCTTCCATATTTGATGAGCCTGCGAAAACTTCGAATGAAGGCATTCCAGATTTTTGAACTGTTACCTCGATTACTCGTTCCTCTAGTTTCCCTTCTTTAAGCATTTCTCGAAATTTTTCTCGAGTATCCTTTTCTATGGTTTTACCTTCACCATCGGTTATTGCAGGAGGTTTAGCTGTTTCATTTTGAGCAGAAACAGGACTTTTTCCAAAGGGAAAACCAGTAGCACCTTGATCCGTAGGTTTCTTTTTATTCATACCGGGAAGCAAGAGGTCCAAAAGTGCCTCTTCTGTTCTTTTTTCGGCTTCAGATTGGAGGTTTTCCTGCATTTCAGTTTTAACCATAGAATAGCCAACGGCCATTAAATCGCGGATCATTGATTCTACATCACGGCCAACATAACCAACTTCGGTATATTTAGTTGCTTCAACCTTTATAAAAGGTGCGCTGCAAAGCTTAGCGAGCCGGCGAGCTATTTCAGTTTTCCCCACACCGGTAGGACCGATCATGAGTATATTTTTAGGTGCAATTTCATCACGTATTTCTTCGGGTAAACGTAAACGGCGCGTTCGATTTCTCAGAGCAATCGCAACTGCACGTTTTGCCTTGTTTTGACCAATGATGTAGGTATCAAGCTCTGCTACAATGGCTTTTGGGGTAAGATTTTCTAGTGGTTCCATACTGTTACAGCTCCTCAACAGTTATACTGTCGTTGGTATAAATACAAATGCGTCCTGCAATTCCAAGGCTTTTTACTGCTATTTCTTTCGCTGATAATTCTTGATTTTCCATATATGCAAGGGCGGCAGCATAGGCAAAATTTCCGCCAGAACCTATTGCTAAAACATCATTTGCGGGTTCAATAACATCACCGGTTCCGGAAATTAACAAAGTTTTATCTTTGTCCGCAACTAACAAAAGAGCTTGGAGATTCCTCAGCATTTTATCTGTTCTCCAATCCTTAGCAAGCTCCACTGCAGAACGAACAAGGTCGCCAGAGTATTCCTTTACTCGTATTTCAAATTTCTCCAAAAGCGTAAAGGCATCGGCGGTTGCTCCTGCAAATCCAGTAAGTATTTTACCGTCATATATTGTACGAACTTTTGTAGCATTAGGTTTCATAATGGTTTCACCCATTGTTACTTGTCCGTCGCCCGCTAGAGCAACTTTTCCATTTCTTCTTACAGCAATAACTGTAGTACTACGGAATTCATTTTTTTTCATTTATTCTCCTTACCCATGTGGGTGTGCCTGATGATACAGTTTTTTTAAGTGTTCTTTAGTTATATGCGTATAGCGCTGTGTAGTAGAAATACTTGCATGACCAAGCAATTCCTGAACTACACGAATATCTGCTCCTCGTGTTATCAGCGTCGTAGCAAAAGTATGACGAAGTGCATGTGGAGAAATACGTTTGGTTCCCGCTTCTTTTGAATACCGATCAATTATAAACTGAATACCTCGCACGGAAAGTGCGCGACCTCGCTTTGAAATAAACAATCTGTTTTTCGAATAATTCCTTTCTTGTTGGCGTTCAATAACAGCAATCCGTTCTGGAAAATATTCACTCAATGCAGCAAGAGCTGCTTTAGAGAAAAATACCTTACGTTGTTTGTTGCCCTTGCCAGTAACCGTTGCCGATTTCCCTGCTGGGTCAATATCGGCAAGGGAGAGGCCTGCTATTTCTGAAACACGACACCCTGTAGAATATAAAACCGTTAATAAAGCCTTATCACGGGCTTGCCACAGGGGCTTTTGAACAGATGTTTCAGGTTTTTTACAAAACTTATCGGCGTCTTCGGAAAAAAGAAAAGAAGGCATCTTTTGTGGTACTTTAAGATTCCTTACCGTTTCAACAGGATTTTTCTGTGTATGAGAAAAGCGTATTGCATAGCGATAAAAACCGCGTAGTGCAGACAAAGTCCGATTAACCCCAGATGATTGAAAATCCTTTTGCCCGAGTTCAGCAACAAAAAGACGAATATCTGAATCTTCTACAGCAAAGGGAGATGTTCCTGCTAAAAACGCATCGAAGAGCCGTAAATCTCGGCGGTAGCTTTCTACAGTACGAGGCGAAAGACTGCGAACTCCGCGTAGATATTCTAGGTACTCTTCGAAAAAACGGTTCATTCAGCACCTTCCGTTTCCGCATCAACAGCTACTTCCAATTCTTCGTCTTGAGTATGTAAATAATCACAATCAGGATTAATACACGACTTAAATGAGCCGTGTTTCTTATCGTACTTTTCTACCATAAATAGACCACACTTGGGACAATTAGTGTCTGTTGGTTTAAAGTGAGTAATAAAATCGCAATCAGGATACTTTGTACACCCGTAAAATTCTTTTCCACGGCCCTTGGTCTTGCGAGCTACAATTTCGCCACCGCAATCAGGGCGAGGGCATGTAGCGAGGGGAATAGAACGAGTATTACGGCACTCAGGAAAACCAGAACAAGCGAGGAAATACCCATAACGGCCTAATTTTTTAAGCATTGGCTTTCCGCAAAGTTCGCAAATATAATCGGTAGTTTCATCGAGACTGCCCTTCATACTGTCCACGGTTTCCATTACCTCATCAACACGGTCCTTGAAAGGGAAATAAAACTCTCCTATCATACTTGGCCATTCAATGTTGTTTTCTTCTACTTCATCTAACTGGTTTTCTATATTCGCAGTAAAATTAACGTTTACAACCGATGAAAAGTTTTCTACGAGCATATCATTGATAATAAGACCTAACTGAGTAGGAACCAGTTGTTTATTTGAACGGGTAACATAATAACGATCTAAGAGCACCGAAATAATAGGCGCATAAGTAGAAGGGCGGCCGATTCCTTTTTCTTCGAGTGTTTTTACAACTGAAGCATCGGTAAACCGAGCAGGCCCTTGGGTAAAATGTTGTTCGGGAATTAATTGTTCGTTTTCAAGCACATCGTTAGGTTTGAGTTCAGGAATAACTTTTTTCTTATCTTCTTTTGCTGCAAGCGCTTTAATAACTTGATAAAAACCTT